>CAZAQS010000251.1:5258-6954 GCA_964486825.1 uncultured Anaerolineaceae bacterium | reverse complement strand
ATCCTGCATACGCAGGACTCCCAGACGCTTTTGTTAAGGTTATGCCGCCCAAGGAAGCGGTTGGTAGAATGATGGAGGAGTGCGGTTAGAAAACCTGCACACCTTCATAGATGTAAGTGAAATAGATCATCCACAACATGAGCGAAATCGATTGCCCGAGAGTTAATATTCGCGCCGCCGAGATAGATGGCAGGAAAGCAGCGGCTCTCCTCAGGGTAGGGAGGCGATCGATTAAGCCAGGGCTGCGCGCCAAGCTGGCGTTTTTGGTGTTCGCTATCTCGGTGTTCACCATCATCGCCTATACGATCCTCCTCTACCACTTTCAATCCAGGCAGTTGATTGAGGACGCGCAGAATACCTCGGCTGGGCTCAGCCTGCTCATTGAAACCAGCTTGGAGCATGCCCTGGTGACCAACGATTGGGCCATGGCGACCGAGTTGATCGAATCTTTTGACAGCCAGGACGCGATCGAGCGGCTGCGCATTTTAAACAACCGGGGAGAGGTGGCGGTCAGTTCAAATGCTGGCGAGGCGGGTTTCCATTACAACCGGAGCGAGCCGGAATGCCAGTTGTGTCATACCGGTGTGATTATGCCAGGCCAGAAAACCACGATTTATACCAACGAGAAAAATGAGCGCGCTTTTTTGGCCGTGAATGTGTTGTATAACCGGGAGGAATGCCAGGCTTGCCACGCAACCGGCGACCGCGTTTTGGGGTTGCTGATGGTGGAGACTCCCTTGAACCAAATGCAGGACCAGTTAAACAAGAATACCTTGCGCACCTCCCTGTTTGCAGTAGGGACTGTGCTGCTCCTGGTAGGTCTGATGCTGCCGATGCTGAATCGTTCGGTCTTAGAGCCGCTAGAAGGTCTGTCGAAAGGGGTGACGCAGGTCAGCGCCGGCAACCTGGACTGCCCGGTTAAGGCGGTAACAGGGGATGAGTTGGGCCAGTTGGCCGAATCGTTCAATGACATGCGCTTGCAGCTGAAAACAGTCTACCAGGAGATGGAACGCAGGGAGCGAGAGGCATTGACACTGTATGGTTTGGGCACCAAAATATCTGCTTCACTGGCTTTAAACGAGGTGCTCGACGAGGTCGCCGAAGCCGCCCGGCAGCTTTTGGATACCGATATTGGCCTGGTGGGCCTGCTGGAAAAAGATAGCTCGGAGGTGGTGATCGAAGCAGTCGCTGGGGATACATGCCAGTCGCTGAAAGGACAACGCCTGCTGCTGGATCTGGACCCTGGCGGGAAGATGTTGGTGGAGGGAGATCCGGTGATAGCGGAAGTGTACGATCCCGACCAACCGCTCCTGCATACCGAAGCGCTGTTCCGTGAAGGGCACGCAGCCTCCTTTCTGGCGGTGCCGTTGCAGCGCAGCGACGATTTCTTGGGAGTAGTTGAAGTGTTGAGTCACAAGCCACGGCGCTTTGTATCCGCCGACGCTCAACTCTTAATGCGCCTGGCTAACCAGGTCGTGGTCTCGATAGAAAATGCCCAACTGCACCGTAAGTTCCGTTACATTGCCATCTTAGAAGAACGCAACCGCCTGGCGCGGGAGATGCACGATCACCTGGCCCAGGCCCTGGGTTATTTGAACGTAAAGGCCTCCATCACTGACAGTCAGATGAAGCAGGCTCAGCTGGATCTGGCTCAAGAAAGCCTGCAAGAAATGAAGCGAGCGCTCAAAGTCATCTA
>CAZAQS010000251.1:0-5248 GCA_964486825.1 uncultured Anaerolineaceae bacterium | reverse complement strand
ATACCGATGTGCGCGAGGCCATCTTCAACTTGCGCACATCGATCTCTTCTGAATTGGAATTTTTGCCGACCCTGCGAGAGTACTTGAACGAATACCAGGCCTGCTACGGGTTGAAAACCCAACTGATCGTGGGCAGCGAGAGCCTGGGAGAGATCTCGGCAGAAGCGGGCAGCCAGGTGCTGTATATCGTCCAGGAGGCCCTGACCAACGTGAGGAAACATGCCGAAGCGAGTAAGGTGCTCATCCAGTTAACGCAAGAGGAAGAGCAAATGAGGGTCAACATCCAGGACAATGGCCGGGGCTTCGACCCAGAGAAAGCCAGGGATTCCGGACAGTCTTACGGCTTACATATCATGCGCGAGCGGGCTGAAAGCGTAGGAGGCCTCCTGGAGATTGACACACGGCTCGGAGGCGGCACGCGCATCGAGATCCGTGTGCCGTCGCTCGGATGACCCTTCTACTTAACCAACCAGTCATGGGTGGGTTGGTTTATGGTGGTGTGGCGAGGAAAAATGCGTATCTTATTTGTGGATGACCATATCTTATTCAGGAAAGGGGTTGCGGCGCTGCTATCGAACCATCCGAACCTGGAAATAGTGGGCGAGGCTGACGACGGTCTGCAGGCCGTCGAACTGGCGCGCGAACTGCTGCCCGACCTGATTCTGATGGACATTAATATGCCCAAATGCAATGGGCTTGAAGCAACCCAACGCATCAAGCGTGAGATGCCCTGCATAAAGATCGTCATGCTGACTGTAGCGGATGACGACCACAACCTGTTCGAGGCGATCAAGAGCGGCGCGCAGGGTTATTTGTTAAAGAACCTTGAACCCGAACAACTTTTCGAGATGTTGGCGAGCATCTCCCGCGGCGAAGCGCCTTTATCGGGGGTGATCGCCGCGAAGATCCTGAAGGAATTCACCCATCCTACTCATGCCAGCGGACCGGAAAAGGATGCGCTCACCGGGCTGACTTCCCGGGAAATAAGTGTGCTCCAGCTGGTGACAGAAGGCTTGACGAATAAGGAAATCGCCGCCGAATTGGTGATTTCAGAGAACACAGTCAAGATACATTTAAAGAATATATTGGAAAAGCTGCACTTGCAGAACCGCATCCAGGCTGCAGTATACGCCGTCAGGCAGGGTTTACTGGACGGCGAGTAAGGGCAGGGAGGTGATATAGCTCGGTTGGGCTATATCGCTCGAGCGCTACTATCCGGTAGGGCTATCGAAAGATAGCTCTATTTTTTTTGATCAAATACCCCAACATGGTATTAGAGAAAAAGGTTGGAACAGGTATGATGATAATGGCTGAAACTAATTTGTCCCAACCAGCGCACTTTACCACGAATCAAATCAGCAAAAATTATTTGTAATAACAGAGCCGCGGGCTCTGAATAGAGCGACTGGGCATAAGAGAAAGGAGTGGCATTAAACCAAATTGGACTCAAGCAAAATATCAAAACGTCGATGGCAATCAAAGCCGAGTAAGTTGAGAACAGGAGGTTAAAATGGCACGAGTGGAGCGAAGAGACAAAGAACCAAAACCAGAAGAGAAGAAGGATGGCAGCAAAAGCATCAGCCGCCGCGAATTTTTGATCGGGTCGGGCACCGGTATTGCCGGCGTGATCATCGGAGGCGTGGTCGGTCGCGTTTCTGCCCCTGCAGTTCCCGCCGAAGCCCCCAGTGTAGCCCCTGTGGCCCCGGCCCCCGCGGCCGGTGAAGCCGCTGCTGTGGCAGCCGAGCCTGTGGCTGGACATATGTTGTTTTTTGACCCGCTGCAGTGCACGGGCTGCATGATGTGCGCAGTCGCTTGCGCCGAGCACTGGTCGGCATTATATTACCCGGAGCAAACCAAGAACATGGTCAACCTGGAATTTGCTCGCATCCGCCCTACCCGCTTCCAATTCGTCGATGTGGTATCCGTTTGCCAGGATTGCAAGCTGGAAGTTTGGGCCGAGGGCTCTGACCGGTCCCCCTGTGAAGAAGTTTGCCCGGAAGAAGCGATCTACCACGTTCCTGAAGGCGAAGGCAAGCCAGGTTACTACGGGATGGGCTACAAATATATCGACCCAGAAAAATGCCTTGGCGCCGATAAGTGCTGGCGCTGCGCCGAGATCTGTGAAGATCAGTTCGGCATGGGCATTTCCTTCGATCCAATCGAGAAGAAAGCCCAGGCTTGCAGCCGCTGCGGCGGCGATCCCCAGTGTGTGCAGGCCTGCCCTGAGCCCCTGGCTCTGCGGTTCATGCCTGTTGGACGGAATGGACGCTTCCATTCATTTAAACCAGCCGAGTATGGTGAACTTGTTTACCGCAAGGCATTCAACAAAATAAGGAGTCTATGATGGCTGACCTAAAAGGTATGACTGGAAAGATCGCCAGAGTGGACCTCACTACCGGGAACGTCACTGTCGTCGAAACCCCGGAAGATGTCTACAAGAAGTACCTCGGTGGGGCGGCCCTCGGCGTTTACTACCTCTTCAAAGAGGGTGTACATGAACCCGACGTAGACCCCTTGGGTCCGAAAAACATGCTTCAGTTCATGATCGGGCCGGTAACCGGAGCAGCCCCGAACGCTCGCTCTGTTACGGTTACCAAAAGCGCTTACAACTTCATCAGCATCTCTACCAGTGGTGGGCAGGCAGCCTCTGAGCTGAAGTACGCCGGCTGGGACGGCCTCCAAATCGTTGGCAAAGCGGACAAACCCGTCTATATCGCCATCCTCGACGACGTGATCGAGATCCGTGACGCCAGCCATCTGTGGGGCAAAGGCGCTGAGGAGACCGAGATCGAGCTCAAGAAGGTTGTCAGCGCAGAATTGGAGACCCGCGAGCCAATGCTGCGCAATGCTGACCTGACCAGCGAATGGGCTGCCTTACGACCTCCAGCTCGGGTCGGCATCGGCGAACGTCGCCTGGCCCAGGTCTGGACGATCGGCCCCGGCGGTGAAAACAAGGTCTGGTATGCCTGTGTTATCACCGAAGGCGGTCGTGCTCACGGCCGGTACGGCGCTGGAGCCGTCATGGGATCCAAGAACCTCAAAGCGGTCGTAATCCGCGGCACGAAAGGCCATGCCTTAGCCGACAAGAAGACCTTCCTCGATCTGACCAGGGCTATTCAAGATTCGGAGGCGAAGGACTGGTTCTGGCGGTCGTATGGTACGGCCGGCATTGGCGCTCGCTCTGCTTACGTCGAAGACGCCTTCCCCATCCGTAACTGGCAGTGGTGCGCCTGGTCTGACCCTGCTGTCCGCTCTCTGACCGGCCCCTTCATGGACACAGTCAGCTTCGTGGGTAAAAAATCTTGCCCACAGTGCACCATGCACTGCCTGTATCCGACGGAGATCACCAGCGAAGATCCCTTGATGAATGGGCATATGTCGGACATGCCCGACTGGGAAGCGATGGGCATGGTCGGAGGCAACCTGGGCTACGCAGAAATGTCCGGCGCCACCCCTTCAGATCCCTTTAAAGGCGATCACAATAACCAGGCCGAAGCCCTGGCAAAGACCCAATACACAACCTACCTGCACGATAACTACAGCCTCGACTTCATCGAGGGAGGCGCGCTGCTGGCGATGTTGATGGAACTCCGCCAGCGCGACCTGATCACTCCCGCCGACCTGGATGGCATCGATCTGCAATGGGGCGACGTGCACGCCGTAGACGCCCTACTGAAAAAGATCGTGAACCGCGAAGGCGTTGGCGATCACCTGGCCAAAGGCACCTGGGAAAGCGCGAAGTACTTTGCCGAGAAGAAGGGCAACCAGGAGATCCTGAAGTACTCCATTACCGCACACCGCTATGGCCAACCTGCCCACGATGTCCGCAGTCCTTTGGATAAGGACGCCATGGAATACGTCACTGTGTCTCGCCCGTGCGAACACACCGGCGGAGGCGGCGGTGGTTTCAAGCAGGGTGACTGGGCAGCAGCCATTGCCGGTCAGAACAACCAGGTTACGAACAACTCTTTGGTTCACTGTTCTTTCGCCGCCGGGCACTGGGCTGGCAAGAAGCTGGATCTGGTGAAAGCAGCCACCGGCTGGATGAATTACACCGAAGAAGACCTGACGGCAGTCGGCGCTCGCCAATATGCCCTCACCCGCCTCTTTGATATCCACACTCAGCAGCTGACCGACCCGAAGGCACAGTGGGATAAGCTCGTACCCGATCGCTGGTTCGACGATCCTCTGCCCAATGGGCCGCAGAAGGGAGAGGTAGCGTACGGCGGTGACCGGGATAAACTCTTCAACGAGAACCTGCCAGCCTATTGGAAGGCTCGCGGCTGGACTGAAGACAAGGGTATACCCACCCTCGAGACGCTCAAAGCGCTCGGCATCGATGACATCGCCGCCGACGTAGCCAAGAAGCATCTCTAAAATTTTCACCTGTAATAACCTGAGATACCTTGAGGCCCCAACTGGCTCGTTCAGCTCTGGCTTGGGGCCTCAAGGCTGATAAATGATGAACAGGCACGCGATGATCCACGAGAACGGGATGAACGGTATGAAGTACGAGGATCTTTTTGAGCGCAACTATGGGATTTTTTCCCAGGATGAACAAAAGAAAATTCAGGACGCCAAAGTCGTCATCGTCGGCTGCGGAGGTATCGGAGGGGTGGTAGCAGTCGCTTTAGCCCGCAGTGGGATGCAAAATTTTACCCTCATTGAATACGATACCTTCTCTCTTTCCAACATGAACCGGCAGATCACCTGCTTTTCCGATACCCTGGGAATGAATAAAGGGCTAATTGTAAAAGACACAATTCTTAGGATAAATTCGGAAGCTCAGGTTACGGTTTATGAAAAAGCCCTGACCTGCGACGAGATTGATGAGGTGATCGGCATGGGCGATGTCATCATGCCTGCCGCAGACGATTGGGCCATCAGTATCACCATGTTGGGCCGCGCCAAGGAACTGGGCAAGCCGGCGGTAATGTCTTACCCGGTTGGCGCCCTGGGGCGGGTAAGCGTCTTCCTACCCTATAGTCCTTATGCGGCTGAATGCCTGGCGATGCCCTTAGCTTGCAGCGTGGAAGATCTGCGCGCTTTCCAGAATGACCCCAATAACCGCAGGGTTCTCTATTATTACCAGTCGTTGGGCGGCTGGCGGCAAGATTGGTTTGACGACTGGTGCGAGGGGAAGCGGCCCCACGCCCAATTATGCACGATTGTCTGGATTACCGGCGCGCTGGCAGCCGAGTTCTACCAGATGCGCGTCCCAGAGTCTGGCAAAGCCCTGCTGTTGAGC
>CAZAQS010000250.1:0-6962 GCA_964486825.1 uncultured Anaerolineaceae bacterium | reverse complement strand
ACACCTCGTTTAGAGATGGCATAAAACACTCTCCTGACGGTTAATGATCTGATCTCTGATTTGCTTTGCTTTACCCCAGCTAAACCTACGCCCCTATACTTCGTTGGTATAGATCATACCAACAGGAGAGATGGGTGGCAAGGGCGAACCAAGCTCGTTCATGCAACAAGTTCGCTGATACCAAAAAGCCCTCCTGATGCTTAAAGGAGGGCTTGTGCTATAATCCACTGGTGCCGAAGGTGGGAATCGAACCCACACTCCCGAAGGAACACGAGTTTGAGTCGTGCGCGTCTGCCTGTTCCGCCACTTCGGCCAGAGTAGGCAAAGTATATCTAATGTTCGGGGCGTGGTCAAGTAGAATAATATATGAAATTTGTGAGTGTTTATGCGTCTAGGAATCATAGGACTGCCCCAATCCGGTAAAACCACCATTTTCAATGCCCTGACTCGGGGAGATCGACCAACGACAACCAGCGGGGGTCGTTTTGATGTGCATACGGCCGTCGTGAATGTGCCGGACGAGCGTGTCGATCGACTTTCGGCTTTGTTCCATCCTAAAAAGACGGTCTATGCAAAGGTAACCTATGCAGATATCGCTGGCCTGGATGGGAGCGCCGGTAAAAGCGGCCTTTCGGGGGCGCTGCTCAACCAGCTTTCGCAGATGGACGGTTTCCTGCACGTGGTGCGCTGCTTCGAAGACGAGAACGTTGCTCATCCGGCCGGGAGCGTAAACCCAGGCCGTGACGTCGCAGCCATGGATGCAGAACTGCTGCTCAACGATATGATCGTTGTAGAGCGTAAGCTGGAACGCCTGGCTGATGAAAGCCGCAAGGGAGGCGGCCGAGATAGGGGCACGGTCGAAAGAGAGATCTCCCTCTTCCAGCACCTCAATGAAGCCCTGGCAAATGAAAAGCCCCTCAGGCAGGTGCAGGTCAGCGCTGAGGAAATTAAAAACCTCTCAGGGTTTGGATTATTGACGCGCAAGCCTATCCTGATCGTTTTGAACCTATCTGAAGGGCAGCTTCCACCTCCCAGGGAAGAGTTGATGGAAGGGCGAGCAGTGGAGGATCCTTGCGTACCTCTGCAAGGAAAGCTTGAAATGGAGATTGCCCAACTCCCAGAAGAAGATACCCAGGCATTTCTGGAGGACTACGGCATCAAGGAGCCGGGGCTTCACCGCGTGATCCACTTATCCTACGATTTGCTTGGTTTGCAGTCCTTCTTCACGGTCGGAGAGGATGAAGTTCGGGCCTGGACGTTGCGCCGAGGAGCGACGGCTTTCGAAGCCGCCGGCGAGATCCACAGCGACCTGCAGCGAGGTTTTATCCGGGCAGAAGTGATTTCGGTGGATGATCTGATTTCATTGGGTGGCCTGTCGGAAGCCAGGGCGAAAGGCAGGCTGCGCCTGGAGGGCAAAGAGTATAAAGTGCAGGAGGGGGAGGTTGTTCATATCCGTTTCAATATCTAAGGGCGTCTGGATGGTCCCACTGCCCTATATTACTTTACGAGGAAGGTGAGTTAATGACAATATCATTTAAACAGACTGCCTGGAGCCTGGCAGACCTGTTCCCGACACAGGAAAGCCCTGAAATGGAGGCCGCCTTTGCCGATTTGGAAGCACAGGTGGCTGAATTTGAGAAAGGCCGGGAGGAGCTCTCCACGGGTATTTCTCCAGATGTATTCTTTCGATTTGTGGAGCGGCTCGAGTCGATCAGTCAAATCGCTCACAGGATCTACAGCTTTGCGAGCCTCAGGTTCTATGGTGATACCCAGGAACAGAATGCACAGACTTTCCTGTCCAAGGTCCAGCAGTCAATGGCCGATATCCAGAACCGGACCCTGTTCTTCAGCTTGTGGTGGAAGGGCCTGGAAGACCCGGATGCTGAGCGCTTGCTGGAACAAGCCGGGCGATATCACTACTGGCTGAAAGAGATGCGACTTTTCAAGCCGTACACCCTCTCGGAGCCAGAGGAGAAGATCATCAATATCAAAGATGTCACCGGTCAGCAAGCGCTCGAAAAGCTGTACGAGACGATCACCAACCGCTATTTGTTCAAGGTGGAGATCGAGGGCGAGCAAAAGGAGCTGACCCGCGACGAACTGATGGTATACGCCCAACACCACGATGCGAATATCCGGGCTGCCATTTACCAGGAGCTCTACCGCGTGTATGGGGATGACAGCCTGATCCTGGGGCAAATCTACCAGACCATGGTGCGTGATTGGGGGAACGAGCAGGTGGGGCTGCGTGGCTTTTCCTCGCCAATCTCAGCCCGCAACCTTGCGAATGCAATTCCGGATGAAGTGGTGGAAACCTTGCTTGAAGTGTGCCGGAGCAATGCCGGGGTTTTCCAACGCTTTTTCCAGTTGAAGGCGCGCTGGTTGAAGATGGACCGGCTACGCCGGTATGATATCTACGCGCCCCTGGCCCCATCGGACAAGACCTACAAATTCGATACTGCAGTGGATATGGTGCTGGATTCATTCCGCCATTTCCACCCCAGGATCGGCGATCTGGCTGAACGCGTTTTCAATGAAGAACACCTGGATAGCGAAGTACGAAAGGGGAAAAGAGGCGGCGCGTTCTGCTGGTCCGTCGAGCCGCAAGGCACACCCTGGGTACTGGTGAACTACCATGGGCGGCCGCGGGATGTGGCGACCATCGCTCACGAGCTCGGACATGCCATCCACTCCATGCTAGCCTCCGAGCACACCCTGTTCACCTTCCATGCTTCGCTACCCCTGGCAGAAACCGCTTCTACCTTTGGCGAGATGATGCTGGTGGACCGCCTGTTGGCGGCTGAAGAGGACGAACAGGTACGCAGAGATTTGCTCTTCCGCCAGGTAGATGACGCCTATGCTACCATTATGCGGCAGGCCTTCTTTGCGCTTTTCGAGCGAGAAGCCCACGAAATGATCCAGAATGGCGTATCGGTGGACGATCTGGCCAAGGTTTATATGGAGAACTTGCGTGAGCAGTTTGGAGAGGCGGTCGAGTTAAGCGACGAATTCCGTTGGGAATGGGTCTCTATCCCGCATATCTACGGTACACCATTTTATGTTTACGCTTACGCCTTCGGCCAGCTACTGGTGCTGGCGCTCTACAAGCAGTACCAGGAGGAGGGAGAAAGCTTCAAGCCACGTTATATGGAAATCTTGTCCGCAGGGGGGTCTGACGCCCCGGCAGAGATCTTGATGCGGGCCGGGATCGATGTTTACAGCCGAGATTTCTGGCAGGGGGGTTTCGATGTGATCGAGGGCATGATCGCGCAGCTAGAAGAGATCCCTATCTCCTGACCCAGGTTAACGGACCTGGGGATTCAAATAATAAACCAGGCTTCACCGGCAATTATGCCGAGGAAGCCTGGTTTGCCAATTCATCCAATCAGGGCAGGAAGTTCCAGGGGTTGACCTTACCAAAGGACTCGTGCAGCATCTCAAAGTGCAGGTGGGGGCCGGAAGAATTGCCGGTGCTGCCGAAGGCGCCGACCACACCGCCCTGGTAAACACTTTGCCCACAAGCAACCCCGACCGAGCTGAGGTGGGCGTACAGAGTCTGCCAGCCAGCGCCGTGGTCAATTACGACCACGTTGCCGTAGCCCCAGTTGTTCCACCCGGCGTACACGACCACGCCGTTATCGGCGGCGTAGATCGGGTCGCCCAGCTTGCCGGCGACATCGATACCAAAGTGGTTGGTGCCGGGCGAATAATCATAACCGGATAGGCGGTGCTCGTTGGCGGGCCAGATAAAGGCGCCGATGCCCACAGCGCCATCTGCAATCGTCCCACAAGAGCCGGGTCCCAAGACCTTGGCTACAGCCGGGTTGCTGCGGTTGATACGCGGGGCGCTCCAGGTGACAAAGTCACGCTCACCACCGGGCACAACCAGCCAGGTGCCGGGCTCGATCCTTGGATCGGACAAGTCAGCGACCATCTCTTCGGTCAGGCGGTTACCGGGCCAGTTGATTATCACGTCTGGTGTAACCCTGTATCCGGCAGCCACACCGTTCAAACCCTCTCCGGCGCTCCATTTATGGTAGGTGCCGTCCACAGGCAGGATGTTTAGCTCCTGGCCAGGGCTTAAAAGGTGCGGATTGTCTCCCAAGATGTAGAAGTTTCCCCACAAGATGGTTTGCGGCCTCAGGTTGAACATCTCGGCGATGCCAAAGATGGTATCCCCAGGCTGCACCTCATAGGTAATCACCTCACCTCTCGGCCGGTTGGGCAGATTGGTATGCATCACCGCCATGCGGGTGATGCCAAAATTTTCCGGGGGATCATAAGACAGGAAGGATGGCAGTGTTGGTGGGCGATCGGTTGGAACGGGGGTGGGAAGCTCGGCCGCCAGGACGGCTTTCTCAGGGCGGTTTTCTTCTTGAGCGCGCAAATAAAAAGCACGCATTGCCCAAACCACCACCAGGACCAGGGCGATGGAAAGCAAATGTGTGCCAAACCGCAATACTGCCTCGCCTAATCCCGCACGCGACAGTCCTTCCCAAAATTCAAGCAGATGGCTTTCTTTTGTGTCTTCCCTCGAGTCAATGGTGGTACTCTCTGGCTCAGCTTCTATATCCAGATGTTCCCCCATCGAGCCAGATCCGTCCTCGAGGTAATGATCAACGGGCATGGATTATCTCCATTTTTGATGGAACATCATTAGTAGCATCATAACATTCCAAACGCTTCAAGTCAAGCGTAGTTTTTTGCTACAAAAATTGCCTTTGGCTAAGGATTCTCGAGTTGTGCAGCCGCCAACTCAGCCAGGAAGAGGGGTTCTCCTTGCTGTTTGAGGATCTGCAGGGTTACCTGTTGGAGCGGAGGCGCCAGACTGGACAGCACATCGGCGGAGGGGAAGATATGGGCTGAAGACGCGACCTGGCGGGCGATATCCCGGGCCGAATCCTCGCCCCAACCTTCCAAGGCCTCCGATCGAGGCGGTAACATCCCGGAAGCTTCGGTCCAGGCCGCCAGGAAAGTGCTATCGGTCAGGAACTCAGCCAGCTCCATGGCCAAGGCTTGTTTCGAAGGCTGGCTGCCAGCCAGGGACAGCACCCACCCGTTCGCCAGGGTGAAGGGTTCGCCAGAAGGTGTAGGGAGTGTTGCAGCAGCGATGAAGTCCTCTATTGGCGCGCCTTCCTCTGGCGCGCCCTCTTCTAAGGATGTGGCGTTTATTTCGACCGGTACTGCGTGGGCTGAGAAATAGCGTGAAAACCAGGCCACATTTAAGCCCTGGGGGTTTTCGAGATAGCCATCCCAGGCTTGCTCATAAGTCTCGTACTGGCTCATCCAATAAGGTAAAACCTGGTTGAGCTCTCCGGTCTGGTAGAAGGACAGCAACTGCGCCAGTATATCGACATCCAACATGGGACGGCCTTGCCCATCCTGAACAGGACCGCCCGCCGACCGGTAAAATGCCAGGGTGGTCAGGGCCTGGGCATCGGCTGCCGGGAAGAGCAACGGGCTTTCCAGGTCCAAGGCCTGTTCCCAGGTTTTTGGAGGCTCAGCAATACTGGAAGGGGTATACACCAGCACCAGGGCGTCGCCTGCTATGGGAAGGCCAAAGGTTGTATCTTGCAGCCGGGATAGCTCGAGAGCGTAATCGTACCAATCCGGGTGGGCAAGGGCCTCGGTCATGCCATCCAGAGAATGGAGCAAGCCCTTGAGTGCGGCCGTCTCCATCAGCAGGCGCGGCAGGGCCACCAAATCGGGCATGGCCAGGGGCGCGGCTACGCTGGCAGCTGTCAGGGTGTCCAATAGCCCACCCGTCCCGTCAACCGTTTTCAAGCGCACGTCGAGCCTGACCCCTGGACGGCGCAGGCTGAACTCCTCCAGGCGGGATTTGAGCAAGTCGGCGCTGATCGTTCCGGAATTCGGGTCAAATTCGAGCGGCAGCCAGACGGTCAACGTCACCGGACCGGGAGGTGTGATCTCAGGCGGCGGCGTAGGGATAAGGGTGGGCGCCAGCGTGGGAGTTGTGGCTGGGGTGGAGTCGAGCGGAGCCTCCGTCTCCAGGAGACCGTCCTGGAACGGCAGGCTGTTGCAGCCAGCTGCCAGGATTATGAGGAGGGATAGGAGGATACGGTGGGAGAACATGAGGGTATGCGTGGCCTGAAGATCAGGTGGATTGAGATTCTATCACAGTTCGAGCTTGCTCTTCAGCAGCTCGATCATGAGCTTGACTGCGTTCTGAACGTCATTGTAATCCACCATTTCTGAGGGCGAGTGGATATAGCGACATGGAATGGACAGGCAACCCGCTGGTACACCCGCCCGGCTGACCTGCATGGCGCGGGCATCTGTCGTGCCGGCTTCCAGGACCTCCAACTGGTAGGGCAGGCCGGCCTGGACAGCCGTGTTCACCATCCAATCCACCAGGCGAGGATCCGCCAGCATGCCGGAATCACGAACCTTGATGGCAGGGCCTTTGCCCAGGCTGACTTCCATTTTCACGGAGCGAGGGGTATCGCCGGTGCGGGTTACGTCAACCGCCAGGCCCAGGTCGGGTTCTACCCCAAAAGCAGCCGTGGTAGCTCCGCGCAGGCCGACCTCTTCCTGGACGCTGAACACAAAGTACAGCTCATGCGGGCTGGTATCACCCGATTCGGATAAAATGCGCAGGGTTTCCACCAGCACGGCTACTGCGATGCGATCATCCATGGCTTTTGACACCAGGCGGTCGCCCAAGTCGGCGAAGGAGTGCTCGAAGACACCCACGTCTCCTACGCGCAGGGATACCTGCTCCTTTTCCTTTGCACCGACATCGATAAATAGTTTTTCCAGGGCTGGAATTTTCCCCGGCTCATCCAGTCGCTCCATAAAAATTACGCCGGCCTGGCCGTTCAAGAAACGGACACGGGCGCCAACACAGGTCAGCGGGTTGACCCCACCCAGGCTGATAAAGCGGATAAAACCGTTTTCGTCCACATGGGTGACCATGACGCCGATCTCATCCATATGAGCCG
>CAZAQS010000249.1:0-6967 GCA_964486825.1 uncultured Anaerolineaceae bacterium | reverse complement strand
CCGTTCCAAGTTTCGTATCCCCCTGCGCTATGCTGAACAGCTTCTGGACGGCATCCAGCAGGATCTACACAAGTATCGCTATGACAATTTCGAAGAGCTTTCTGTATACTGTTATGGGGTAGCTTCCACGGTCGGCTTGATGAGCATGCATATTATCGGCTTTGACCGGTCAGAAGCTATTTACCATGCAGTCAAGTTAGGCGTAGCCCTCCAAATGACAAATATTCTTAGAGACATCCAGGAGGACTGGCGTGCAGGCCGGCTCTATTTGCCATTGGATGAGCTAGAGGCCTATGGATTGCAAGAGGCGGATATCGAAAAAGGCCTGGTAGATGACCGGTGGCGGGAATTCATGCGTTTTCAGATTACTCGCAATCGCCATCTATACGAAGAAGCCTGGCCCGGGATTCCAATGCTCCATCCGGATGGTCGTTTCGCAGTAGCGGCGGCAGCCGGTTTGTACGAGGCGATCCTGGACGATATTGAAGCTCACGATTATGATGTCTTCAGCCGCCGGGCGCATGTGAACGAAACCCAGATATTTCGCAAACTGGCAGGAATCTTCGGTAGACTTAAATCGGTTCGAGCGAAATAAAACCGCCCAGGGTTAAGCCCTGGGCGATATATGGAGCCCTATCTGAGTAACTGCTTCGGCAGCTTTCAGTTGATCCTGGTAATCCGGCCCTCTCCTCCAAAGGGATAATCAGCCGCCCGGACAACTCCACCCAACCCGACCTCGATATAATTACGCAATGCTTGAGCATAAGTCACACCCAAGGTAGTGAAGGGAGCGCCGCGGTATGGGTACTGGTCTCCTCCCTGAGCAAGGAAATCGATAGTTGATATCGTCAATGAATCGCCAGGCACAACTGAGCCTCCCGACACCAGCACAGTGCCATCATCCAGGACGACTTCCCGAACCCGAGTACCCGCCTGGGTAACATTTCCATCAGCATCAACAAGTTGAGGCGTCCCAGCCGCGTCATAGACAAAGCTGAAACCGGCTACCTGTGCAAAACGCCCATCCGTAAACTCAATCCTGGATACCGCGTTCTCGAGCAGCTCTTTAAACTGGTCACGAGAGATGTCCTCAACAACGCTTACAAAGTTGGGGAAGGGCACCATGCTCTCAACGTCCAAGACAGTGAGCGGGCCAGCTGGAATAATTGTGTCGTTGCGAATCCCACCACCGTTTTGAAGAGCCACGTCAGGGAGCGGAATACCAAAATTCGGCGCAAGCAGTGTCGCCTGCCAGAGCAATGAGTCAGCTATCAGGTTGCCCTGATTGGATTCAGCTAAGCGTACGGTCGTTCGCCTACCGTCCAGGTCGACCTCGCTGGTACCGACCACCGTGTTGGCTCTCTCTTCAAGATCAGCCAGGAGAGGCTCTACAACGAGCGCCTGCATTTCGGGATCTGGCTCGACTGCGTCTGGCTGGTCGCCGCCAGCAACACGCACTGGTCCACTGGAGTCATGGACCATCAGGAGGTTGCCTTGTTTGTCGAAACCGGCAATGAGCTGTCCGACATATCCATAACCGCCAGCTGTCGTTACCACGGGTACCGTTCTGCCATCGCCGCCGGTTGTCATGATCGGGTAGGGTCCGAAGATTGAATCGCCAGGAACCAGTAGATCACCTTCGTTCGCCAGGACTTCATCGCCGCCGCCGGCGACCATAATATCAACCCCTCTCAACCTCGGGGCCAGCTCAAGGTCCTCATCGACGCTCTGCAGATGGCTGATCAGGATGATCTTGTTCACACCCATGGCCTCCAGTTTATCCACCTCGGCCTGAACCGCCGCAGCTACATCCTCCATGACGACCACGTTGCGCGGGCTGGAAATAAAGGGTAGCATGGGGGTGACTGCCCCAATGATGCCAAACTCCTCTCCGCGTTCTTTTACTACCACGCTGGCTGCAATCCGCCCCTGGTCAACCAGCGCTTGCAAACGCGGCTCCTGGCTGAAATCCAGGTTGGCGCTCAAATAGGTCGGCCGGGTCCGCTCGAAGCCGATGATGAAATCTGCCAGGACGTCTGGCCCAAAATCAAAATCATGGTTACCAATAGCGACTGCGTTATAACCGATCAGGTCCATAGCAATCGTGTCATAAAAGGGGATGCCCTTATCCAGGCTGGAATTAAATTCTGCTCCCGCAAGGAAGTTGTCTCCGGATGAGACCATTAGTGCAACACGCTTGGCCCCACGCAAATCTGCCTGGGGAGCTCCTGTTGTGGCCTCCGCCCGCAATTCATCCACCAATGTCCTGAAGCGTGCTACCCCTCCGAAATCCTCCCTACCGGCTCCCAGGTTGATTAAGCGGGACTCTCCGTCATTGTTGTGCAGGAGGGTCAGCACCACATGCACTCTCGGGTCCTGAGAAGCTACTCCCGGTTGTACGTTGTAGCCTGTCATAAATATAGGGATGATGAGGGCTGAAACAACCAGAATAGATAGTAACCTTGCAGTTTTCGTTTTCGTTTTCATTCTTACCTCCTGGTTCGAATCCACATTCTAAATACCGATTTTTGAAGTACGAGTAGTATGTAACTAAGATAACAAAAATGAATTTTTATTGGTTTCCCTCCCTTGTTAATTAGTCATCATTCCGCTATTGTGGAGCTATTTATCCTATAATTATAACTGAATATTTTTGGGTAACCTTCAAAACCGATCAGGTCTCTGCTGATTTTTAATCATGCGGCCCCGCAAGATTTAGTCCAATCAAAAAGTGGTATATTTATATTGTTCATGACAAGCATTGGGCATCCAGGGCTGGTAGATCCCATCTAATTCCGATCATGCCCAAGTGCCACCCCTGGTTCTAGAAGTGGAGAGGAAATGGAACCCTACTATTTCGATCAAGCTGAGTTTGCAGACAACCCCGAGCCCCGCTGCCCGGTAGTATTGGTCTTGGATACCTCCGGCTCGATGAGAGGAGAACCAATCCTTGAGCTGAATACCGCCCTGCGTGACTTTAGTGCGGCCCTAAAGAGGGACCAGCTGGCTTCTTTGCGTGTCGAGCTGGCTATTATCACATTCGGAAACGGCGTCCGAGCCATAGACGTCCGCAGCGGCCTTCCCAACGAGGCGGCTGACCCACAGTCCAGCTCTCTGCTGGTTCGTCCGAAGACCCAAGAGATTGAGTTCGAAGCCGGGAAAGCCTTTGCCACAGTCGACCAGTTTCGCTCGCCGGTGCTGGACGCCTCCGGTGACACCCCAATGGGAGAAGCCATGCGGCGGGCTCTGGAGCTAATCAAGGCCCGTAAGGAGATCTATAAGCAAAACGGACTGGACTATTTCCGCCCGTGGATCTTCCTGATTACTGACGGCCGGCCCACTGATCGTGGCTGGGAGCTAGCAGCAGAGCAGGTCAAGCAAGAAGAAGAGCGCAAGGGGGTAGTCTTTTATGCTGTTGGTGTTGACAAAGCGGATATGAAGGTCCTGAACCGGTTTTCTTCTGCGCGAGCTCCACTAAAATTAAAAGGACTGGCATTCACAGATCTCTTCCAATGGCTTTCAAAGAGTCTCTCGGTGATTGCTCATTCCAGGCCTGGCGAACAAGCCCCACTCCCACCGGTTGGGTGGGGAGAGATCGATACATCGCATTCCTGATGTCCCTGGCTTATCCTTTACCCGAGCGTGAGGAGCATGAGAAGGGTGAGATCGCCCAATCTCAACCGTGCTGCTGGCGCGTGGTTGGGGCATCTGTAATTGGGGAGTCACACCTGAGAAACGGCCATCCTTGCCAGGATTACCAGGCTTCGATCGTACTCTCATCTGAGGAAGGGGAGGCGCTCCTGGTGGCATTAGCAGATGGGGCCGGTTCGGCCGAGTACTCCGACTTGGGCGCTCGTCTGGCGGTCGAAGCTGCCCTGCAGGAATTGGAAAGTAGCCTCGCTTCCCCACATTCCTCACATTTGGATTTTGAGAGCACGATGCGATCCGCCTTTGAAAGCGCCCAACAGGCTCTCTTTGAGCTTGCCGAAGAAGACGAAATCCATATACGCTCTTTGGCGACCACTTTGACTTGTGTTGCCGCTGTGGATGGCTTTCTCACCGTCGGGCAGCTCGGAGACGGAAGCGTCGTCGTACAGACCGCCGAGCAAGAGCTGGTCGCCGTTACCCAGCCACAACGCGGAGAGTATGCCAATGAGACCTATTTCCTTGTTCAGGAAGATGCCCTTGAGCATATGCAGGTGCAAATCTTGCATTATCCAATACAGGGACTGGCAGTTTTTAGTGATGGTTTAATGCGCCTGGCGCTGCAAATGCCTGCTAACCTTCCACATGTACCATTTTTCAACCCCTTGTTGGCCTTTGCCGCCTCTGTGCAGGATCCTGAAGCTGCAACAGAACAATTAGCTTCCTTTCTAAGCTCGAAGCGGGTCAGCGCACGCACCGACGACGACAGGTCTCTAGTCCTGGCAATCTGTTCTGGCACGCCTACTGATGGGGTTGAATGACAAAGCAGATGAAAGTTTATGACTCACATCAAAAGCCCATCCGGCTAGGGCATATCGTAGGCCAGGGTGGTGAAGCCACTGTCTACAAAGTCGAAGGTCGCTCCGATTCGCTGGCCAAGGTATTCGAGCCGGCCCCCCGGCCCAATTACGAGGCCAAGCTCAACTGGATGATGGCAAATGCGCCAGAAAACCCGACCCGGTCGTTGAGCCACCCCTCCCTGGCCTGGCCTTCTGGCCTTATTTATGGGGGCAACCGCCGTCTGGCAGGCTATCTTATGCCCCACATCCGCCAGGCCGTGCCTGTTTTGGAGGTATTCAACCCGCGCCGTCGGGCAGCCGTTCTACCCAATTTTGATACACGCTACCTTTACCGGGCTGCTCGGAACCTGTCTGCGGCAGTGGCGGCCCTCCATCGTAGCGGGTATGTGATTGGAGACCTCAACGAAAGCAACGCACTGGTCAATCCCTCTGCCCTGGTCACCTTGATTGACACAGATTCTTTCCAGGTCCAGGAGCGGCAGAACGGGCGCTTGACCATCCATTACTGCCCGGTTGGGAAGTTGGAATATACACCGCCCGAGCTGATCGGGAAACCCCTGCAAGAAGTGACCCGGCTGCCCGAGCACGATGCCTTTTCGCTGGGCGTACTGATTTTCCAGCTGCTGGTTGGAGGTAACCACCCATTCCGGGCACAGTGGATGGGGAGTGGAGATCCTCCTCCATTGGAGAACCGGGTGCGTATGGGACTTTTTCCCTACATGAGCTCACCTCCCGGTCCAGTACAGCCGCCCAGAAATGCGCCTTCGCTAAATCACCTCTCCCCGGTCCTCGCTGGATTATTCAAAACCTGTTTTATTGATGGGCACAGGGATCCAGCCGTCCGTCCCAACGCGGTGGAATGGCGTAGCGCCCTTACAGAGGCTGAGAAAGACCTGCTTCAATGTCCGGTGGGACACTTTTATTCCGGTCACCTGCGGGCATGCCCTGCCTGTCCTCCCCCCCGCCCCAGGGCTAGACCTGCTTTCCGAAAGTCTGAAAGACCGGCAAAACCTGCTGCAGTTAAAGAAACGCCCGTAGTACCTCAGCCTCCACCGGGTGTCAAACCGCCGTCCGCACCGTTCTATCAAAGCACTGCAACATCCAGCATACCCAGCCCAACTGGCAACCCATCACCCCTGGTCCTGTTCAACCAGCTGCTCAAGTGGAGTTTTCTACCCGGGCAATTCATGTCTGGCGGTCGCAGCGTCCCAGCATGGCCTGCTCCACCTGTCTCTCAAGCTACCGCCAGCCAGCCAGCTCGCACGGTGATTCTCCAGCCTCCCAGTCCAGTTATCACCTGGCTGAGACCGCGCCTCACCAAGAGCTTTCTAATAGGGGGATCTGTGGGCGCCCTGGTTGGGATCGTTCCGGGGGTCCTATTCGGCCTGAGTGGATGGACTTTCACCGCCGTTTCCACCTGGGTCCTGTTGTGGGTCCTGGGTGGCGCAACTGCCGGTGCGTGGAGGGGTTGGCTACCGAGCTCTCGCCTGGCTGAAACCGTTACCCGTTACGTGGGCTGGGAGCGCCTTTGGAGGATTGCCGGGGGCGCCATGGGGGGTATTATCGGCACGTTGTTGGGACTGATCTTCTGGTGGGCTATCTTCCCCATCTTCCTGGGCATGTATGGGGGCGCCAAGATCGGAGCAAGGGCCGGACAAAAGGTTTGGGTGGCGGGCAGCGCATATGGTTGGGAGCGGATCGGGGTGATCACAGGGGCTTTGACCACAGCTTCACTGGGCGGGTTCCTGGCTTACCTGCTTGCCTCTGGCATCGTAGGCGATTACGCTTACCAACCCGTGATGCAGCTGGCCGGCTGGCTGGCCGATCAAGAAGCGGACCAGCTCTTGATCGGGTCCGTTACCGGCGCGGTTGGGGGAGCCATGGGAGGCGCGTTGGCGGGGGTCTTCTCTGACCTGGTGGCGCGGCTGTCGGGCCTGCTGGATTGAGTCTTCATATCCCGTAAAGTATGAGATCTTCATATCTACTTACTCATTAGGAGGGATATTATGATTGAGTTCGAAAACGTGGTCGAGATCGATCGACCCGTTGATTTTGTTTTTAGCTTCCTTGTTGATCTTGAGAATTTGCCAAAGTGGAATTACTTTGTAACGAACGTACGAAAAATATCCCCTGGACCTCCGGTTGTTGGCGCAAGATATCACCAGGCTAGAAAGTCAGATAGCCAGGAGTTGTCCATCGTCGAGATGGAAACGGACAGGCTTCTGACGTTGGAGACCGTTCCGCCCTCGAAGCCCGAGCTCAAGCGATGGATGGCATTCGAGGATATCAATGGTAAGACCAGGCTTATCGATCGCTGGAGGCTAGAGAGTGACCAACCAGCCTTATTACAACATTTGGCCAGGGGGAAGGTGAAATCCGCTGTTAAAGAAAACCTGCTCAAACTGAAAGAGCTGCTAGAACAGGGGCATGTGGTCTTACAGGATGGAAGACAGGTAAGAATA
>CAZAQS010000248.1:0-7078 GCA_964486825.1 uncultured Anaerolineaceae bacterium | reverse complement strand
CAGCGGCTTCTTAGCCGCCCCTGTAACCTGCTCAGCGGCTTCTTAGCCGCCCCTGTAACTTGCAACCGTCTCCCTACCAGGAACCAGCCGTCACATCGGGTTTTTGCGCGTTGAATGCAGCCAAGACTTCCTCCTTTTCGCTCGCCGGCACCTTGAAGTGGTCGAGCGCGTTGGCAAGCTCAGCTGACACCTCATCGAACACTTCGGATGAGATGTATAAGTCCGCATGCGCATCGACCAGGTTTTTGGCTGTATATTCATACGGTCCGCCTGACACTGCGCACACCCATAGCGTCCGGTTGAACTTGAGACCTGGCATCCGCTCCCTGAATTTCTCCGTGTGCCATTCCTTTAGCTGGGAGTTTGCGTTGACAATCCTCGGGTTTTTCAAAATCTGCTCGCTGAAGCGGTCCACCACCGCCGCGATGGCGTAGACGCCACCCAGTCGTTCGTAAAGGCTTTGTTCGGTTGACATGCTTTTACTCCTTACACAAATGTTTACCCACCAGTTCGTTCAATTGTATTAGTCATAATATATACGCTGGATTTCAGAGATTGGATCTATTTCGCGCCTTAATTGGCTCGGCCTATGTACCACATTAGCTGAGTGAATAGCCTGGGTAGGCTGGCAATGCTGCTAACCGATCCTTTGAGCGCCTTGGCGATGTTTGAAATTGCAAAACGCGGCAAACATCGCGCCAATGTCAGCACCGCAGCCCCCTACCCTTCCTCTTCCTTAACGTCTCTTATCTTTTAAACGTGCCACGTGTAACGCATTTCCGTGCCAACTTGCTCAGCGGCTTCTTAGCCGCCCCTGTAACCTGTAACCTGTAACCTGCAACCTGTAACCTGCTTCTTAGCCGCCCCTCACCCGTCCTCGTTCTCCTGGTACTTACTCGAGCCGATCATCTCGTTGCGCATCACTTTCCAGAAGAACTTGTTCATATCTACCTTGCTTCCCCTGCTGCGACTGTAGCGCAAGATCAAGGTGTACAGGAAGGCCACGCGGGTTATGGTCTCATCCATGCTCATCAGGCGGTACCATTTGTCCTCAAATAGGCTTTTCATAAGCGCGAAGCTTAGCTTGACTTCGTGGATGATGATGAATAGCCGCCTTTCGATGTCCTTCTCCGCTACCTCGTTCGCCAGGTACGCGCCTAGGTAGATGCTGGGGTTGGAGCTGGCCAGCGCCGTGAAGGATTTCATATCCCCCATCTTCGCTAAAGCCTCCGCGCATTTATCCCACAGCTCCTGGTACACTTCGTCTTCCTCCATCCACTTTCCCATTCTTCCACCTCCTTATCGACCCGTCTTTTTCCGCTTAGGCGATTGATCTAATAAATTAATTTTGGTTCCAAATATTCGATCTCTCCAGAATGAAGCTGTCACTGCATTACTGAAAATATATTCAGTGATATACCACAATAATAGCAAATATGTTCTAATTATTCAAGGTCCAAAATTTTGCCATGGCTCCGAATCAAGGTGCTAATAGATTTCTATCTTAAAACGTTAGCCTGTGAATCTAAATTCGCACGAATATTGTGCGGCGATTTCAACTCTCCCCAACCAGACCTGGCAGGTTTTTAAATCCTGTCAGGTCTATCTGGTCTATCTATGGATTGACATTAATTGAATTTAATGGTACTCTTTCATCAAGAATTCACAACGTTTCAACAATTTACAACAAAGATCCACCAATTCGTGACTGATTTCCGGCGGGAGTATAATGATCCCCTTTGAACGTCAGCAACGGATCGCAACCTTACTGAGGGAAAACCCCGGCCTCAAAGTCGCCGGGCTTGCCGCTGCCTTATCCGTCTCCCAGGGCACCATCCGCAATGACCTGGAGACCATGGAGCAGGCCGGCCTCCTCGCCCGAGTCCGCGGCGGCGCCGTCCTCCTCGATGAAGGCCAGATCCTCAACCCCTCCTTCTCCGCCCGCATCAACGTCAATGCCTCCGCCAAGAAACGCATCGCCCGGCTGGCAGCCGAGCTGGTCGAAGACGGCGACTCCATCCTCCTGGATGCCAGCACCACCGTTTTCGCCATGCTCCCGCACCTCAAGAAGCTCCGCCATCTCACCGTCATCACCAACGGCATCCCCACCGGCATGGCCCTCGCCCAGAACCCCACCCACACCGTGATTTTGATCGGCGGCAAGATCGGCCCCTCCGGCACCTCCGTCGTGGGCTCGTTTGGCGAGCGCCTGCTCGAGAACATCCACGTCAAGACCGCCTTCGTCTCCTGTTCCGGCTTCTCCATCGAAGCCGGTCTGACCGAGGTCGATATCCACGAGGTCGAGATCAAGCGCAACATGATCCGCTGCGCCGAGGTGGTCGTCACCCTGGTCGATTCCTCCAAGTTTGGAAAGATCGACCTGGTCCCCTTTGCCTCCATCGACCAGGTCTCCCACCTCTTCACCGATAACCGCATCTCCCCCGCCTACATCGACCAGCTCCGCTCGAGCTGCGCCGCCCTCACCGTCTGCGGCGAAGACACCGCCTCTTCCTATATGCCCTGTCGTGAGAACGGCAATTACAAGATCGGCTTCGCCGGCCTCAGCGAAGAAGTCCCCTTTGCCGTAGAAGTGCGCCGCTCCATCGAAAAGGCAGCCCAGGAGGCCGGCAATATCGACCTCATCCTCGCCGACAACCAGCTCGACGCCGAAACAGCCTTGCGTGTAGCCGATTGGATCGTCCAGAAAGAGGTCGACCTCTTCATCGAGTACCAGATCGACGAGAAGACCAACAGCATCATTATGAGCAAGCTCAGCCAGGCCGGCATCCCTGCCATTGCCGTCGATATCCCCATGGTCGGCGCCACCTTCTTCGGCGTCGACAACTATCGCGCCGGTTTCCTGGCTGGCAGCGCCCTCGCCCGCCAGGTCCGCCAGGATTGGGACGGCCAGGTCGACGGCCTCCTCATCCTGATCGAGCCCCGCGCCGGCACCGTCCCCGCCGCTCGCATCCAGGGCCAGTTGGACGCCTTCCAGGAGATCGTCGGCCACACCCCCGCCTCCGACGTCCTCTATTTGAACAGCGGCAATACCATCGCCATCAGCCAGGCCCAGGTCCTCCAGGCCCTCGAGTCCCTGCCCGACAAGCGCCGCCTGGGGGTCATCTGTTTCAACGACGACGCCGCCATCGGGGCCCAGCGCGCCGCCGTTAAAGCCGGCCGCCAGCAGCACCTCTGGATCGTAGGCCAGGGCGCCGGCCGGGAGATCCGCGCCGAAATGAGCCTGCCCGGTTCCCGCATCATCGGCGCCACCGCCTACTGGCCAGAAAAGTACGGCGTGAAGCTGGTCGAGGTCGCCGTCAAATTGCTCAAGGGCGAGCCCGTCCCACCCGCCATCTACAACCAGCCCATCTTTATCTCCCAGGACAATCTGGCTGACTATTATCCCGAGCCAAAGGAAGCCCCCCCGCCCATCCTCGCCAAGACCTTCGATGGAGTACACCCATAAAGGAGCTCGATGCTTATGACTGTACCTGTCCTTGAACTGACCAATATCTCCAAGCGGTTTGATATGACCCAGGCCTTGCGGGATGTGTCGCTATCCCTGTACCCCGGGGAGATCCACGCCCTGGTGGGTGAGAACGGGGCCGGCAAATCCACCCTCATCAAGATCATGACCGGCATCTACCACGCCGACCAGGGCCACATCCTGCTGGACGGGAAACAGGTCCACATCCCCAACTCCCAGGTGGCCCAGGCCTACGGGATCGCCGCCATCTACCAGGAGCCCATGGTCTTCCCCGACCTGAGCGTCGCCGAGAATATCTTCATCAGCCACCGCGACCGCGGCCTGATCGTCAACCGCCGCAAGATGGTGGTCGATGCGGAAGCCATCCTCGCCCGGCTGGGCGTCCACCTGGATGTGCGTATGCCCGCCCGTGGCTTGACCCTGGCAGCTCAACAGGCCGTCGAAGTCGCCAAAGCCATCTCCCTCAACGTTCGTGTGTTGATCATGGACGAGCCCACCGCCTCCCTCTCCGCCCACGAGGTCACCCAGCTCTTCAAGATCGTCCGCTCCCTGCGCGGCCAGGGTGTCGCCATCCTCTTCATCGGCCACCGCCTCGAAGAGGTCTTCGAGATCGCCGATCGGGTCACCGTCCTGCGCGATGGCCAATGGATCTCCTCTCGCCTTCGCAGTGAGGCGTCTTCCGAAAACGTCATCCGTGACATGGTCGGCCGCGAAATGACCGAGTTTTTTGCCAAGAGCCAGTCCCATAAAGGCGAGCTGATCATGTCCGTCAAAGACCTGGGCAGGGGCGACACCTTTCAGGGCCTCACCTTCGATATCCACCGCGGCGAGGTGCTCGGCTTCGCCGGCTTGATCGGCTCTCACCGCACCAACGTCGGCCTGGCCCTCTTCGGGATCGAGCCCGCCGACAAGGGTGAGATCGTCCTCGATGGCGTGACCTGCCGGGTCAAGGATCCCCAGCAGGCCCTGAAATTGGGCATCGCTTATGCCTCCGAAGACCGCCGCGCCCTCGGCCTGACCATGCCCATGTCCATCTGTTCCAACATCTCTCTGCCCATGTTGAAGCGCTACCTCTCCCCGCTCGGGCTCGTCAACCGGCGCGCCGAGCGAGAGATGGCTGAAGTTTTCAAGGACCGCCTCGCCATCCGCGCCCAATCCGTCGACGTAAAGGTGGAAAACCTCTCCGGAGGCAACCAGCAGAAGGTCATGCTCAGCAAATGGCTGAATGCCAACCCCAAGCTTCTCATCCTGGACGAGCCAACCCGGGGCATCGATGTCGGCGCCAAGGCCGAGGTCCACCAGATGATCAACGAGCTGGCCGAGGGGGGGCTGGCAGTCATCCTCATCTCCTCCGACCTGCCGGAGGTCCTGGCCATGAGCGACCGTATCCTGGTGATGCGCGAGGGCCGGCAGATGGGCCTCTTCGATCACGCTGAGGCCACCGAGGAGCTGGTCATGACCGCCGCCATGGGTCAAAATCAACCGGAATTGGAGCAGATTCAATGAACATCCCCCTCGTCCAACGCTTCCGCCCGGAGCAAATCCGTACCTCCTTCCTGATCTTCCTCATCCTGGTCGTGATCCTGTTTTTCTCCCTCCAGATCCCCGGCTACTTCAACGCCCGCTTCGTCAACCGCCTTTCCACGAGCGTGGCTGTGGTCGGTATCCTGGCGGTCGGGCAGACCCTGATCTTCCTGACCCGCAACTTCGACCTCTCCCTGGGCTCCATCACCGGCTTCACCGCCTATTTTGTCGGCCAGCAGCTCACCGCCCATAACAATATGCATCCCCTCGCGGCCGTCCTCCTGGCCATCGGCACCGGTATGGCCATGGGTTCCATCAATGGCCTGCTCGTCGCCTACGGCCGGGTCCCCTCCATCATCACCACCATCAGCACCCTGGCCATCTACCGCAGCTTCCTGGTCGAGTACTCCAACGCCGTCCCCATCGTCACCTCCGGGCTGCCCAGGTGGATTGTTACCCTTCCCACGGTCACCCTCTTCGATATCGGCGGCGTTGAGTTCCGTTCCTTGTTTGCCATCATGTTGGCGGTCGTCATCATCTTCCAGTTGGTCCTCACCTATCTTCCATTCGGGCGGCGCCTCTACGCCATCGGCTCCAACCCCGACGCCGCCCGCATCGCCGGCTTCCCCGCCCAGCGCATCGTCTTCACAGCTTTCCTCATGAGCGGCGGCCTGGCGGGCTTGGCCGGATTTGTTTTCCTGGCCCGCTTCGGGAATATCTCGGTTCTGGCCGGCCTGGGCCTCGAGTTCGCCTCCATTGCCGCCGTGGTCGTCGGCGGCGTCAGCAACGCTGGCGGCGCCGGCTCGGTCACCGGGGCCTTCCTGGGGGCCTTCTTTATCGACCTGCTCGAGAACAGCTTGCTGCGCTGGCCTGTGGTGAGCGAATTCTGGCGCGACGCCATCTTTGGTATGCTCATCCTCACCGCCGTCGCCATCGACTACGTCGTCTTCGGCCAGCTGAAAAATATGTGGGCCCGGGCCGGGTTGCGGATGCGAGCCGACGAGACCCAGGAGTCCCAGGAGGTGATTGCACATGCAGACTAGAAATCCCATCCTTCCTGTTGTCTGGGACCGCATGAAAAGCTGGGAAGGCCTCCTCATCCTGATCCTGGGCGTCGTCGTTGGCTTGAACAGCCTCAACGCTCCCAACTATCTCAGCATCGGCAACCAGATCAACCTCTTCACCCTCTCCATCGAGAAGGTCATCGTGGCCCTCACCATGACCTTATTGATCATCAACGGCGAAATCGACCTGTCCGCCCCCTCCATCATGGGCCTGGCGGCCTGCCTGGCAGCCTACCTCTTCAGCAACGGCATGGACATGACCACCGCCATCTTTATCGCCCTGCTGGCGGGCGTCGTAGCCGGTCTCTTCAATGGCTTCTGGGTCGCCGTCGTTGGCCTGAACTCCCTGGTCGTTACCCTCGCCATGTTGATCGCTTACCGTGGCCTGGCCCGTGTCCTCCTGGAGGACCGTTCCATCGGCCGTTTCCCGGAGTGGTTCAGTGCCCTCGGGCAGAAACCCCTGCTCGGTCCTTTCCCCCTGTCCATCCTGATCTTCTTTGGCCTGTTCTTGCTCTTCCTGGTCATCCTGCAGTACTCTGGCTTCGGCCGGAGCATCTATGTGATCGGGAACAATAAATTTGTGGCCCGCTACGCCGGCGTTCATGTGCCGCGCGTTAAGATTTGGCTGTACGTGGCTTCCGGGTTTATCTCCGCCATCGCCGGCCTGCTCCTGGCGGCCCGCCTGGGATCCGTGCGCGGCGACCTGGCCCTCGGCTTCGAGCTCGACATCGTCACCATGTCGCTCCTGGGCGGTGTCAGCATCTTTGGCGGCTCGGGCACCCTGTACGGCGTCTTCCTCTCCATCATGATCATCCTCAACATCCGCAACGGTATGTCGCTGGCCTCATTCTCAGGCCACTTCCAAACCGGCGTGATCGGCATGCTCCTGATCTTCAGCGTCCTCGGCCCCAACCTCGGCAACCAGCTCATGGACGCCCTCAATAAGCGCCGCCGTCTCGGCGTAGCCCGAGGTGGATCTTGACACGAGTGCGCGCCAGCAAAA
>CAZAQS010000247.1:0-7096 GCA_964486825.1 uncultured Anaerolineaceae bacterium | reverse complement strand
GAACCGCCGGGGCCGCTGTGACTCCAGGCGCCGATCTCTGCCTGGTAATTGCTTTGCTGTTGCGCCGCCACCATCAGGGCATTGTTCACTTCGTAGGCAGCCAGCCCATAAGAGGCGCGTAGGGCGTTCACCTCGGCGATTAAACTCCAGGGATCACTGGCCTGAGCTGCAGTGCGGGGAGCATCGACGGCCAGGAAGGTTAAAGCCAACAGGCCAATAAGGACCGCAAAAATTAACCTGCGCATGGCAAGCTAGTATAACCCGAAATCGGGCTTCCCTGGAACAACACTGGTAGAGACCGGCGGTTCCTGCCCTGATCCCCGCAGATAAGACTCACCGCCGTGCCCTGGCGCAACGGAAATTCACGTGAACGATGCCTGGCTCGTTCAAGCAAAGGCCCGCCCGGGTGCAGCCCGCGCCAGGTACCAGTGCCCTTCCAGGGGAGCATACAAAAGTTCAAAAACGCGCCCATCAGGAATCATCACCAGGATGTGCTGCCCTTGGTCATCATCCCATCGCCGGCCCACAGAATCAACCTGATACGTGCTCTCCTGCCAGGTAAACATCAGGGGAATAGCTTTTCCGCGCGCATCGAAACGGGCGGTTACTTCGATAGACTCCATAACTCACTTACCAATGATCCCACCTATACATAACTATTCTTGCAAGTAATCGACCAGCAGTTGCAGCGCTTGCAGGGCGGATTGTTCCTTGACCTGCCGGCGGTTACCCGGCCAATTAAACTGCCAGGCTTCGTCTACTTCAGCGGAGCTTAGACCGATCCAAACCAGCCCAACCGGCTTTTCCGCTGTGCCCCCTCCTGGCCCTGCGATCCCACTTACTGAGAGACCGAGATCGGCGGCCAGGGCGCGCCGTACACCCCGTGCCATTTCCAGTACTGTCTCTTTGCTGACAGCCCCATATCTTTCAAGGGTATCCCAGCTTACTCCCAACAGGCGCACTTTAGCCTCATAAGCATAGGCGGTTACGCTGCCCTGATAATAGGTCGAAGAACCGGGCACATTGGTGATGAGGTGCCCAATCAGTCCTCCTGTGCAGGACTCGGCCACGGCCAGTCGCAGGCCACGCCTGCGTAGCAATTTCCCCACCTTGACTTCCAAGGGATCGATCAGAGAGCGCCTCCTTATTAATTGTGGACGGGAGGAGAGATAGCGACTGGAGATTGGTCTCCAACCTTTTATCCGCTCCAGCGGATTATCGCTCGCCGGGCTTGGACGGATACGACAATTATAGCACTCTCCCTGGATGATATTTCTTGCCATAAGGGGCGGTTGGGAACAAGCAACGTTATAGCTGGTACTTATTCCTTATTGACCATTATATGAGCTGATCTTTATTATGGGATCATTCCAGCCAGACTTGCGAAAATCTATTGGATTATCGCCCGTAGATAAACCGCAAAGATCAGGATGACTCGACTGTGTTTTCGATCTGTCTACTCTCAGCTCTTAACATAGCGCCAGTCAAACAATACGTTGTCAAACTTTACACATTTCTATACCGATCATTAAAGGAAACTGAGAATAATGAGACTGAATCTAATCCTGTTAATTCCTATTTCGGTTATCGTGCTTTGCGTTGCCTCCGATAAAGTCTATGCACAAGTTCCGTCGATCGATCCTGACTACTCTGGAGATGTAGAGACTTGGTGGGCCAGTCATCCGTTTAACCCTGAAAACCCGAATCACATCCCAATTGGGTCCATTTCCGCTCCAATCGGCGCGGATAAGGTTACTTTAAGTCCTGGCGCCGATATCCAGGCTGCAATAATGAGTGCCCCACCCCAAGGAAGAGTGATTTATCTAGAGCCGGGAATTTATACGCATAACATCGACATCGTAGGAAAAAGCCACATCCACTTGATTGGGAATTCAGACCCGAAATCGACCAACCCCGTAATCATCAAAGGAGGGATCGATTACGATCACGCGCTGACCGGGCCTTCTATCAAGGTCCCATCGAATATCTCCTCTTGTGATTTGATCAAAAATTATGACGACTTTAATAGTGGGGTAAATACATATGCGAAGGGGAATATTTCGAACAAAGCATATATGGATTGTTTCCTTAATCCGGTCAAGGATATTTACTTCAAGAACATTGTTTTCGATGGCAATAACACTGCAGAGATGGCCTTCATGATCCGTGGAGTGCGGGACATGGTGTGGGACATCCTTGTTTTCCAAAACTTTGACAACCCCGGACAATATCAAATCGGTCTAATCCATGGTAATTCAGGCCTTGAAAACATCTGGTGCCGGTCCTGTATATTTGCCGGCAGCCAGCGATATGCCTATCTCCTGGATGGGGTGACAGGGGGCGGGGTGATCAGCTCTGTGATCAAGAGCAGATTTAGCGGAGGGGGAGTTGGTTTCTTCACAAACGATGATTTTACGATTGATCTAAACCGAAACGGCGTAGTGGAAGAAAACGAACAGCGGGTATCCAAGTATATCGTTGTCTATGGGACGACTTTTGACGTGGGGGCTAACCCCATATCCATGCATGCAAAAAAATCGCTGATCAAGAATAATACAGCTACGAGCGGATTCGTGTCCTTCTTTGTTTCATTTTCCGCGCGCAGGTCCAGTCGCTATTATGATGCGAGCAAATCGCCCTACCTGATTTATGAATATTTTGGGAATCGAGTTGTAGGAAACAAGGCAAATACCGTCGATAACTTCGTAGTAGTTAATGTCTACACTTTACCAGACAGAGAATGCGACCCGGCCATCGACGGGTGTGGAAGAATTGGGAAGTACCAGGTCAGGAGCAACTCTGTTGGGCAGGTTAAACAGAATTTCGTCTGGGAGAATAATACCTCTCTCTTGCGGGTAGAAGGACCAAATTCGGTTTGCGGCAACCTTGTCGGCGGCAGCGTATACCGGTCTGCTTGCGGTGTTCCTTCAAATACCGAGATTTATCTCCCCATAATACAAAGCTCGAAGGGTACATCAGTGCCTCCGGTCGGCCAAATGCCATCGACAAGGGAATATTTTCCTGTGGGAGTATTTTCGACGGTTGGCAGATTCGGTTCGGTGTCTCAATTTGAATCACTTCTGAACGATCTTCAAAGCCGTAATTTCGACTCGATCATCGCTGTAAACGGTCCAGCCTATCGGGCAGACGAATACCTGACTGTCGCCGATCGATTTCTGTTCAATATTTACTGGCAAAATGGAATCGAGCTGAACGAACAGTGGTGGCCGCATACTGTTCCAGCAACAATCCAGAATGCAAGAGAGGTTATATACCCACTTATCGATGTAATGAAATCCTTGATTCATCCCAGCCTGAAAGGATACTATACAGACGACGAGCCGTTCCTCGACAGGAAAGATAAGGTGTGGCTGGCAAACCAGGCCTATCGAGAGAAAGATCCAGACAGGCCGGCATTTGCCGTATTAGCCGGGGTGAAACGGGTAACTGGAATTTTCGACCCTCAGAACGACAAGGTTTTGGTGATAGATCTGTATACGCTGAGGGCTCCGAATAAACCTTGCGAGTTCAGGAGACCGGAGATAGACCCAGAAACCGGCACAGAATACGACTTTCCCAAATTCATCCGAGATGCAACAGTGACCAAACCGGCCGAAACGCCTCTCTGGATGATCCTGCAGGCGCATAGTTTTGACTCGCCGAATGACGATGGCAATGACCTGAGAATCCCTTCAGTTGAAGAGCTGCGTGCCCAACAGTGGATGGCAGTGGGTGAAGGCACGAGCGGGATTTTTTGGTTCATGCTCGGGTCGAACAGCACGGTTGCCGGTTTTGAAGATAACGCTGTTGTTTATAATGAAATATCCGATCTGGCCAGAAGAGTTAAAGGACTGCGATCTACACTGGTTAATTTCTACAAAGCGCCCGACCAGTTCCAAATGACCGGTATGCCTGCCGGAACGCTTCCTTATGCAAGCTCGCTTAAAAGTTTCGATGGAATGGGGAACCTTGTCGTAGCAGTCAACAGAAGCTGTTCCAGCCAGCAATTGGCGCTCAGTTCAAACACCATTCACGGAAAGTTAAGAGATTTGGAAACGGGGCAAGTTTATGCTTATGGGACTCCAATTCCTTTTCGCGGTGGAGATGGGAGGGTATTCGAAGTGATTCCGTGAGGTATCCGGTTTTCGACGATTGTTGACAAAGATACTCATATTCTGTATAATAACATTCAAAGGATGGTATCGTAAGAATCTTAGCAGTGGGAGATGTGGACCATAAGCAGCTTCCTTACACCCATTATCACGACTCTGGTTACTCCGGCAATTGCAGGATCGCTCTCTATGGTTGCGGTCCTGGTTTTGCTCTTTTTGTTGATCGAAAAAGAGCTGGCAAGCGCGGCGCGGAGTGAACCATTCCAACGGTTGGGACGCATGTTGAACGTTGCGATTGCTCCCCTGCTGATAGCGTTCATGCTGATCCTGATTATTAAAGTCGTGGAAGTGTTCAAATAAGCGACAGCCACTCGAAACGAACAGGGCTGCGCTCTTACACCAGTAGCGCAGCCCTTTCTTTCCCAGTTTGATCATTCACGGGTTCCTTCAAGGCCCCGTCAATCCCCCTAAAGGTTCCATAATTGGAAGAAACAATCTCTTCAATATACCGCTCGTAACCGTGATGCGGATCGTGCGTGGGATTCCAGCCACACCGTGGGCATCGGGCTCCGTATAGGAGGTCGCTGACAAGGTATGGGCGCCTACAGCAGGCGTCCAGGCATGATAGTCTCCATTACTATCCCCAGCAAGCGAGTACGGGGCGGTATTTTCAATGCTGTAATACGGCTCATCATCCCACTGAAACCGTACACTGCCGACCACTTCTGGAAAGGTGTCGGCACGGATATTGAGCTGATCCGTCGGAAGAAGCTTCAGATCAAAGATAGCTCCATCATATAACTCAAACATGGGTTGATTCGTCTCTGCGTTGATGAGGGTGAATCCGGTTACAGCAGTTGTGCTCCCTTCTCGCAAAAATAGCACAGCCCAGTCCTGAGCAGGTTCACTGGGTGGAGAGCCAAGATTGACTTTGCCGCCCCCTACAACGCTTCTGGATGATCCTTCGAAGCTCCCATTTCTAGGGTTATACCAACGCAGAACAAAGCTACCTGAAGCACCGCTCAAATCAAGGGTACCAGTGGGATTGGCCTTTGGCAAGTAAATCACATAGATCGCGCCTGCCTTCGCAAACACCTGGCCCCCGCTGAAATCGGAAGCCTCCCCAGTTAGCAGTTCATCCTGCGGTTCCATCTCCCAGAACGGGAGGTTTTCCTCCAGGAATTTACGAGCATACCAGGAATAATTCCACAATGGTTCATAGGCTCTGAAATTATCCAACGTCTTGTCGATCTCTGCTCCACCAATGTAAAACTCCATGTTGCCCCCCGAAAGGTAGGTGGGCCAGATTAATTCTTTGCGTTGAGCGTCAAAGTTCGTGGTCGTCGTCGCTCGAATCTCATCCAAAGAAATTGGGATTGGACGGCCTGCGTACCTGGTCTTCGCTCGCCATTTCTCGACCTCTTCCCCGTACCCGGCTACTGCCCCGGAATACTGGAAGGAAGTTATACTGAAGCGTGTATCTCCCACAAACGGAGTCCATGCGACCTCCGGCTTAGCATTATTGTGGACCGTGATTGGATGATCATAAGGGTCAACGGATTGGATGTATTCAGCAAACTGCTTCACTGTATCCGGGCTCAAAGGGAGTTCGTAATCGTATTCCTCGGAAATATTCCACTGTAATGCATTATTATGACCGAAGCGAGCGATTAATTCTCGGTAGAAGAGTTTTCTTTCAACCCCCAGGGTTGCATTATCCAGTTCGTTTTTGTTTGCTCGCTCCGCCTCATTCAATACAAAGTGAAGCTCCACCCCTTTTCTTTGCGCGTGGTTAAATGCAATATCCCACTGGCGCATCTTGCTAATGTCAAAATGGAGATTATCATTCGCCGTATTTCCATTTGGAATGATCGTCCCTGCATAGGGCCAGGTATTCCTTCCATCCCCTCCAATGTTCATTGGCAGAAAGTAAACGGAGTTTATGTGCTGGTTCTCAAAGTAGTTGAGAGTCCCAATCATCCCTTTCCCTTGACCGTTTCCCCAATCAGGGTCTCCCGGTTGCCAATCCTGCACATGATTTTCGAAATCGAGCAGCCCAAATGGTCCTGGTGGCGTATTATCAAATCCACTATATCCTAAAAAGGTCTCGGGGCTGTCCGTACCGCCTTTGATCCAATAAGGCCCATCTCTGAACTTTAAGTAGTGCGTTCCCACGTACTCCAGCCGACCCCACTTATAAAACCCAGGGGCATTTGAATCAAGCTCGGAGACGGTAAAGGTACCGGTCGATCCATCGAAACCGGTTGCGGCGCCTGCGTTCGGGTTAAGGTCGATAGCGATATTGGGCCCAGTTCGAAAGGAGGCCCAGTAAGACCAAGCACCGGTTTCGTCAGGGGTAAAGCGAACTCGCCAGACATTCCCCTCTCCATTCCCATTTCCATCGCCGTCAAAGAAGCCGGGTACGTTATAGGTACGGCCGGTAGGGCTGGTAAGTATCACCTGAAGTCGATAATCAAGGAAAGGGTTCGGGGCAGTCCCCAGCTCTGAAGCCTCTGGACCTTGGAAATCGATCGTCACAGTTTCCCACTTCTTTACTTCACCAGGCAACTCATCACTGACGACCGTTAGCAGTACCGGGAGCATAGCGGAGCTGGTGGAGGCGTTCGCGGTGACAGCGGCATTGTAACTTCCCGGCACCAAGCCTGTCGCATCGATTGCGATATCAAGTTCGGCCGGGGTAAAGCCGCTTTCCGGTGTAACCTCCAGCCAGGCCACATCATCGGCTGCCGTATAAGGAGACCCGGCACCGACACTGCTTTGCAGGGTAACCATGTGCTGGCTCGTGCCGCCCGCGGCTAACACAACGGAAAGGCTGTTAGGGTTGAAGATCAGGGCTGAGCCCGAATTTGCCACGTTAAAAGATGCATGCACAACCGCGGTACTGCCAGCCAATAATACAAGGGCAACCGTAATGATATGAGGCCCGTCTGCCAATGTGGTGGTATTAAAAGGATTCGCAGTCG
>CAZAQS010000246.1:4959-7128 GCA_964486825.1 uncultured Anaerolineaceae bacterium | reverse complement strand
CAGCGATTTGGTTTGAGTAGCGAAGCGAAAATTACCAGGTCATGATACGACCAATATTTGTATTTAAGAGGTCTTATGAAGCGGTTATTACTGGTAACTCTCTTCCTGGCTGTCACCCTCCTGGCAGCAACCCAAACCGGCCCCGCGGCTGCCCAATCAGATAATTCGAGTGGCAGAGCCACCGCTTTATGTGTGCCCGGCATATATCAGAATGATCCAGGCGATTGTCTACCCCTGGGCCCGTCTACTTACATAACCGGCATGGGTGAGAAAGGTATTACCTTCCCGGCCCGGCCTTTGCTTGCTTCCAAACCCGATCCCAACCTCATATTAATGCCCTATAACTACGCTGTCCTGCAGGACCAGGCGACCCTGTACCGGTCTCTGGACGATGCACGAGCTGGCGCTTCTCCCTCGCGTGTATTAGGCGGGGAAGGGATCAAATTTATCTCTTACGTTGACTTGGCCTATACAGAGGGCAAGCAGAAACCAGATTTTTACCAGCTCAAAAGTGGAGAATGGACGCGTGACGTTGCCGGCCGATGGTCGGGAGTGCTCTCTTTTCAGGGCATAGAATTCTCTGACACGCCTCACCAAACTTTTGGCTGGATCAATGCAATTAACGCCACCCTGGAAACGAAACGAGCGCCCGGCTACCAGGATGATTACACCGGTAATTTGAAGTACCAGTATGAAGTCGTGCAGGTCTATGCAGTGGAAGAAGCCGGTGGAATGGAGTGGTACATGATTGGACCAGACGAATGGATCGAGGGCCGTTTTATTGGCCGCGTCTTTCCCAACTCCACCCCTCCGGAAGGCGTCACCAACGGTCGTTGGATCGAAATCAACCTGCACGAGCAGACGCTGTCCGTTTACGATCAAAACAGGCTGGTTTATGCAACCCTGATCGCCACCGGATCCCCACCTTTCTGGACACGTCCAGGATTATTCCAGATCTACAAAACCCATGAGAGCACGCCGATGAGCGGCACTTTCGAGGCGGATGGCTCGGACTTCTATTACCTGGAGGATGTGCCCTGGACCCTGTATTATGATGAGGCCCGCGCCATCCATGGAGCCTATTGGCGCCCGCGCCTGGGTTTCCCACAATCGCACGGTTGTGTGAACCTTGCCCCAGGCGACTCGCACTGGGTCTATAACTGGGCCGGTGAAGGAGACTGGGTGTACGTCTGGGATCCGTCCGGAGAAACGCCGGTAGATCCAAGTCTCTATTCTCCAGGTGGAGCCTGAGCAGGGTCGAATCACTATTTACTAAAACTGTTTTGTATATTGGAAGTCATCTAGATAAGCCCCATATCTAATTGTTTCCACAAGTATACAGATTCTCGTAAGAAACCAAAACCTTTCCAACGATAGGGCGGCAAATACAACATGGTGCAGTTGGCGGGCACTTGCCCGGATTTCTACGCGGCCTACCAACTGCTTAATTGCCTGGAGTTTCAGCTTTACCGGTAGATTCCTCACTCTGCCTATATCCAGGCGCATCTGAACCGCTAAGGAGATTCAGCATGTCCCATCGTACCCGTGCGTTGTTCTTATTCCCAATTTTCCTTATCATCCTGTTCGTAAACTCTTTCCTGCCAGATTGGGTGAAGTGGCTACATTTGGAAGAGGCAGCCACAACAACGTCTACGGCAGTTACACAATTACCCGATATCAACTTTTCCAGGCAACCGGCCTACATTTACCCCGACCCGGGAACCTGGAACATTCCCCAGGCGGAAGCTCCCTCGAACGCACGATTAGAAGGTTCTGAAGCTATAGAGCAAGATGCGGTTGAGGAGGCTAATGAATCCTTCGTTGTCGTAGCCAGCCCGGCTCCGGACGCGCAAGTCGTGGCAGCTCAGTTGAAGATTTTCGAAGAATTGTGGGGTACGGTGCGAGAACAGTACTTATACGAAGACTTCAACGGTTTGGATTGGGATGATGTCCATGACGAATATGCAGTCCGGATCGAATCCGGGCTGGAGGTAGATGAGTTTTACGTGGCCATGGATGAAATGATCTTCCGCTTGGGGGACGATCATTCCAGGTACCTGAACCCCCAGCAGGTAGCTGACGAGCAAGCCAAGTATGCCGGTAAGCAAGACTACGCCGGGATCGGGATCATCCTGTCGCCTATCTCAGAACACAACCATGCCACCGTTG
>CAZAQS010000246.1:0-4949 GCA_964486825.1 uncultured Anaerolineaceae bacterium | reverse complement strand
GGCTGATAATTCCGGGATCAAGGCACGAGACAGCATCTATCAGGTGGATGGGAAACCCATCCTTGACAATGCAGGATCCTTGAAGGACCTGATCCGTGGCCCAGAAGGGACTCGGGTTAAGCTGACGGTGGCCTCTCCCGGAGAGGAGCAACGGGAAATCAGTGTCACCCGTCGCCGGATCAACGGCCCGCTGCCCGTCCCTTATTCTGTAATGAACACTCCTGAGGGAAAACGAATCGGGTATATCTTCCTGGTTACGTTTGCAGATAGCACGATCAGCGAGCAGGTAGGGAACGCCATACAGGAGATGAGCGAGGAGTCTCCTTTGGACGGATTGATCCTGGATAATCGTCAAAACGAGGGCGGCGCAAGCACCGTGCTGACAGAAACGTTGGGATTTTTTACCGGAGGACTGCTAGGCCATTTCATCAGCCGGCAGGAAGAGGCGCCCCTCGAAGTTGAAAGCCGCGACATTTACAACTCGCAACACCTTCCCCTGGTCGTACTGGTAGGCAGGCATACCTTCAGCTATGGGGAGGTTTTCTCAGGCATCTTGCAGGATATCGGTCGGGCTTTCCTGATCGGAGACATCACCCAGGGAAACGTCGAGACATTGACCGGTTTCAACTTCGAAGACGGATCCCGGGCCTGGATCGCGTACAAATCCTTCCGCCCCTTGAACAACCCGGACGGAGATTGGGAAGCCAGCGGCATCGTTCCGGACCTGAGAATCCAGGCCAACTGGTATGAACATACGCTTGAAAACGACCCACTGATCCTCTCTTCTCTGGAGTACCTGGACAGCCCGGCGGAACACGCAACTCAATAAGCTCACCGGAACAAGCCAATATAGGGTAGCGTAAAAAATCAAGACCCGATGCCAATCCCGGGTCTTGTTTCGCGCTGAATGGTATAATTTTTACGGTTTTCATCACTTTTAAGGTTTATACGTCGCAAACGAGAGGTGAAGGGCACTCTCGTGAACAATCGGGGATTTTAACGGAGGCCATTCATGCTCACCCTGCCAGAACGGATCATCTTCGCGATAGCTGTCCTAGCGAGTCTCATAGCAGCCTGGAAGGTCGGGGAACGAATCGTACGGACGATCGCGCGTGGGCAAGGACAGGTCGATTGGAGCCTGGCAGGAAAGCGGCTGGTGAGCGTATTTGCCAAAACGATCACAATGCAGCCAACCTTTAAAACCAGGTTTTTGACAAGCTTATTTCACGCATTCGTAGCCTGGGGGTTTATTTACTATCTGCTGATTAATATCGGAGATGTGTTACAGGGGTATATCTCGGGCTTCCGCTTCATGGGGACTGGGCCGGTGGGAAATTTGTATCGTTTGGGGGGCGACCTGCTCAGCGTGGCGGTACTGGTGGGTATGATCGCCCTGATGATCCGGCGCTTCGTCCTGCAGCCTTCCATCTTCAACCCGCGGGAGGATATCCTCCTGCATCCACAAGCCCGCGCCGGGATCCGCCGTGATTCGGCGATCGTCTCCGCCTTTATCCTGATTCATGTCGGTTCTCGCTTCGCAGGAGAATCCTTGAAGATTGCAGCAGAAGGTCCGGATGCATGGCAGCCCCTGGCTTCTGCAGTTACCAGGCTTTGGGGGAATGCTTCTCAAACAACCCTGCTTGTAGGCGAGCATATAGCTTTCTGGCTGGCTTTAGGCAGCATTCTCCTGTTCATCCCATACTTCTTATATTCCAAGCACCTGCACCTGTTCTTTGCCCCGCTCAACTTCCTCTTTAAACCTGAGCGGCGCTCGATGGGTGAGCTGGAAAAGCTAGATTTTGAAGACGAGAGCATCGAGCAGTTCGGAGCCAACAAGCTGGAAGACCTGGGCTGGGAACTGATCATGGATGCCTACGCCTGTATCATGTGTTACCGCTGCACCGAGGTCTGCCCGGCGTACCATACGGGTAAGGTGCTTTCCCCCGCGGCAATGGAGATCAACAAGCGCTACCTGTTGAACCAGGAAGGCGACCGGATTGCCAGGGGTGAAGAATCATCCCAAACCCTGACGGAGTTCGCTATCACTCCGGAAGCTGTATGGGCGTGCACAGCCTGTGGCGCGTGCGTGGATATATGTCCCACGAATAATGAGCCAATGCGTGATATCTTGCACATCCGGCGAGCATTGGTGTTGATGGAGAACGATTTCCCGGACCAGCTTCAAACTGCCTACCGGGGGATGGAGCGCAGCGTAAACCCGTGGAATATCTCTCCATCCGAGCGCTTGAAGTGGGCGGAAGGCCTGGGGGTGCCAACGATTGAAGAAAACCCTGAGCCCGACCTGCTTTGGTGGGTGGGATGTGCGCCGGCGACAGATGCTCGCGCCCAAAAAACTGCTCGTGCGTTTGCAAAAATACTTCGTGCAGCAGGTGTGAATTTTGCCGTCCTGGGCCAAAACGAGCAATGCACCGGCGACTCGGCTCGCCGTACGGGGAATGAGTTCCTTTTTAATGAGCTGGCTGCCGCGAATGTAGAGGTTTTGAACGAAGTCGCCCCAAAGCGTATCGTAGCGACCTGCCCCCATTGCTTACACACACTCAAGAATGAATATCCAGCCTTCGGAGGGGAGTATTCCGTTGTCCATCATACCCAGCTCATCAACGAGCTGATCAGCGAGGGACGCCTCAAACTAAAAGCTAACGGCAGCGGAAAGCTTAGCTTCCACGATCCATGCTACCTGGGCAGGCAAAACGGTATCCTCGAGGAACCACGCTCTATTCTCCAGGGTAACGCTGATGGCTTTGTTGAATTGCCCAGGCGTGGCTCTAATTCCTTTTGCTGTGGCGCAGGCGGAGGTCAGATGTGGAAGGAAGAGGAAGAGGGGCGAGAGCGGGTCAGCGCCAATCGTATGAAAGAAGCAACCGAGCTTGGGGTAGATACCCTGGCGGTAGGATGTCCATTCTGCCTGATCATGCTGACGGACGCAGCAAAGGAGAAAGATAGCCCGATGAGGTTACAGGATATCGCCGAAATCATAGCCGACCAATTGGAGAGTTGACCCAGCAGCTTTTTCAAGGCTAAAAAATTGCCGCAAGTGAAAGCCCAGGATGTCTTGACCGTCCAAGTCATTTTCGGAATATCGAGTTCAGTTGGACGGAACAATCGTTATAATTGAAGTATTGGGGGATAACACCCATCGCTACTGGTTGTAAGCAGATCCACGAAGGGGGTAGAAGGAGCCAGGATGACGGATACAAAGGCCGACCATGTTCGACTTTCCCTAAGTTCTGAACAGATACTGAAGGATTACCGACTGGCGTATCGTAGCCGCCAGGCCAGCCTGATTGGCAGAAGAGAGGTGATGAGCGGGAAAGCCAAGTTTGGCATCTTTGGGGATGGCAAGGAAGTCCCCCAACTGGCGATGGCGCGCGCCTTTAAACCAGGAGATTTTCGTTCTGGTTATTACCGCGATCAAACCTTCATGCTGGCTACCGGACAAACCAACCTGGAGGAGTTCTTTGCCCAGCTTTACGCTCATGCTGATATCCAGGCTGAGCCTGCATCGGGCGGACGCGCAATGAACGCCCATTTCGGAACCCGGCTGCTCAATCCTGACGGTAGCTGGAAAGATCTGGTCAATCGCTATAACTCCTCTTCGGATGTCTCCCCTACCGGATCTCAAATGCCGCGCCTGGTCGGCCTGGCATACGCCTCTCGCCTGTATCGTGAGCTGGAGGAACTTAAAGAGTTCAAAGAATTTTCAAATAACGGAAATGAAATCGCCTTCGGTACGATCGGTAATGCCACCACAGCCGAGGGGGTCTTCTGGGAGGCGATCAACGCCATCGGTGTTTTGCGCTCGCCTGTGCTGATCTCGATTTGGGATGACGAATACGGTATTTCTGTCCATAACCGCCACCAGATGGTGAAGGAGAATATTTCCGAGCTCTTGAAGGGCTTCCATAGAGAAACGGGCAGCCGGGACGGCTTCGAGATCTACGCGGTACGGGGCTGGGATTACCCGGCCCTGGTCGAGGCTTACATGGCGGTGTCTGAGACTGTACGGAGAGAACATATCCCGGCTATTATCCATGTGAATGAACTTACCCAGCCCCAAGGGCATTCAACCTCTGGTAGCCACGAGCGCTACAAGACCCGCGAAAGGCTAGCCTGGGAGGTTGAATTTGATTGTATGAAGCAGTTCCGGCGCTGGGTCCTTTCTGAGGGGATCGTTGATGAGGCTGAGCTGCTGGAGCTGGAAGCCGAAGACCGCAAACAGGTGGAGGAGAGCCGTAAGCGCGCCTGGGAGAGTTACCTATCCCCCATTAAAAAAGACCGCCAGCAGGCTCTCGGACTCATCGAGCTGGTGGCTGCCCAATCCCAAGCCCGCAAGGCGCTGGAGGAAATCAGTACCCGATTGCGTGACAATCCAAACCCGCTGCGGCGAGAGATTATGGTCGCAGTTCGAGAGACGCTGATCCATACGAGAGATGAAGATAACCAGGCCCGGCTTGAACTGATCGATTGGAAGAAAGCCTTTGAAGCGGAGAATGAGGCTCGCTTCGGTTCGCACCTGTACAGCCAGGCGCAAGGTTCGGCGCTTGCAGTCCCGGAAGTTAAAGCGGTCTTCTCAGAAGACTCTCCGGTGGTGCACGGCTACGAGATTTTGAACGCTTTTTTCGATGCAGCCTTTGCCAGAGACCCGCGCGTGATCGTCTTTGGCGAAGACGTAGGCCAATTGGGAGACGTAAACCAGGGCCTGCGCGGCTTGCAGGAAAAATATGGCAATCTGCGTGTTTCAGACACCGGCATCCGCGAAAATACCATCGTGGGCCAGGCCATTGGCATGGCGTTGCGCGGCCTGCGGCCGATTGCCGAGATCCAGTACCTGGACTACCTGCTATATGCCTTGCAAATCCTGTCGGATGATCTGGCGACTCTACACTGGCGGACTGCAGGCGGGCAAAAAGCCCCGGTGATCGTGCGCA
>CAZAQS010000245.1:0-7185 GCA_964486825.1 uncultured Anaerolineaceae bacterium | reverse complement strand
GCGACGATCCTACGTGCAACGAGTCACGCTATCGGGAGTAAAATTCCACAATTGACTGCTCTTGCAAATTGCCGTCAATTTCCGCACGTTCCGGCAGGCGAATTACAGCCCCGGACAGGTTTTTCAAGTCACGCGACAACCAATGCGGGACAGGCCGATCTTCTGCCAAAGCTTCCAAATCTTTGAAGTACTCCCGTTTACGGGAACCCTCGCGGACGGCGACCTCATCGCCCGAAGACAACAGCATGGATGGGATATCCGTGCGCCGGCCATTTACAGAGAAATGACCGTGCGTCACTAGCAAACGCGCTTCTGCACGACTGGAGGCGAACCCCAGGCGATAGACCACGTTATCAAGGCGGGATTCGAGGATCTGGAGCAAGTTTAGACCCGTCAGACCTCGGCGCTTCATAGAGACCTGGTAGTAACGATGGAACTGGCGTTCATAAAGCCCATAGATCCGGCGTGCCTTTTGCTTGGCGCGTAATTGACGGGTAAAGTCCGATTCGCGCTTGCGGCGGAACTGGGATGATTTTCCGTGCTGACCTGGCGCATAGCCTCGCCGTTCGAAAGAACATTTTGCTGTAAAACAGCGAGTCCCTTTCAAGAACAACTTTTCGCCTTCACGCCGGCACAGCCTGCATACTGGCCCACGATATTTAGCCATATAATAATTACCTCTTCCTTCTTTATGTTATACGCGGCGTTTCTTAGGAGGCCGGCAGCCGTTATGCGGCACCGGTGTCATGTCGGTAATCGAATTAACCTTCAATCCCAGAGACTGTACAGCTCGGATAGCGGATTCACGACCGGGTCCAGGTCCCTTCACAAATACGGACACTTCCTGCAAGCCCATAGACATGGCAGCTTTAATCGCCTGTTCGGCGGCAAGCCGGGCGGCAAACGGAGTGCTCTTGCGAGAGCCCTTGAAACCAGCGGATCCGGCGCTACCCCAAGCCACAGTATTGCCCTGGGTATCGGTCACCGTCACGATGGTATTGTTGAAGGTCGCGGCGATATGCACCTGTCCGGAGGACAGTGTTCGCCGTACCTTGCGTGCGCCGCCTTTACGGCGCGTCTGTCTTACACTCTGAGCCATAACACCTCACTTTTTCCGTGATCTAAAATCGATTTACCAGCCGGCAGCCGCTGGGGGGGAAGGACCCCAACCGGCAGGCAAAATCACTGTTTATTTCTTTCCACCACGACGCCGTCCGCGCCCGGCTACCGTCTTCTTCGGACCTTTACGGGTACGGGCATTCGTACGAGTACGTTGCCCATGGACGGGTAAATTACGGCGGTGGCGCAAACCGCGGTAGCTGCCGATTTCGATCAACCGCTTGATATTCAACTGCACCTCGCGGCGCAGATCGCCTTCAACCTTGTAGTTTTGGCCGATGAAGTCGCGCAGCGAGGCAACATCCGAATCCGTCAGATCCTTAACACGCGTGTCGGGGTTCACCCGAGTTGCCTGGATGATATGCTGGGCCCGGTTGCTGCCAATACCGTAAATATAGGTCAATCCAACTTCAATCCGCTTATTACGGGGTAAGTCTACACCTTCGATACGTGCCATTCTAATTATCCTTGTCGTTGCTTATGTTTCGGATTCTCACAAATAATATATATCCGGTTGTTCCTCCGGACTACCTTACACTTCGAGCAACGCTTTCGAACCGATGATGATACTTTCATCGCACTGCACTCCTTCTATCTATTTCCAGCCAAAGCTTTGATTATACCTTTTAAGTTGCTCCATGTCCAGGTTTTTATCTGGCTCCAGGTATTCTCGCCAAAGCTTCAAGCTCCTAAATCGCCGTAAGAATAAGAGGCTCACCCTCCGTGACGGCGACAGTATGCTCATAGTGAGCCGTAAGGGACCCATCAACAGATGCGACCGTCCATTGGTCGCGCAGCACTTTGGTTTCCTGGGTCCCGACAAGAACCATCGGTTCTAACGCGATCGTCATGCCCGGACGGAGCATGATGCCCCTTCCAGCCGTACCATAATTTGGGACCTGTGGTCCTTCCCACATCATACGTCCTACACCGTGACCGGTGTAAATGCGGGTAAGGTGATAACCGAGTCCCTCTACATAATGTTGGATCGCCGCTCCAACATCGCCAACCCGCTGTCCGGGTCTTAACTTATCGATCCCGACATACAGAGCCTTCTCGGTAACATCGATCAGGCATTTGGCTTCGTCGGAAACATCTCCAACCGGAGCTGTAAAGGCCGAGTCTCCAACAAAACCCTCAAACGTGGTCCCACAATCCACAGAGACGATATCACCTTCTCGTAAGATACGCTTCCCCGGAATTCCATGCACCAACTCAGCATTGATGCTGATCGTTGTGGCTGCTGGATACGGATAAGCGCCTGGGACGCCTTTAAACGTCGGCACTGCTCCATGCTTCGATATCACTTCTTCCGCAGCAGCATCCAGGTCCGCCGTGCTCACACCTGGTGCGATAAGCTCCCTTACCGCAGCGAGGGCCATCGCATTGATCCTGCCAGCATCGCGCATGATGGAGATTTCATCCGGCGTTTTGATGATGATGTTTCGTTCCCAGCCCATGGAACTCCTACTTTGCCGGCAGTACGTTGAGCAGCTCTTCAGAGACTTCGTCGATCGGTTTAGCGCCATCGACTTCGAGCAATAAGCCCTTCTGTCGGTAGTATGTGATCAACGGCTCAGTCTGTTCAAAATACACACGGATACGGTTGATGACCGTCTCGGGTTTATCGTCCTCGCGCTGGTACAAGATTGACCCATCATAATCACAGATCCCGTGATCACGAGGCGGATTAAACTTTTCATGGAAGACATGGCCTTTAGCCACACACGTCCACCTTCCGCTTAGACGCTCGACAAGCTCTTTTTCATCAACTTTTATGTAAGGTACAGCATCTACCTGCCCATCAAATTCTTTTAATATAGAATCGAGGGCCTCAGCCTGTGGAGGAGTGCGTGGAAAACCATCCAACAAAGCGCCATCTTTACAATCCGGGCGAGAAAGCCGCTCCCGAATCATCGCGATTGTCAGACCATCGGGTACCAGCGCTCCCCGGTTGATAAATCCCTCGGCCTGTTTCCCTAGCTCTGTCTTGTTCTTCAGATTTTCCCGAAAGATATCTCCAGAAGATATGTGCGGAAGCCCCAGACTCTTGGATATGATTTGAGCCTGTGTGCCTTTACCCGCACCTGGTGGACCAAGCAGAACAAGGTAAGTCCCCATAATTCCTCCTAGCGAACGAGCAAGGTATCGTCGTAACCGTGTAGCTTCAGCTCTGCGTCGATATTAAAGAACGTATCGCGAACCACACCCACGACGATGAGCAAACCTGCGGAGTTCACCAACAGCACACCTGACTGCCCGCCCATGCCTACCCCAAACGCGCCCATTAGCAAACTGAGCAGGAATGGCAAGATCGCTACGAAACCAAGGAAAAGCGCACCCGGAAGTGTGATTCTGCGTAGGACTTTGGTCAGATAACGCTGAGTTGGAGCCCCACGGCTAACACCAGGTATTTGAGCGCCTACTTTCTTAAGGTTCTCTCCATAGTTCTGTTGAGAAAACAGGACATCGGTATAGAAGAAGGAGAACATCACAACCATCAAGAAATACATCAGCCAGTAAAACCCACTTCCGCCACCGAACAAGTTCTGGACAGTGAAAGCGAAGTTGGCAACCCAGGAGGTTGTCGACTGGATGAAATAACTCGCCAGGATGGCCGGGAAAGTGAGGATAGACTGTGCGAAGATCAACGGGATCATGCCCGACATGTTGACCATCAGTGGGAGGGTACCCTTCACCGGCATGGACATGCGGCTGCCAACCCTGCGACCAGGGTACATAACGGGCACATGCCGGCGGCCCTGCTGCACGTACACGATTGCGAAGATGATCAGTGTAGTAACAATAAGCATGAAGGCCATCGAGAACCAGCGTGTTTGCTCATCTGCCCAAAGGCCGATGAAAGTCATCGGGATTTGAGAAACGATACCGGAGAAAATGATCAAGGAAAGGCCCTGGTTGCGAATGCCATATTCAGAGATCAGCTCACCCAACCAAATGGCAAACATCGTTCCAGCTGTCATGCTCAAGATGATCGTTATGGTGATCAGAAAAGCCTCTCCACTAAAACCAAACTGAGGGATGACAGGCGGCAGGCCGGCCTGAATAGCCAGGCTGTTAAATATGTTGATTTGACCAATCGCTTGCAAAGCAGCCATAGGGACTGCCAGCATATAAGTCCATTTCTCCATCCACTTTTTGCCTTCGCGCGGGTCTTCTTCCATGCGCGCCTTAAAGGCCGGTACGATGGGAATCAATAGCTGAAGGATAATTTGGGAGGTGATATAAGGGTAAACACCCATCGCGAGGACGGAGAAGTTTTTTACGGTACCGCCAGATAATAAGTCCAGGATACCGATAAAACTACCCGCTGCGCCACCACCGCCCAGAATTCCGGCTATAGCTTCCGGGTTCGCGCCTGGAACAGGAACGTGAGAGACAAAGCGGTAGATCGCTAAGATCCCAATGGTGATTAAGAGCTTTCGCCGCACATCCTGTGCTGTCCAAAGATAACGCCAGGCAGACCACTTCATTTGAATGACTCCTACTCTTTGTCGATCGTTTCGACACTACCACCGGCGGCTGTGATCTTCTCCGCCGCGCTTTTACTCACTCGGTGGACACGCACTTTCAACGCTACCTTGACATCCCCTCGGCCCAAGATAACGACCGGGTTACGAGGATCGCGCAGCAGGCGCGCCTCGCCCAAGGTCTCTGGATTGACTTCGCTATCGGCGTTGAAGCTAGCCAGTTGGTCCAAATTGACTTCGTTATACTCTACCCTGTTGATAGGGGTAAAACCCTTACCACGTACGAAAGGAAGACGGCGATAAAAGGGTAGGTTACCGCCCTGGTGGTATAAACGGGTACCGCCTCCCGCACGTGCTCCCTGGCCCTTTGTGCCGCGGCCAGCGGTTTTTCCTTGCCCGGCAGCCGTACCTCGGCCTACTCGCTTACGATCCTTTTTGGATCCTTCATTCGGTTTCAGATCGTGCAGTTTCATGATTATCCTTCTACTTCCACCACTTTTACCAGGTGGTTCACCTTATACAGCATGCCGCGCAAGCTGGGTGAATCCTCATGCTCTACGGTCTGGTGCATGCGCCGCAGACCAAGGGCCCGGATGGTGGCCTTGTGACGCACTGTGTAGCCGATAGGGCTTTTCACAAGCGTTATACGAACAGTTTTACCTTTTGGTTGGCTCTGATCAGACATTTTTCTTTCGCTCCCAAAACGGTAGGACATCCTGCACGGGCTTCCCGCGCCGGGCGGCCTGCTCTTGAGGAGATTTGAGCTGGTCGAGAGCGTCCATCGTGGCGAGCACAACGTTGAGGACGTTATTGCTGCCCAAAGATTTGGTTAGAATATCGGACACACCCGCCGCCTCCAGCACAGCCCGCACACCACCACCGGCGATAACTCCCGTACCCGGAGAAGCAGGCTTGAGCAAGACTCGCGCTCCACTCACCTTGCCAATCACCTGGTGTGGGATCGTACTACCAAATAGTGAGACCGGCTGCATGCTGCTGCGCGCCTTTTCGGAAGCCTTACGCATGGCATCTGGCACCGCGTTGGCCTTTCCAACTCCGACGCCGACCTTACCCCGGTTATCGCCTACTACCACGGTAACACGAAATGAAAAACGGCGACCACCTTTGACAACTTTAGCAACACGTGCGATCTCGATGACTCGCTCGTCAAATTCTTGCTCGAATTCTGAACCTTGATAATCACTCATATCTTAGAACTCCAGTCCACCTTCCCGTGCACCGTCTGCCAGGGCTTTGACACGCCCGAGATAACGGTAACCACCCCGGTCGAAGATAACTTTCTGAATACCCACTGCTCGAGCGCGTTCGGCCAGCTCCTGGCCAACCTTGCGCGCTTGCTCAGTCTTGTTCATGCCGGAAAGCTGTTCTCGCAGGTCCTGATCGATCGATGACGCCGATACAATGGTTTTACCTTCACCATCGTCAATGACCTGTACATAGATATCAGACAGGCTCCGGTAGACATTCATCCTGGGACGATCCTTGGTTCCAGTGATTCGAGTGCGGACACGCGTATGCCGCCGTTCACGAGCTGCAGAACGTGATTTTTTACTGGCCATCTCTTACACCTTGCCTGCTTTACCTGCCTTGCGGCGGATTTTCTCTTCCAGGTACTTGATGCCTTTGCCCTTATAGGGCTCAGGCGGCCTGACCTTACGAATATCGGCAGCTACCTGCCCTACTTCGGCCTTGTCGTACCCCTTTACCTTGACCTGGCGGGTTCGTGCATCTACCTCAAAACTAATCCCATCCGGCGGTTCGATGACTACGGGATGAGAATATCCAACGTGAAGCACCAGGTTGTTGCCGTTCATCTCAGCGCGGTAACCCACGCCATTGACTTCCAACACTTTTTCAAAACCCGTGCTCACGCCCACAACCATATTATTGATGAGCGCCCTGGTCATGCCATGTAACGAGCGATGGGAGCGCTGATCCGACGGACGGGTCACATTAATGACGCCTTCTTCCTTCGATATCTGAATATCGCCGTGGAAGACTCGCTCCATTTCACCTTTCGGTCCTTTTACCCGCACACGTGATCCATCGATCTCCACTTCAACGCCCGATGGCAGAACCACCGGCATGCGACCAATTCGTGACACGATTACAACCTCCTGTAAGCTGCCTTCTGCCAGGTTTCAGGCATCTGCCTGCTATCGGCAACCCGCAGCCAACAATTACAAATTACCAAATCTTGCAGATGACCTCACCGCCAACGCCTAACTGGCGAGCCCGCTGCCCGGTCATCACACCCTTGGGCGTGGATAGGATCGCAATCCCCATCCCAGATAGCACCCAAGGAATATCTTGCTTTCCAGCGTATACACGGCGTCCGGGGCGGCTGACCCGCTCCAGGTCGGTGATTACGGCCTGGCGTTCTCGCCTCTCGCCTACATATTTCAAGCGCAGGCGCAAGACTTTATGCTCGGGCTGCTTGCCATCTACGATCTCGTAACTGGCAATGAAACCCTCTTCCTTCAGAATCTTGGCAATCGCCGTCTTCAATTTAGAACTAGGGATTGCTACCGTCGTATGCCCTGCCATATTAGCA
>CAZAQS010000244.1:1428-7190 GCA_964486825.1 uncultured Anaerolineaceae bacterium | reverse complement strand
GCCGCCACGAAGAGCAGGACGCCGAGCATAACGTAATAGGACGGGGATTCGCTGCGTAGGCGGATGGCCGGTATCCATCCCAGCAGGAGGGCTAGCACGCTCATGCTCAGGCGCACCAGCAGCGCCAGGCCCAGCGTAATCAAATACCACTTCAAGCTGAGCCTCCATTGGAACAGCCTGCGCAGGAGTGCGGCCACGCCCCGGCCTCCACCCGTCAGCGCCGTCAAGATCACGGCCAATAACGCCGGGACAAGCACCATCAACATCGGTACCGTATCCGGCGGGAGTGGTAACAAGTTAATAAGCACGGTGAGCAGGATCGTCAGGGCCAGGAATGCTGGCAGCGAATACTTTTCGATCGAGATTGGATTTTCCTTCATTTGATTTCCCTCCTTATTGTCATTCAATCGTGACTGGAGCCTGGTCTGTGGCGACAGCATGGCGGCGAATTGAATTTCTTCTCTTGATTGCCCAGGTCAGTGGGAACATGACCAGGTACACAAAACCGGCTGCATTCGATGCGCCAACCATGACCAACCCGATGGAGGCCAGGCCGACTATCGAAGCAGCCAAATTCTCAGTGATACTGGCACGCGTGTCGAATATTTCCAGCGGGCTCAACTTCAGCCGCTCACCCTGCTGGAGTGCATATTGGTAAAGCAGCACGAAAACCAGCCACACGGCCGTCCAACCAATCCCATAAATGATATATAGCTGGGGCAGCTGGCCCTCTCGAATCATAGGCACGATATCACCCCCAGGTAGAGTCACCTGAAAGCTCAACCCAAGCAATTCGTTGAAGAACAGGGTGAACAGGAACTTGAGCGGGTATACATAGAAAACGATCAAGAACAGCAGGACGGTATTCCATACCATCACGTAGGTATCCTGTAACCCGTAGCGGCGGAAGTACGTGTAATGTTCGTACCATATGACGATCAGGAGGGCGAAGCACAGGGCAAAGGCCGCGAAGCCGCGCATCGTGGATAGCAAGTTGTCGAATGTCTGTGGCACTTCTAGCGAAACGACCAGCAGGGTCAAGGCGAAGGCGATGACCGCGTCGCTGAGTTCCTCCAGCCGCGAAACCTCCTGCCCGCGCCACCGGAATCCTGTCGGGCTTGAAAGTCCTTTGGGTCTCAACAATCTGCGGATCATGGTTGTCCTTGTGGCTCGCTGCGTTGCCGGCTGTTGGGCATGGGACGCTCTCCCATCGAGAAAAATGGATCGAATCTGCCTGTCAAGAGTTTCCCCCTTCAAGTGTGTTTGCGGTATCGGCACCATCTTGCCGGTTAAGCCATGCTACGCTTGAACGCGAAGATGGTTGCCAGCCTCGGCCAGCCGCTCGCAAGTAGCAGGCGTAGAGCTGCTCCTAGGTTTCCAATGAGGGTCTAAATTATCTGAGATTAATTTTACCGCGTAACTGTCGCCCAACTGGATTTCATTCGGTAAACTGCGCTCGTTCCTGTCCTCTACCCATCAAAACCAGCAAGCAGGCCAGAATAACCAGGACGATGGTGACAGGAATTTGCAGGTGCAAGCCCCGATTACTCTGATAGGGATCGATGTCCAGGCGTTCGCTGGCGGAGCAGATAATTGAGGCCCACCCAGGCCACGCCACAGCAGGAAAGCCGCCAGCATGACCAGCGCCGGACCCGCCAGGACGGCTGCGTACCAGGTTGGGCTTACCCGCCAGCGCAGCGCCTGCGATAACAACGCCTTCATTCCGGCCGGGCCGGCTTCGTAGGCAGCTGCGCTGACGCCCCCTATGAAAGGTCCCAACGTACCAAGGGTTATCAGCAAAGTGATGGCAACCGGGAGGCTTAAGAAACCATAGGCTGATAACACCGCCGGAGCCAAGACCAGCCAGGTAAAACCAAAGCTGACCAGGAGGAAGATGAGCAGGCTTTTGGCTTCGGCCGCCTGGTGGGTCGCGGGATGGGTCGTGGATTTACTGTGTACAATCTCACTCATAATTTTCTCCTTTCAAGCGGAACCCAGCGCCAGAATGATATAGAGGACGACATCGCCCCACAGATGCATGAATACCGGTACGGCCAGCCCCTTTGTTTCCAGCATTGCTTTCCCGAACAGGACCGCCACCAGCGTGAGGTACACAACGCCTATCGCTCCAAAAGAAATCCCGCCATAGTAGTGCCCCAATCCGAACCAAAGTGCCATCATCCAAATGGCTTGCTTTTTCCCGAGGATTTGCCATAGCTGAGAGAGGGGCCCGGCCCGGTAAGCCATCTCTTCACCGAAGGCATTCATCAGGGCCAACAGGAATACGGCCGGCAGCAGTGGGATGACATCCGACACCGCCACGGGTATTGGGCTCATGGCTAAAATAGCAGCTGTGAACAACGCAGTCAGTAATAGAGCGATAAGTGGGCCGGCAATTGACCATGGTAGGGGATTTTCTCTACCAGGAAGACGAATTCCTGATGCGGGCGCATTCACATCTCCAAGGACGAGAAAATAATCCCTGCGTTTCTGTCCCATCAGCGCCAGGACCCCTGCCAGGGTCAAGGCCATTAAAACGACTCCCAACCTCTCGCCGAAAAAACCGGTCAGCCATGGTCTCTCTGGGCCGAACCAGGAGATCCAAAGCGAAGTTTGGTTCAGCAGGGACAATCCAACCGTGATTACATAGATCATGGTCAATACCAGGAAATAACCCCGCAGTGGTCTCACGGCTTGCCATAGATAGGTGAGCGCAATAAGCGCCGCGCCCAAGAAAATCCACCACCAAAGGCTCCAATCGGTGGGGCTTATCACTCCCGACTCACTGAGGATGATCTGCGGTAGCCGGCTCAGGAGTAGGGTTCCTAACCAGGCGGTCATGATTAAGGTTGTACGTAGTGCTTTTGGCGCCGGGATATCTTCTTGATCCTTGATAAATGGCTCAGCTGTGAGGCGGTTCATTTTATTATTTCCTTTATTTACTTGATCGTTATCGCCATCATCGAGTGAAAGCCAGGTTACACAGCGCGGCTGCTCGGGACCCATTCACTGAGCAAAGTGGTTTTCCCGAACCCGGGCGACGGCGAGATCAGAGTCAACATTTTGTCCAGCCCCGCGTTAATACGATCTGTCAGGCGCGGCCGGGACCGGATTCGGCCTGCAACGGGGGATATATAGGTTTGTGCTCAGCAGTTCAGTCATAGGACCTCCCCGGCACACGAGCCACGGTTACCCTGGCGAAAGGGTGGCAGGGAGGTACAGGATGATTATTGGAGATGGCTTAGAAATGCCAATTAGGATAAATCTTATCTTATTCTACCTCGAATCTTGCATCGAATCAGAATAGGTTCACCTATTTTTCTATCCAATACGGCATCTCATTCAACCGCTCTGCTCCACCCTCGGTGATCAGATAACCGTCCTCCACGCGCAGCCCTCCCCAAGCCCGGCCAGCCGGGCGTACTCATCGCTCTCCGGCCCGCATAGCAAGACCGGTTCTCCACCCCTCGCCATCAGGATGCAGGCCGGCTCGAAATGCACCGGAAAGTCCACCAGCCAGTCCCGCAGCAAATGTCATGTAAATGCTTTTTAAGGATTGGTATTATACTTTGTAAAATTAGTGTTCCCTTTTTAACCTTGAGAATTACAATGGATAGATACCGGCGCGATGTAATCCGATGAGCGGGGGCAGCCATCGCACAACCCGCTTTGCGGGTGGATCTGCACGCCCACCCGGACCTATTCGGCCCAGATCATGAAAATAAAAAGCAACTGGCTCATTCGAGGAGCTGTTCCCATGCCATACAACGTCGACGTAGTCATCTTCGATTTTGACGGCGTCCTGGTCGATACCGGCCTGGACATCGCCAATGCCATGAACTTCGTGCTGAGAGAGTTCGGCCTGGCCGAGCTTCCCCCACAAGTGATCATTGGGTTTATTGGCCGGGGAGCGGGTGCGCTCGTCCGCGACAGCCTGGGGGAAGAGCACGCCGGCCTGCTCGAGCAGGCCCTGCCCATGTTCCTGGAACGCTATAGCCGTTACTACCTGGTGGACACCTGCCTGTATCCTGGCGTCAAGGAGGTTCTCCACTCTCTCCACCAGGCCGGACTCACCCTGGCTATCGCAACCCAGAAGCCCGAGCCAATCACCCACTCTATCCTTGCCGGGCTGGCAATCGATTCTTATATCTCCATTGTGGTAGGCCCGGAATCGATCACCCACCGCAAGCCGCACCCGGAGTCGATCCTGCACATAATCCAGCACGCCCAGGCCGATCCCCGCCGGGCCCTGATGGTCGGCGATATGGTCACCGATATCCAGGCCGGCAAGGCCGCCGGCGCCCTCACCTGCGCCGTGACCTATGGGCTGGGAGAGCGCGCTGCTCTCGAGGCTGCTGAACCTGATTTTATGATCGCTGAAATTATAGATTTACTGGACTACTTCTCTTAATAACACGCACAAGAACCACTTATTCGGTCCTAATTCTCTCCCTCCTGCCTCTCCATTTCGATGGCTTGTTCCTTGATGAAGGCCTCCAGGTATTCGGCCTGCTTTTTGTGGTTCTCCTCGACGATCTGGCTATAGAAGACTTCATCGAAGGGTAGCTCCAGCTCGGAGCGCATCATGCTGATCACTGGCGTCAGCAGGCGGTCGAGTGTGGCTGCCTCCTTCAGGCAGCGTTGGATCAGGTTCATATGCGCTGGCATGACCTGGTTCATCAATTCTTCCTGTTCAGCGGTCAATCGCTCGAGTTTCTTCCTTTCGACCTCGTGCTTACGCCTCAACAAATTCCATTGCCCCTCGTCCTGCTCCCCCTCAGCGAGATATTCATCCATCAGCGATTGCAGCCGTTCTTGTTCCCGGGTCGCCAGGTTGATCTTCCCTTCCAGGGCAGCGTAACGCTCCCAGGCAACGTTCAGGTTCTGCCTGTCGGAGGTCAAGCGCAGGAAGGCCCCGGTCAACTCGCTGTTGAAATTCGCGACTGCCTTGATGGTCTCATCCCTGCCAACGATGGTCACTTTCGCAATGGCGGGTGATTTCTCGGTGTACGACTGCATCAGCTCCTCTTGCTTGATATTAAGCTCTCCAAAACGTCCCACCGCCACCATTCCGGCGGAGATGGCCTCGATTGCAGCCAGGTAGGTGTCCCGGCGCAGGCTGGCATCCCGCTCTTTGCTCTCCAGGTATTGCTCGTGCTCGTGTTGTATGCGCAGCCGCCGGGTGTTTGAAGCGTTCGTAAGAATCACGCCCACGATCGTGAACAATGACCCTACCACGATCCCCAGGAAGGTTGGGGACATTTGATCGAGGAAAGTTGTAAGACCCATTTCTGATTCCCCTTTCGTACGATGAATTGATACCGCTCCGCTGTCGAATACTCGGCTCTGCCCATGGAAGCGGGATACCAATGATACTGTTATTCTACACTACCAGGATTTTGAATATCCGTTTAGTTTGGGTCCGAGACTTGCCTTTCATGCACAGGATGTTCTTTATAAGTTGTAGTCGAATGTAATATTAAATTTATGCTTTTTAGGTATGGACAAAAAAGAAAAACGACCTATTCTCTAAAAAGGAAACTTACTCCTTACGATACAACTCAATTGGTGCGGGGAAAAGTTTTGCATCTTTCTCCCCTGCTTTATCCACTGGTTGAAAGAGCTGCTGCTGCCTCCATATTTTACGTATCGCCTACCGGATCTGACGGCAACGCTTGCACCTCCACGGCTGCCCCTTGTGCCACGATCAATGCTGCCCTTGCCAAATCTGCTGCCGGTGACACGATTAAGGTTGCCCTGGG
>CAZAQS010000244.1:0-1328 GCA_964486825.1 uncultured Anaerolineaceae bacterium | reverse complement strand
CTGGGGACCAGGTTGTCTTGATCACCAAAAACACCACCCTCCTCGGTGGGTGGAACAGAAATTTTTCATCTCAAACAGGCATGTCGGTTTTGGATGGCGAGAATGCCCGCAGGGTACTGACGATCCAATACAGCCTCGTATGAAACGACACCGGTGAGAACGGTTGCTGGGGGGCGGAATTATGAACCTGGGAACGCTCACGGTGGAAACAAGCACGCTGAGCGGTAATACGTGTACATACACGGGTTCAGGAGGCGCCATTTATAGCTGGCAATTTGGCGGGCCTATAACCATTATAAACAGCACTTTTGAAAACAACCGGGCTACTATGGGTGGAGGTGTTTTTGCGGAGGGGGTGCAATTTTCGCTAACCAATAGCACCCTCAGTGGAAATTTCGGAGGCTTTGGCGCTACCAACAGCGGTGGTGAAGGCCTTTATTTAAGCGGGGTGACCGACTGGTTGGTATTATCTGGATATGATAGGGAACATCATCCTATCTCCTATATACCGTTTGTCACCGTCCCCAAGTGGTAAAAGGGGTTAAAATATGCAATTGTTACAAATAGCACAAGCGCACCTACTTGTTTTAACTGCTCTCCTGGGAGCCAGTCCTTTTGAACGGCTCCCGGATTTACGAAAATGATCTTCCTGATAATTGGAGTTTAATAAATATGGAAAAAAACAAGCTTCCCACCCTGGACCCGGTGCACGACGTCCTGCATTACGAGAAAAAAGCCCTGGATGTGCTCTTTGCACCCAAGAACGTCGCCGTTATCGGCGCTACCGAAACCCCCGGCACAGTCGGGCGGACCGTGCTCTGGAACCTGATCAGCAGCCCTTTTGGCGGCCCCGTTTTCCCCGTCAATCCCAAGCGCTCCAGCGTCCTGGGCGTCAAAGCCTATCCCAGCATTTTCGAAGTCCCCGAGAAAGTCGACCTGGTGGTCGTGACCACACCCGCTCGCACCGTCCCCGGTATTATCAGTGATTGCGTGGATGCCGGCGTGAAAGGCGCCATCGTCATTTCGGCTGGCTTCAAGGAGACCGGTCCAGAGGGCGTCGAGCTCGAGCAGCAGATCATGGACCATGCCCGGCGCGGCAATATGCGCATCATCGGCCCCAACTGCCTGGGGGTGATGAGCCCTAACAGCGGTATGAACGCCACCTTTGCCAGCGCCATGGCCCGCAAGGGTAACGTTGGCTTCATCAGCCAGAGCGGCGCGCTATGCACTGCAGTTCTTGACTGGAGCATCAAAGAGAACGTCGGCTTCAGCTCCTTTGTCTCAATTGGCTCCATGCTCGACGTCAACTGGGGCGACCTGATCTATTA
>CAZAQS010000243.1:0-7193 GCA_964486825.1 uncultured Anaerolineaceae bacterium | reverse complement strand
GTCGGGGCGGGCGGATTTGAACCGCCGTCCTCACGGACCCGAACCGTGCGCTCTAGCCGGGCTGAGCCACGCCCCGATCATACTAACGGGGCGATTATACTCTACGCTACCCCCCTTGGCAAGGCAAACCGGCTATAATAACAAACAGGAGCTGTTCCATGCGCGCCATGCAACTGTCTGCCCCCCAACCGGCCGAGAACTGGCCTCTAGCCATCCTGGAACTACCGGTCCCGGAGCCAGGCCCGGGCCAGGTACGCCTAAAAATCCATTATTGTGGCGTTTGCCACACCGACCTGCATACTGTGGAGGGCGATATCCATCCTCCGCACCTGCCTATCACGCCTGGTCATCAGGTCGTTGGCCAGGTAGATGCCCTGGGCGAGGGCGTGAGTGGGTTAAACATCTCCGATCGGTTGGGGGTTCCATGGCTGTACAGCGCGTGTGGGACTTGCGAGTATTGCCGGCGCAGCGAAGAGAACCTCTGCCAGCAGGCCCGCTTCACCGGTTTCCATGTCGACGGAGGCTACGCCGAATATATGCTCGCAGATGCTCGTTACGTCCTGCCCCTACCGCCCGGCGTGGCCGATGAACAAGCTGCTCCTCTGTTATGTGCTGGTATTATCGGCTACCGCTCATTGCGCAAAGCGGACTTGCAGCCCGGCGAGCGCCTGGGACTGGTCGGATTTGGGGCCAGCGCCCACCTGGCCATCCAGATAGCCCGCTTCTGGGACTGCCCGGTATATGTCTTTACCCGTTCGGATGAGCACCGCCAACATGCCCTGCAGCTGGGTGCGGCCTGGGCAGGTGGGATTGAGGATAGCTCGCCTGCTCCCCTCGACCGGGCCGTGATCTTTGCGCCTAGCGGCGCTCTCGTACCACGCGTTTTGGAAAAGCTCCGCCCAGGTGGCACCCTGGCAATCAACGCCATCCACATGTCGCCTATCCCAGAGATGCCCTATCGTTTGATCTACGGCGAGCGTACCTTACGCAGCGTGGCCAATGCTACACTTAACGACGGTATTGAGTTCCTGGAACTCGCCGTCCAGATCCCCATCCGGGCTACTGTGTCCCTTTACCCATTGAATGGCGCCAACCAGGCCTTACTCGATCTGAAACGCAGCGCTATCAACGGCGAAGCGGTTCTGGATGTTACCCCAAAAACCGGCATGGTATAATTTCACCCTATCAGAGTTCAAATCAATAAATGGAATTTCAGGAGAACCATCCATGTCCGGACATTCGCATTGGGCTACCATCAGGCGCAAGAAAGGCGCTCAGGATGCCAAACGAGGCCAGATCTTTACCCGCCTGGCGCGGGAAATCGTAATCGCAGCGCGCGAAGGGGGTGGCGACCCTGGCACGAACGTCCGCCTCCAGTTAGCCATCGACCGCGCCCGCGCCCAGAACATGCCAAAAGACAATATCGAGCGCGCCATCCGGCGCGGCGCTGGAGACACAAAAGAAGGTTCTGCCCTGGAAGAGGTGTTCTATGAAGGTTATGCGCCTCATGGCATCGCTCTGATGATCGCCTGTGTGACCGATAATCGCAACCGGACAATTGCAGAAGTACGCCATATCTTGAACCGCTCCGGTGGCAGTATGGCAGAGGTGGGAGCCGTTTCCTGGCAGTTCAAGCGCACGGCTTACTTCTCCTTCTCCAGCCACGGACACGACCAGGAAGCAATCTTCGAGCTGGCTGTCGAGGCAGGCGCAGATGATGTTACTTTCGACGAGGAGACCATCGAGATAGTCGGTCCGGTCGAGTCCTTCAAGGAGATCGGCGAGGCCCTTCGGAGCGCTCATATCACACCAGAAGAAGCTGGTCTGAAGATGGTTCCAAATAACCCCATGGAACTGCCCACCGATGAGACCATGAAAGTCTATAAGGTGATCGAAGCCTTAGAAGAGCTGGACGACGTACAGGATGTATACTCGAACCTGGATATATCCGATGAAGCTTTGGCTGAGATCGAAGCAGCCTGACGATGCTCGTCCTGGGGATTGATCCTGGAACAGCCACGACCGGCTACGGTCTGGTGCGCGAAAACCCAGATGCCAGTCTTGAAGTCGTTGAATATGGGGCTATCCTGACGCCTGCAAAGTTGCCCATGCCCCAACGCTTGCTCGAGCTGCACAAACAGTTGAACGGAATCTTGCTTCTCCACCACCCTGTAATGGGCGCTGTGGAGAAGCTTTTTTTTCAAAGCAATGTCCGCACAGCCCTTTCTGTAGGCCAGGCGCGTGGTGTAGCCCTTTTGGCATTGGCGCAGGCCGGCCTGGAAGTGGCCGAGTACACGCCTCTTCAGGTTAAGTCCGCCGTTACAGGGTATGGTGGGGCAGGCAAGGACCAGGTGCAGCAGATGGTGCGAGCCTTGCTGTCTCTACCCGAGCTCCCCACACCTGATGACGCCGCGGATGCCCTGGCGGTCGCTATCTGCCACCTGCACAGCTACCGCATGAATGCCTTAAAGAGCATGGATGGAGAAGGGGATCAGTAGGACTAATTTCCCATACAAAAATCCACTTATTTGTCCTAATATCGGGAAATAAGAAATATCCTTCCAGGCAAATGACCTGGTAAATTTATTAACCGAATATGAGTAAATTATGGTATTATTCGTAGCCAATGACATACTTTCAATCTTTCTCTGCCCCCGCCACCGGTAATATATACCTAGCTCCTTTCCAGCAACTGCGCCATTGAATCCCAGCAACACACCCAGCCCAGAACACACTCATTCCACGGGGATATATTCCCAGGTCAGTTCAGCGCCGCCAATACCGACCTGTGTATTATTACTATTCTTAACTGAAAGTCTATCCAAATCTTTGATCTAGTTTGGAAAAGAGGAACAATGCCCAATCGGAGTCAAGAAGAGAATGAAGCCATCATGCTTGAAGCCCTTCGCTTAGCCGGGGAAGAAGGTCTTTCCCTGGAGCAAGTTCGCATGGCTTTATTCGGGAACGAGGAGCAGAGTAATTCCCGCACAAAAAAACTGCTGGAAAAGCTCAAATCCAAAGGCCGCATCCGCGTTAAGATGGGGCGCTTTGGCCCATACTACGTGATCATATCGGCCCGAGAGCCGGCCCGGTAATTGATGACGCTTCCCTGGTAGAATCGCTGTTGCGGGAAGCGAGCCCGACAACAAACCAAGCGGTCGCGCCTGAAGTTGACCTCCTACGGGACGCCCCTCGTTAGGAGCAAGCAGCGGGGAGATAGGACAACCTCGTTCTATGTGCATTTTAAATAACCCATTATGCTCTACCTGGTAGCCACACCCATTGGGAACCTGGGTGATATCAGTTTGCGCGCCCTGCAAACCCTTCGAGAAGTAGACTACGTTGCCAGCGAAGATACCCGCAAGACGGGATTATTGCTGAAGCATTTCGAGATTAAGAAGCCCCAGATCTCCTTTCACGAGCATAACGAGGACAGGGCAGGCGCACGCATCCTGGAACTTCTCCGGGCGGGACAATCCGTGGCGCTGGTGACCAACGCCGGCACCCCGGGGATTTCCGATCCGGGCTACACGTTGGTACGGCGGGCAATCGAAGCCGGGATCCCGATGACGTCTATCCCCGGGCCGGCTGCCTTTGTGTCAGCCCTGATCCTTTCAGGACTACCCGTCCATAGTTTTACTTTCCGAGGCTTCCCACCCCATAAAGGGGGTCCCCGCCGTCGATTCCTGGAGGCGGATAAAGACAGCCCGTATACGCTGGTATTCTATGAAAGCCCCCACCGCCTGCTCGCCTTCCTTATAGACGCTTTGGAGGTGTATGGCGACCGCCAGGCCGTCATCGCCAACGACCTGACCAAGCTTTTCGAAGCCATCGAGCGTGGTACACTCTCCGAGCTGATTTCCAGGTTGGAAGATAGCCAGTTGCGCGGCGAATACACCGTCCTGATTGCTGGCCATGCATAAAGTCCTGCATCTCCCTCACGGAAAGCTTGACCTGCCCGAGTTCCTGCCAGACGCCACCCGGGGCCTGGTGCGCTCGGTCGACAGCCTTGATCTGGAGGGCTGCGGTACCCAAGGGTTGGTCATGAACACTTTTCACCTCATGCAGAACCCCGGTTCCTCCACCATCCAGTCCCTGGGAGGGCTGCATGCTATGAGCGGCTGGCCTGGCCCGATCGTGACGGATTCAGGCGGCTTCCAGATCTACTCTCTTATCCGCCAGAACCCCAAGTTCGGCAGCTTGAGCAGCAAAGGGGCCGTATTTCGCCACCAGGGCAGCGGCCGCAAGTTCAACCTGACCCCTGAAAAGAGCATCCAGCTACAGGTTGCTTACGGCGCCGACCTGCTCTTCTGCCTCGACGATTGCACCCATGTGGACGACCCCTATGAGACCCAGGCTGTATCGGTCGAGCGCACGATTGATTGGGCGCGCCGTTGTAAATCCGAATTCCAACGACTAACCGGCAATAAAAGCTACGATGAGAATGCCCGCCCACTCCTGTTCGCCGTCATCCAGGGCGGCGGATACCTGGATCTTCGCAAGCATTGTGCAGAGGCCTTACTGGAAATCAGCTTTGACGGCTACGGGTACGGGGGCTGGCCTCTGGACGCCCAGGGGAACCTTCTGGTGGAGATCCTGGCGCATACGCGCGCCCTGGTGCCAGCAGAGTACCCCATGCATGCGTTGGGAGTCGCTCACCCGAGAAACGTGCTGGAGGCCGCCCACATGGGGTACGAGCTTGCCGACGGCGCCATGCCTACCCGGGACGCCAGGCATGCCCGCTTGTACAGTTTCAACCTCGACCCGGGCGAGCCCGGTGTCCAACTTACTGGGGAGTGGTTCTCATTCGTTTACCCATTAGACGATAAGCATGTCAAGAACTCAAATCCGGTCTCCCCATACTGCGATTGCTTGCTATGCATTCGCTACTCCACTGGCTACCTCCACCACCTCTTCAAGATCGGTGATAGCCTGGCCCAGCGCCTGGCGACAATTCACAACCTGCGCTTTATGGTCCAGCTCACTACCCATTTGCGAGCAGAAAGCTGATCCGACCCGCCATGCCGAAGGATGAAGTCTACCTGGAGCGCCTGGTCAACGAGGTGCTCTCCACCAGGAAATACCGCTACATCAGCCCGGTCTTCGTGCGCAGCCTTGCGGAGCGGGAATTAAGCCACCGTCGCAGCTATAAAGAAGCCCTCAAGGCAACCAAGAACAAACTTCACCAGGTGGGTGGCGCCTACCAGCCCGAACGCATGGAATATCAAGCCTGGTTGGCGCGCCTTCTGGACGCCTATGCGAAACCTGACCCGGAAGCCTTCCCAGGAGCTTGCCGGGATATCATGGCATTCCACGCCTCTACCCGCGAGAGGCTGCCGGTCCTGGACCAATTTTTCCAGGTCACGCTCGCCGGCCTGCCGCCTGTTCGCTCTGTTTTGGACGTAGCCTGCGGTCTTAACCCCTTAGCCTTGCCGTGGATGGGTTTGCCGGAGGGAGTGGAATATATCGCCGTGGATATCTACCGGGATATGATGGATTTCATCGGGGAGTATTTGGGTTTGCTGCCAATTCACGGTCGCACGCTCGTAGCAGACGTGTTAGAATTTTCTCTGGACAGGCATGTGGACCTTGCCTTTATACTAAAAAGCATCCCATGCCTGGAACAGGTCGATAAGGATGCCGGCCGGCGTCTGCTTGAAGGTTTGCCCGCCTCCCACTTCCTGGTTTCCTTCCCTGTCTACAGCCTGGGTGGAAAGCAAGTGGGTATGACCGCCAATTACGCCGTTCGCTTCGAAGAGCTGGTTGGCGGAACTGGCTGGGGCGTACAGCGCTTTGAATTTCAAACTGAGTTAGCATTCCTGGTGAGCAAATAATATGATCGCAAGCCTTAACGGGACAATCATCCTCAGAGAGAACAGCAGCCTGGTCGTTGAAGTTGGGGGCGTAGGCTTGCAAGTATACGCACCTGCCAGCCTGTGCGAGCGTGTCCATCTCGGAGAGCGTCTTCTGCTATACACCTACCTGGTCGTCCGCCAGGATGCGTTGACCCTGTACGGATTCGAGAGCCTGGATGGCCGCGAGATCTTTACCCAGCTCCTCACCGTAAATGGTGTGGGTCCTCGGGTTGCCATGTCGATCCTGTCGGCTCTTGAGCCAGACACCATCCGGCGAGCGGTCTTCCACGAACAGACCGAGCTGCTCAGTCGTGTGCCTGGGGTGGGGAAAAAGACCGCCCAGAAGATCTTGCTCCAGCTTCACGACCGGATCAAGACAATCGAAGGGTTGGGGCCGGTGGCAGCTTTTAGCGAAGCCGATACCGGAGTCCTGGATGCGCTGACCAGCCTGGGCTACAGTGTGATCGAAGCCCAGGCAGCCATACAACAGATCCCACCCGGGGCTCCGGATGATGTAGAAGAACGCTTACGCCTGGCGTTAGGTTATTTCGCCCGCCCTTGATCGACTCAAACGTCAAAGAGGAGAGATATTGTTAGACAAAACACCCATTACATTCATCGGCCCAGGGGTCATGGCGGAGGCTATGATTGCCGGTCTTCTCCGTCGCAATATGGCCATTCCTGAGAACCTGGTCGCAGCCGGCCCGCGCCCTGAGCGGCTGAACCAGCTCCAGGAGCGTTACCAGATCCGCATCCAGGCAGATAATACTGCTGCAGCAGAAAGCGCAGGCATCATCGTTCTATCTGTAAAGCCCCAGCGCCTGGACAAAGTCCTGGATGGCTTGAAAGGGGGCATCCAGGCAGATGCCCTGGTCTTATCGATCGTAGCCGGAGCGCCGGTCGCCAAGATCAGCGCCGGTTTGGGGCATAACCTTGTCGTTCGCTCGATGCCCAATACACCTGCCCAAATTGGCCAGGGCATCACCGTATGGACTGCCGCGCCGGATGTCTCCGCCGAGCAGCGCGAGATGGCCCGCCAGATCCTGACTGCGCTGGGCGAGGAGGTCTTCGTAGAAGAAGAGAGCTACCTGGATATGGCTACCGCATTATCCGGCACAGGCCCGGCCTATGTCTTTCTTTTCATGGAAGCCATGGTCGACGCCGGCGTGCACCTTGGCTTCCCACGCCGCCTGGCCGAGCAGTTAGTAGCCCAAACGCTGCGCGGCTCGGTCGAATTTTATACCACTCGCACCGATCCCCTTCACCTGGCCTTTCTGCGCAACCAGGTGACCTCCCCAGGTGGTACATCTGCAGCAGCCCTGTATTACCTTGAGAAGG
>CAZAQS010000242.1:0-7207 GCA_964486825.1 uncultured Anaerolineaceae bacterium | reverse complement strand
GGTCTTGCCCACCCCGGGCGGGCCGAGCAGCAGCAGGCTCTTGCCGCTCTCGATCAAATCTTTCAGGATATCGGTTGTGCCGTAAACGGCGCGCCCGACGCGGCAGGTCAGGCCGACGATGCTGCCGCGCCGGTTGCGGATGGCAGCGATGCGATGCAGGGTGCGCTCCATGCCGGCGCGGTTATCGGCGTCAAAAGCGCCGATGCGCTCGACAACCGATTCAATTTCTTCGTGGGTGACTTCCGTGTCCAGGAGCACCACTTCTCGATCGAAAAAGCGCGCCGTAGGCACGCGCCCCAGGTCCAGGATCACCTCTACCAGGTTCTCCCGGTTGCTGGCTTCATTTACAGCTCTTGAGATGTTCGGTGGTAAAACGTCTAGCAGCGCTTGTAAGTCATCTGTAATTTCGCGTTGTCTCATGGTTATTACTGATTCTCCGGGATATGGGCGCAGATATCTCCGGTTGTCCCCTTTCGAGTCTCGGTAAGACGAACGAACGAGCAGCTTTCATGGCGACAGCCAGGTGCCTGACCATCACCGCCTGGCGGAGTCCGGCCTCTGCGCCCAAATCTTCTAAAAACGGCTCCAGCCAGGATTGGTACGAGCGGACGTTGATGTACACCGGGCGGGAGCGACGGTAAGGTAAAGTTTTCAACAGGTAAACCAACCGCTCGGGCACCTGTCCCATATCCGGGTGGATAAAGGGCTGGATCAGGATACCGCGCGATCCATATTTGACTTCGACATAGGCCAACACCTCGTCGTTTTGCCTGAAGACCAGGCCGCGCAGCTGGTTCGCGGGTGGGGCTTCCACTTGCTGGACCAGGCCAGGCACGAGGTTGGCGTACAAGGAACGAACATTGATAATATCGATTGGCCGGGCAGTCTTCCAGGGCGTTTCCTGGAAATCCCCGGCAGGTTCTCCGGTGAGCTGCCAGATGCGCTGGCGGGCGTACGTGGCAAAGCCGGCTTTGCGCAGCAGCTCGAAGGCCTGCTCCTGTTCTTCGGCTTCAGCCAACAGGTGAACGGCGCCGCGCGCCCCGATCAGGGCGGTAAGATGTTCCACCAGCCCGGTCATATTATCAGCATCCAGGGCAGAGGCCGGCGTGACATAAGACAGGCGCGCCGTGGCGCAACCAGCCGGGTGGACAACCTGCCCCAACAGGACCGGGCCGCGCCTACCGTTGGTGGCGGCCTGGAAGGTAAACACGCCCATGGCGTGGGAAAAATATGAAAAAAGGAAGGCGCCTGGAACCAGCCTGGGGCCCTGAGTGAGCAGCCGGGTGCTGTCCAGGAACAGGCACTGCTTGCGGTAGCGGTGCAGCGCCGGTAGGTCTCGCCAATCAAAGGGTCGTACGCTCATAACCTGCTAACTTTAAAAAATACTTGTGGAAGCGATCGTCGCCGGTCAGCTCGGGATGAAATGAAGTAGCCAATAAGCGGCCTTGCTGGGCGGCAACGATGCTGCCATCTGGTAGAGAAGCCAGCACCCTGGCTGGCTCATGCACAGCCTGGATGCGCGGGGCGCGGATGAAAACGGCGTGGTATGTCTCTCCTGAAGGGTCTACCTGGCTTAGGGCCGGGATTTCCAGGTCGGCCTCGAAGCTGTCCACCTGGCGGCCAAAAGCATTCCGCTCGACCTGGATGTCCATCAGGCCCAGCAGAGGCTGTGGACGCTGGACGTCTTTCGAAAGCATGATCGCCCCGGCGCAGGTACCCCAGACGGCCTTGGAGCGACCAAACTCGCGCAGCGGCTCGATCAAACCGTATTCTGCTGCCAGCTTGCCCATGGTCGTGGACTCTCCCCCGGGTATGATCAAGCCCTCCAGCCCGGATAAATGCTCCGGCAGGCGCACTTCAACTACCTGGACATCCAGGCGCTTCAGCATGGCGATATGCTCTGCAAAGTCACCCTGCAGGGCCAGAACTCCTATATACATTCCCAGTGGAAGCCTTTCACCCCTCCTATCACCAGCCTCGACCTGCCATCAGCTCGCTCTCCGCCAGGCTGGCGGCCGAGCGTCCCGACATGGCCTCGCCCAGGTTGCGGCTGACCTCTGCCAGGATATAGGGATCGTTGTAATGGGTGACGGCCTTGACGATAGCGGCGGCGCGCCTGGCGGGATCGCTGGATTTGAAGACACCCGAGCCGACGAAAACACCGTCGACGCCGAGCTGCATCATCAGGGCTGCATCGGCCGGCGTAGCCACCCCCCCGGCAGCAAAGTTGACCACCGGCATCCTGCCAAGCTTGCGGGTTTCCAGCAGCAGCTCGAAGGGAGCGCCAAGCTGCTTGGCTTCCGACATCAGCTCCTCCTCGGGCATGTTTTGAAGACGCCGGATTTCACCCAGCACACTGCGGGCGTGACGGACAGCCTCCACCACATCGCCGGTGCCAGCTTCGCCCTTGGTGCGAATCATGGCCGCGCCTTCGGCGATGCGCCGCAGGGCTTCGCCGAGGTTACGGCAACCGCAGACGAAAGGCACTTTGAAGTCGTGTTTGTAGATATGGTGCTGCTCATCTGCCGGAGTGAGCACCTCGGACTCGTCGATATAGTCGACGCCGATGGCCTCCAGGACCTGGGCTTCGACGAAATGGCCGATGCGGCATTTGGCCATGACCGGGATGGTGACCGAATCCATGATCTGCAAGATCAGCTCCGGATCGCTCATACGCGCCACGCCTCCGCTGCTGCGGATATCGGCAGGGACGCGTTCCAGGGCCATGACCGCCACGGCGCCAGCATCTTCAGCAATGCGGGCATGCTCAGGTGTGACGACGTCCATAATGACGCCGCCTTTCAACATCTGAGCCAACCCCTTTTTAACTGTAAAAGAACCGGTTTGTCCTTCCATGAGGACCTCCTAGAAAAAATCCCCTTTTCGTATTGATAATCATTCTACCACGCAGGCAGAGTCGTGACAATCCGGGGGTTCCCGTAGGTAAATCTCCGAGGTCAAGACCTGGCGTGGGTTGATTTAAATAACCCCAAACCAGACAATAAGTGTCGGAAAGGAAAAGGCGGCGCCCTGATTCAGACGCCGCCCGGCTTCACCCAACTGGTAGCCCTCCACACCCTGTGGGTTTATTCGTAGCGCAGCGCCTCTGCGATCACCACCTGGCTGGTGGCCCGGGCCGGGAGCCAGGCAGTCAGCAAGCTGGCCACGAAGATGGCCGCGCCAATGGCAGCCAGGGAGGCCCAGGGCGGCAGGAAAGCCAATCCCTGGTCAGCAGCCACCTGCCGGTACAGGTTATAAGAGAAGGTGAGCCCCAGCCCATAGCCGATCACCGTCCCCAGCCCGGCGATAAACAGGCTCTCCAGCAAAAACACCCTCTGGACCATATGACGCTGAAAACCTATGGCGCGCAGTACGCCGATCTGCTGGCGGCGCTCTACGACCGCCCGGATGGTGATCACCCCCAGCGCGGCGATCCCGATCAAAAGCCCCAGCCCAACGAAACCCTGGATCAGGTAGAAGACGCCCCGGGTGGCCTTCTGGCTTTCCTGGATCTGCTCTTTCAGCAGGCTGGTTTGGAGCCCCTGCTGCCCAAAGCTGCTGCGAAGCAGGCGGGCATCGCTGGAGGCCTGGCTGCTGTCACCCAGGCGAAGGAAGTAGCGGTTGGGTTCGGTGTAGCCCAGTTGAGCGGCAGCTTCCAGGTTCATCAGCGCTCCGTAGAAGCTAGGCGCCGTCCGCAGGACACCGACCACGGTGACGTCTAAAACACTTCCGTCATTTGTGGTGATTTGTAGCGGGACGGGATCGAAAACCGAATCGCTGGCGCGGATGCTATCGATGAAGAAAATTGTTTCGTCTTTGGTGTAACCCGGCGCGCCGCTGCGGTCGATGGAGAAGTTATCGATGATCACCAGGGAGGGGTCGGACTGAACGGCTGCCCAGACCTGCTCGGGGGTGCTGTAGCCGCGCGCTATGCCGCCCAGCTCCAGGCGATGGCTGGCGAAGAAAGTCTCATCCAGCCCTTGAACGATATAGCCGGCTGCGCCTGGCATATCCGCGCTCTGCGCCTGCACCGGCGCAAACACGGAGGCAGCCACAACCTGCGGCGGGTTCATTTCCCCAGCGGCTGCCAGTTCACCCACCCGGTTGGTGAAGGTAGCCTGCGCGATCGGGTTGAAGGGATTGGTCTGCACCAGGATGTCGTAGCCGCCGCTACCGGCATTTGCGTCCAGGAAATTGCTGAAAGTGTTGGTGATGGTGGCTGTGCTGATCAGGGTGAAGATGATCAGGCTGAACATGGCCAGCGTGGTCGCCGTGCGACCTTTGGTAGATACCGGGTAGGCGATCGAGACGCGCGCTACCGGCAGCAGCACCCCGTTCCTGCCCGAGAGCCTGGCGAACAAGTTCAGCAGGGCATCCGCGTTATACAGGAAGAGCAAGATCGAGCCGCCTACCAGGAACATGCCGCTGATAAAGAAATCTCCTGGGTTGTTGCCCAGCTCGGCCAGGCGGCCGATCTCCCGTACCGGCAGGGACCAGTACAAGACCAGGCTCAGCCCGGTAAAGCTGTAAGCCAGGCGGGCCGGCAGGCGCAGCCAGTGAAAAAATTGGCCCAGGCCGATGATAAAGATGGACACCCCCATCCCGTAGACACCATTCTGCCCGGCCAGGTTTACGCCCACCCAGGCGAGCAGGTATCCCAGGCCCAGCAGTAGCGGCCCGCGGGCGGCGAGCCCGGCCCAGAAGCTCAGGATGGCTTTGGGCCCGGCGACCAGGAACAGGCCGGCCGCGGCGCGGATATTTCCCTGACCGGCAACCTGTAAGGCGGCGCGCCAGACCGTGAAGGGCCGCAGGAACAAGGTCCACTGCGGAAGACGGGGCGGCACCGGCAGGTTCAAGTCGCGGATGGCGGCGATGATATTGATCTTGCTGACGCGCACCGCCGAGAGGGTAACAGTGATGAAGGTGATGACCATGCCCAGGGTATATCCGATGATGACCGAGCGCAAGGAAACGCGCGGGGTCAAGTCCAGCCCGGCCCCCAGCAGGCTGGCGATCGCCTGTGCCAGGAGAATGGCTGCCACGACGCCTAAGGCGGCCCCGATGCCGGCTGCAATCAGGTTGTACCCCAGGCCCTCGGAGACGAACTGGCGGATCAGGTCGGCGCGCTGCAGCCCGACCGCCCGGCTCATGCCGAGCTCGGACTTGCGCTCGGCAGCCAGCACCGAAAAGATGAGCAAGATCAGCAAGACGCCGGAAGCGATCGAAAAGGTTCCGAAGGTGACAAACAGGTTGGTAATGGTCTCGGCGCTCCCGGCAGCCGCCTCTAGCTGTTCCTGTTTGACGGGGATTACGGCGGCCGTACCGGCAACCTGCGAAAGCTGCTCGAGCGCCTGGTCGGTGAGGGCGGCGCCGGATTCAGCGTCTCCCTGGTTCGAGATATGCAGGGTGGTCAATTTTCCAGGCTGTCCGAACAGGGATTGGGCTACGTCCAACTGCATCAAGAGGGATGGGCCGGCGCCAGCCAGCTCGCCATCCGGTACGATCCCGGCAATCTCGTAGGTTACGGGCCTGCCCTTGATGACCCAGATTTCGTCGCCAACCGACAGGGCCAATGCCACTGCCAGGGACTGGTTGGCCAGCGCCTGCCTGGCGCCTAAACCGGATAGCCCGGCCGGTTCCAGCAGTCCGTCCCCGCCCAGCATCTCCAGGCCGCTCACCTGCACCGCCGGCTCTGATAGGCTGCCTTCCGGGTTGACGACCGGTAGCGCCTGCGAGATGGAGGCGGCTGCGCCATCGAAGACGACGCCGTCAACCACCCCAGCCACGGCAGGAGCGATTTCATCATCGATCCAGCTATCGCTAGCCTGGGGAGCCGGGCTGGCAGAGCCGGTAAAGTCAAAGGCAGTCCTGCCCCCGGCTTGGCTTTCACCGATCTGCACGTCAATGCCGCCCAAGGAGCTGTATACTTCCGAGCGGACCGAGTAATCCACTGTATCGCCAATGCCCAGGGCGCTGGTGATGATCAGCGTGGAAAGCGCCAGCCCGGCAACGATCAGCATGGTTTGCGATCTGCGCCTGGGCAGGTTGCGGACCCCCAGGCGGAAGGCCAGCGGGAAGCGCAGGGCCGAGAAGGCGACTGAGGCAAGGATCAGCCCAGAAAGAGCGACCAGGATAATCAGCAGCAGGTTAGCGGGGATACCAAAAATTGTGTTCATAACAAATCCTTCACCGGTCGGGCCGGCTGAACGGTACTGGTAGGCCGGAGATCAATCCCCGGTGGCCGGGCGAGGGGCAAGCGCGAGGGGTGGTTTCGCCTGGCGGATGCCGGACGATGCGAATGCTGGTTGGGCTGCATCAACGGTTTGGCCCTCTTCAATGATGCGCCCATCTCGCATCCAGATGATGCGGTCGCATTGCTTGCCAATCTCTATCGAGTGGGTGACGATCACGAAGGTCTGCTGGTTCTCCTGGTTCAGGCGGCGCATCAGGTCGACGACCTCCTGGGAGGTTTGCGTGTCCAGGTCGCCGGTGGGTTCGTCAGCCCAGACGATGGCGGGTGAATTGACCAAGGCCCGGGCGATGGTGACCCGCTGGCGCTGCCCGCCGGACAGCTCCCCCGGAAGCTGCCCGGCCTGGGCTGAGAGACCGACCGCATCCAGGGCCTGTTGTGCCAGGCGGCGTGCTTCCCGGGCGCCGTACCCTTTTTCAGAGAGCAGCAGGGGCATTTCTACGTTTTCTACTGCCGTCAAGACCGGTAAAAGGTTGTAAAACTGGAAAACAAAGCCCATATTTTCGGCGCGGTACCGGGTACGGTTACGATCGTCCATCTTGACCAGGTCGAGACCGTCAATTTCGATGAGACCGCTGTCGATCTCATCCAGCCCGGAAAAGGTATTGAGCAGGGTGGTTTTGCCGCAGCCCGATGGCCCCATAATGGCCAACATCTCGCCGCGGTAGACGTCCAGGTTGACCCCTTGCAGGGCAGGCACGACCAGCTTCCCCGTACTGTAGGTTTTGACAACATCCTGGGCGTGAATAATCAAATCAGCAGACATAACAGACACCTCCTGTAAATTTTGAACCGAGATAAAGGGAGTTTATCAGAGAATTGAAGAAATGTCAAGGTTTTATATAATATATATATATGTATTGTATCGTATTAGGATCACTGAAAGGATAAAAACACTGAAAAGATGAAAACACTGAAGGGATGAAAAATGCTGAAATCACTGAAGGATGAAACACT
>CAZAQS010000241.1:0-7210 GCA_964486825.1 uncultured Anaerolineaceae bacterium | reverse complement strand
TCCGAAGACATGACTAAAGTAATGCGGATCGCTGTATCCAACCTGGTAAGAGATTTCAGTTGACCTCAGATTGGTCATACGCAACAATTCTTTGGCCTTTTTAATTCGGATCTCTGTCAGGTATTCTTTGAAGGTTTGGCCGGTCTCCTGGCTATATACCACGCAGAAATGACTTGGACTGAGATTTACATGGGTTGCAACCTTATTCAGCGACAGATCAGAATCCATATAGTGGTGGCCGATATACTCTCTAGCTTGCCGGATAAGCTGCCAATACTGATTGGTGTTTTGATTATCTCTAAACTCAAGGACGCTGAAGAGAATCTGGCGCACCTGCTCCCGCAATTGCTCCATGGTTTTGATATACCGTAATTCAGCTTCTATCGTATAAAAGGCTGGGATAACAGGCTCAATATCTCCCCCCAATTCACTCACAAACTTTGCCGCACACAGGAGAATATCTAAATATATATAGATTTTGATAAGGTAAGATTTGATAGCCGATTCACTTAGGGGTTGAATAAAGGCATCAAAGAAAGACTCAAAATCTTCTTTGACATCCGATCTTAAGAAGTTTTCAACAGCGGACTTGTCTAATTTTAGCAGCTCTGCCTTATTAAACACGGCATTTGGATCCAGCTCACTATGGGTGACAGTGCTTTGTATACATACCCATGCCTCAACGTAGGACCGGTAAACATCTGCGATCCGTTTTTTAGGTGCGCCTATTCCGATGGTAAGTTGATAAGTTGTACTTTTCGCCTCGTGTTTAATCCTTTCTACGATCAGGTCCCTCTCCTCTTCCAAATATTCTGGCGTGTTCCCTTTCATCAACAATACAAGCTCATCCCATCCCCTTCGAAGCAAATAAATATCCGGGTTATGTTCCACCACATTTGAAATGAGATTTTGAACTCTCTGGTATTCATCGTAATCAAACTGGTCCGAGCAATCGGCCAGTTCAGTTTTAACGATTACAACCAGATAGCACCTGGCGATGAGATCCAGACCCAGAGATTGACCTTGCTCGATTGCTTCTGTTGGAGAAACAGCGCCTACTGACAACTTGAGTAAAAGTCTTTCCCTGAGAGTAACCCGGTATTCACTCACCTGGTCATTTAATGTCTCCAGATTTTCCCGTTCTTTCTCTTCCTGATCCAATTGACCAGCCAACCTTTGAAGCACTTGATGCAAGTCTTTCGGGGTAACAGGTTTTAAAAGGTACTCAGTTACGCCTAATTTGATTGCTTGCTGAGCATATTCAAACTCGTCATGTCCGCTCAAGATCACAATTTTGATCCTCGGCATCCGTTCTCGTACGATCTTGCAAAGCTGCAACCCGTCCATGAACGGCATTTTGATGTCAGCAATCAAAACATCGGGCCTGGCCGATTGAAGGAGAGGCAAAGCCATTTCACCATCAGAGGCGTCGCCACATAATTCGAAACCGTTGCTCTTCCAGTCAACATTATCCCGGATACCCTCGCGGGTCACGATCTCATCCTCAACGAAAAAGACCTTGTATGGCATGCCAGCTCCTTTCCGGTCGTCAGATACCCTTCGCCAGGTGGTAATATAAATCGTTCCAGCGCAGTTCTTTCTTGAACTCTTCCAGGGAGGTGTTTTCATCGATGAGCAGGAACTCAATCCCCGCCATTTCCGCGAAATCTCTCAAATTTTCAGCCGTGACAGAATAGCTAAAGCTGGTGTGGTGCGCCCCGCCTGCATAGATCCAAGCAGCGGCAGCTGTTTTCAAGTCAGGGCGCGGCAGCCACAAGGCGCGTGCTACCGGCAACTTGGGCAGGTTCGCCTCCGTTGGTACCACATCAACCTTATTAACAAGCAATCGGAAGCGCTGCCCCATATCCATAATGGATGCGCCAATCGCCGCACCAGTGTTGGCATCGAAGATCAAACGGACAGGGTCTGCCTTTCCACCAATCGATAGCGGCAAGACCTCCAGCTTCGGCTTGCCTGCTGCAATTGATTCGCAGATCTCCAGCATATGCGCGCCCAATACCTTATCCCCTGTGGAACCGAAATGATAGGTGTAATCTTCCATGAAGCTAACCCCGCCAGGCAGACCGGCGCTCATCACTTTCATCGCCCGCACCAGGGCTGCCGTTTTCCAATCCCCTTCTGCCCCGAATCCATACCCATCCCGCATGACCCGTTGGACTGCCAACCCCGGAAGCTGAGCCAGCCCGTGCAGGTCTTCGAAGGTTGTCGTGAAAGCCTTAAAATCGCCGTTTTTGAGAAAATTACGCAAGCCTACCTCGATGCGAGCTCCTTCTACGAGGGAAGCATAGCGATCCCCCTCGGGTTGGAGACTAGCAGAGACCTCATACTCATCTAAATAAGACTGGATTGTGTCATCGATATCAGCCTGGTTTGCATCCTGGACTGAGGAAACCAGTTCGGACACACCATAGCCAAACACCGAGTAACCCAACCTGATCTGCGCTTCCACTTTATCGCCCTCTGTAACCGCTACATCGCGCATATTATCGCCAAATCGAGCTACTCTTGCTCCCTGCCAATCTGACCAGGCGCAGGCCGCGCGAGACCACCCACCAATTGAGGTCTGTACATCCTGGTCTTGCCAGTATCCGACCACAACTTTTCGATCCAATCTCAGGCGGCTACCAATAAAACCGAATTCACGATCTCCGTGAGCTGATTGATTCAGGTTCATGAAATCCATGTCGATTTCAGTCCATGGGATTTCACGGTTGTATTGAGTATGCAGGTGCAGATATGGTTTCTTAAGCATACTTAACCCTGCAATCCACATCTTAGCCGGAGAAAATGTATGCATCCATGTGATCAAGCCTACACATCTCTGCGCTGAATTTGCATCCAGACATAATTGCCGGATTTCATCCGCTGTAGCTAAGACTGGCTTGAAGGTCACTTCAACAGGGATATGCAAGGAAGAATTTAAAAATCCAGCAATCTCACGCGCGTGACTGGCAACCTGTTCCAGGGTTTTTTCACCATACAGGTGTTGGCTACCGGTTACAAACCAGACCTCATAATTTTTTAAGTTAATCATCTGTGCATCTCCTGCTAGGATATTGGATTATGTATCATATCGTTTTATAGGCTCTGGCAAGTAATCGAGAATGTTTCAATCTCGTCTTCGAATCGAGCTTTCCCGAACGATGAAGGACGGGGAGAGGATGATCGAATTAGGACCGACCGGTTCTTGCTCTTGCCAGCCTGCTTCAACAATCTTAATGATTTCTTGTAAGGCGATCTTACCGAGGTCGTACTGGTCCTGCTGAATGGTCGTCAAAGAAGGCCAAAAATTGGCAGACTCAGCAATATTGTCGAAACCTACGATCCCAAGATTTCCAGGAATTTTCAGGTTTCTTTGATAGGCAATTTGCATTACGCCTAACGCCATCTGGTCATTTGCAACGAAGATCGAATCCATCTCGGGATATTGTCCGAATAGTATTTCGGCAGCTCGAGCCCCACTCGCTGAAGACCAGTTGCCCTCCACCCAATGTTTATCCATAGCTTCTATTCCAGCTTCAGCCAGGGCATCTCTCCAGGCTGCCATCCGTTGACGAGATTCCCACCAGTCTAGCGGCCCTGTGACGTGAGCGATAGACCGGTAACCTTGATCGAGCAGGTGAGACATCGCCATCCGCCCACCCAGGTAATTGTTAATCGATACCACAGTAACCTTTTCTTGCGGCTCCATTGTTAAATAAACAATCGGAATTTCCACATCCGAGATGTTCTGATTAACCCATCTGCGATTGTCACCGACCTCCGGTACAGCCCAGATAATTCCATCCACATGCTGGGAAAGGAATGCCTTGAAGATATATCCGTTATCTTGGGCATCAAAACTTGATAGCTCCTTAAGCAGAAGAGCATACCCAGCCTCTTCAGCAGCAGCGGTGATTCCGCTCAGAGTGCGGGATGGGCCAATATATTTAAGACCTGCTGTTACAACCCCGAGAGTATAACTGCGCCTCCGTATCAAGCTGCGTGCCAGAGCACTGGGTTGGTAACCTAGCTTTTCTATCACCTCTTTTACCCTTTTGCGGGTTTCCGGTGATACATCAGGCCTGTCGTTAATTACCCTCGAGACCGTTTGGGTGGAAACCCGAGCTGCAGAGGCAACCTCTTTGATTGTCGCTCTTCCGTTTCTAATTTTCATGATTTAATAGACTACCGTTATCGTTCCCGTTATCGTTCACATTTTAGAGTAGCATGAAAAAACACTCATCTCAAGTGAGAATTATCCAGTCAAATTTATTACATCATTATGACAAAGGGAAGATCTATGCGCCTGCTACTCGTACGGCAATTTATCAACATGTCTCATCGCCGCCAGCGATTGAGTACCTTGTCTTGGGTTGCCATGACGGCTAGCGCGTGGTAAAGGAAACTGAATGGATTGCCTTTACCACGCGCCTTTCATCAACATAGTTAAATTACGATTCCACACATGTGATACTGGTTGCCAGTCCATCTTGGAAAGTAGTTGTGCAGGTATACCATTGGTCGATCTGGACCAGACCTAAATCATCTCTTACTACAACCCGCGCCGCTGTCCAATCGGTGGACCCGTCCACGATCCCTATCACATCCCAGTTTCCGTTAGGGCAGCCGGCATCTTTGGGAGTTGGTGAGGGTTCGTATTCTGGAGCAGTAGGGTCTGGCGCTACTACCCGTACCAGCGCCCGCCCGTTATCTCCGGACACGAATAAGCCAGATTGCTCCGCAGCTACGAATACGGGGTTCCTGCCCAGCGCTTGCTGTCCGCCCTTATTTTGGCAAAGCGCTGAAACGTTTCCATAACCCGTAAGGGTTACTTCGGCGACCTGGTTGCCCAGCCCAACCAGGCTCCCTTGCAGCACCAGCGATCCGCCAAGGTTAAAATTGATGCTATTGAAATGAAACTTACCTGCCATCGCCGCCGGGACCAGGGTCATTACGATAAACAGTGTTACGATTGTCACTATCCATTTATTCCATTTATTTCGCATGATATTCCTCCATTTGCTCGACTTCTGGTAGCGCCTCCAATTCCAGGAAGATAGCGCGCGCCTGCTCCCACAACTTTCGTCCCTGTTTTTGATCTCCCTGGTCTAGTTCATAACGGGCCCACTCCCTCAAGGTTCGGGCGCGCTCATCTTCTCTCTCGATCTCGATAAATATACGTTCGCTTTCAGAAAAACAGTATTCTGCCGAAAAAGCCTGGAGCGGTTGCTGACCGTTTACTTGAATCGAGATAGGCTTTCCCAAAGCTGCTGCTACTCGCCCCAGTGAGCGCCATGCGGTGCCCATATCCTCTTGAATTTCCATCTCATGAGCCAAGGTCAGCGCCTGCTTGGCTGCGTCCAGGGCTTCCTCTGTCTTTTCCTGGCCTAAAAGCGCTTCGGAGAGGAAGCAATAGGTTGATGAGAGCACATCCACTCCTCGGGAACCCGCCATATCAATTACCTGGCGTAAATCGGCCTCCGCGGACTGGTACTCGCCCATCCAGACCCGGATACCACCCAGGTTGCTCATGTATACCATTTCGCCATCTCGATTGCCGATCTCCCGCGCCATATTCAAGGCAGCCTGGTAGCGATCCAGAGCCCCTGGGTAATCTCCACGCGCTTCCAGGATGACTCCCAGGTTATTCATCAGAGGCATGGCCCGCCGCCGGTTTCCAAGCAAATTGAAAATTTCCAAGGCCTGCTCGAAATATTCACTCGCCTCATCAAAGCGCCCCGAGACAGATTCGAGCACACCAAGCAAGTTCAAGCTATGCGCCATCTGCCCCCGGTCTTGTATCTGGTGACTGAGCTCTGAGACTCTTTTGGCTTGTGTCAGTGCCCCATCCATCTCACCCAACCGGTAGGCGCCCCAGGCCTTCATCCAGAGAGCCTTGATGACTTCCAGATCCGCTTCAGCTGGCCGGGCCAGTGCTTCTGCTTGCGAGGCGCTTCGAATGGAACCCCGCGTATCGCCCTGGTGCATTTGAGCTTCAGCATTACCTTGCCAGGCCTGCGCCTGCGACTTGACATCCCCCAGCCTTTCCGCCAATCCGGCCATCCGCTGAAAGGTTTCAATGGCTTCATCATATCGGCCTAACCAGTTCAGGACTTGCCCAAGTCCATGCAAAACCTCGATCTTGAGGGATTCGTTCTCTGGTGACAGGATGTCTACTTGTTCCCATAGCTTTAAAGCTTTTTGATAATAACCTTTGGCCATCTCTGGTACATAAGTAGCCTGGCTTTGTTTTCCAGCACGGGCATACCATTCAGCTGCCTGGATAGCCTCTCCTGCGTACTCAAAATGTTCGCCGATCCGACCGGTATATACTTCAACCTGTTCTCCGCTGCGCTCACACAGCCACTCGGCTACCTGCAAATGATAAGTGCGCCGCAAGCGTTTGAGCAACCTCTCGTAAGTGACCTCTCGCAGCAATGCATGTTTAAAGATATATTCTTGGGTACCGGTGAAGGTCGATTGCTCTACTCGGTTGATCAGGTCCCGCCCTTGCAGCTTCGCCAACGCTCCGGCGGTATCCATCACCCCTCCGGCATCCTCACTGCTCATATCGTTCAACCTGGCAGTCAGATCGTCCCAAAACACACGCCCGGCGACCGAGCTCCGGTGGAGCACCTTACGTTCATGCTCTGGGAGCCCGTCCAATCGGGCTTGAAGTAAACCGGTTAGAGTTGGAGGTATCTTCCACTCGACAAGTTTATCCTTCCTGACCTGCCAGCGTTCGTCATCAAGAACGATGACCCCATCGTCGATCAGCATCTTGATGGCTTCTTCAACATAGTAAGGATTGCCTTCCGACTGGCTTACGATCAGGTCATGCAAGGAGGAAGGAATATCATCTACTTTTCGCAGGATCTCGAGCACCAATTGGCGGCTTTCCTCCTCAGACAGCTGGCTCAAGCCGATTTGTATATGGGTAGGCAGAACTGATCCCCATGTCGGCCGCCGCTCGAAAAGGTTCTTTCGAGCCAGGCAAACCAGCATGAGCGGATACTCGATGCATTCGGCTGCAATATGCTCGATAAAATCCAGTGATCCTTCATCAGCCCACTGGATATCCTCCAATAGGATCAAGACCTGCTTGTCTTGCATCATCGTCTTGAAAATCTGGGCAGCGATGTACAGCGCCCGCTCTCGGATCTGCTGAGCGTCCTCCAGAATGCCTTGCAGATTTGGGTTATCGTTG
>CAZAQS010000240.1:0-7225 GCA_964486825.1 uncultured Anaerolineaceae bacterium | reverse complement strand
AAACAACACCGGATTGTCGTCACGAATGGAAGCCTTCAACATACCCTTGGCATCCTCTGGAGTAGCCGGAGCTACCACTTTAAGTCCCGGGAAATGCGCGAAGATGACATCCGGGGTTTGTGAATGTGTGGCTCCGAGCTGTCGCCCACCGCCGGCTGGGGCGCGAATAACCATCGGAAGGACGAATTGCCCTCCAAACATATAATGAAGCTTGGCAGCCTGGTTAACAATATGGTCCATGGCTGCAAATGCAAAGTTGATTGTCATCAGCTCGGCTACCGGGCGTAAGCCGGTCAAAGCCGCTCCGATGGCCGCTCCAACGATGACCGCTTCTGCAATGGGGGTGTCTTTTACCCGATCACTTCCAAATTTATCATGGAACCCTTTTGTTACTGCATAGGTACCCCCCCAAACGCCAACTTCTTCTCCCAAAATGAAGACACGCTCGTCACGTTCCATTTCTTCCATCAAAGCCTGGGAGATGGCCTCTCGCATGGTAATTTTAGGCATAAGTTCCTCGATCGTAATTTATCATTTCTTTGACTGCAGCTCGGAGGATAGGCAAAACACGACTACCCAGCCTACCAGCGCTGCTTAGGGTTCCATATAAACATGCTCGAACAGAGCTTCCGGCTCTGGTTCAGGGCTAGATTCAGCAAATTCAACAGCTTCCTGAATTTCGGCTTCCGCCCGAGTATCCAGGTCGTCTAGCTCACCCTCTTTGGCAATCTCTTTATCTAAAAGATGGCGCCGGTAGATCCCGATGGGGTCGTTCTCTTGCCATTTCTTGATCTCATCCGGTTGGCGGTAGCGCTCGGGATCACCCATGGAATGGCCGCGGAAGCGGTAGGTGATGATCTCCAGGAAGTACGGTCCATCTCCGTTTCGGATTTTCTCTAAGATTTCCAGGCTCGTCTCTCTCACTTTCAATAGATCCATCCCGTCGATCCGGTCGTTGGGAATATTGTAGCCTTCCGCTTTCTGGCGCATCTCCGGCACGGCAGAGGCTCGCTCGACGGAGGTACCCATCCCATACTGGTTATTCTCGCATACCCATAACACCGGGAGGTTCCATACTTTCGATAGGTTGAGCGCTTCGTGAAAGAAACCGATATTTGTGGCGCCATCGCCAAACATACAGATAGTAACCCCATCTTTCTTCTGGTACTGATCCCCCAGGGCTAAACCCGCAGCAATGGGCAGGTGAGCGCCAACAACCGCATGCCCTCCCCAAAAATTCCTTTCCACATCCGCCAGGTGCATCGAGCCACCCTTCCCTTTGGATATACCGGTGGCCTTGCCCAGTAGCTCTGCCATAACTTCTTTGGCCGGGATGCCTACATTAATGGCTACTCCATGGTCGCGGTAGGCGGTGATGACCCGGTCTTGTGGCTTGCGCGCGGACACAAGACCTGTGCTCACGGCTTCCTGGCCGATATACAAATGCAAGAAGCCGCCGATCTTTCCCTGCTGGTACAACTCCGCAGAACGTTCCTCCAGACGGCGGATGATGACCATCTGATAATATAGATCCAGGTATTCATTTTTTTCCATTCGGACTTTATCCCTCCAAGTATTGGTCAGCCCCCATAAACAACACCGGTGAACCGGTGTTGATACTTCGCATAATTCATTGCGATAGCGCCGTCAAATTATACCAGATAGCTCTTATCAGCACATCCTGTAAGCATGTGGACCTGCATTTTCTGTTGCTAATAAACGGCCAAAAGGATTTGCGCCAGGAGGAACACTAGTTGTCCCAGCCAATTTCTTCCGCCGCGATGAAAATGTCTGTTACCGAGATGATCCCCAACAGGTTGCCATCCTCGTCTGCAACCGGCATATGATGTATATTTAGCTGCTGCATTTTTATAGAGGCTTCTCTAAGCGTCCAATTCGGGCCGGCAGTATAAACGGGTGCTGTCATGATATCCCGTACCGTTACCTCGGCCGGATTGCGCCCCTCACCGATGATCTTATCTCGAATATCTGTCGTGGTGATGATCCCATACGTAGGCGTCCGCCCACTCAAGTCCACCACCAGGCTGTGTATCCTGCGACGACGCATCAAGGTTAAGGCATGAGAAACGCTGCTATCGGGATCAATGACGATGACAGGGCTGCTCATCCAATCGCTAACTTTGTCCATGTTTTTCTCCAGTTAAAAGGATGTCGACACGGCGGATAGGGTCGACGGGGGAGAGCGATATCCTGATACCGCGAGGCGGTTAAGCCATATATATTTCCCCCGTAATGAATATAAACGCCCTTGCCGCCTTTGTCAAGAAGGCGCGCTAGGAATTATCCCTGAATGGCGTCCGGATTGGAATGGCTACTGAGGCTGGGTGCATAGGAGCAGGCGAAGAAGGTTCCTCTCACTTAATTCAGTGGAAATGAGGCTCGCAAGGTCGCCTCCACCACCACGACCAGCTGACATATCTCCTTGCCCAGGCAGGCATTCATGAATTCCCACCTCATAGCCCATCTCTATATCTCTGGGTTGGCTGAGATCTTCAACGACATAGACGTCCTGATAGACAGTATACGGCGCGGTCTCGTACCAGAGGATACGCCAGGGGCGTTCGCTCTCAGGCAGGCTTAAGTAGATCGTCATGGCTTCATTGAAGGCGCTCGCTGCCCTGCTATATTCCCCCAAATAGGCGTGGCTTGTCCCGTGATTGAATGCCGCGAAAAACTTGTCTCTTCCGCTCAAGCTGCGCGACTCATTCGATCCCAAGCGTGAAGCAGCTCTGAAGCTGTAGACCTCATCTGCGTAATCGCCTAGTAGCTCGAAAATGCGTTGTTCTTGCAGAGTCGGGTATAAAACAAGGAAGGTATAGTTCATCGATCGCCAGTCACGAATAAAATCTTCGTAGGGTAGGTCTTGCATCTCTGTTTCCGGCAGCATCAGATCTACCAGACGCACCACCCCCTCTTTATCGTTGTATCCATGTACAATGGCGTAATGAGCAAACCAACCCGGCATACTGCCATCTTCTGCACCTTTTGCGACAATAACGGGATATCCACCCGCTACCACCAGCTTCAGCGTCTCCAAATCCCCTCCGACCCGCCACAGGGATGACAGTTCAGTCTCTCGATATATGTAAGCTACGATCTCTTCAGGAGTAACATGCTGTTGATCCAGGTCTGGTTGAAGCTCAGCCAGAACGTCTTCCAGCTCACCTTGCCAGCCCCAATATCCAAGGACATTGTAGAGAGATAACGGGCCTGAATTATTCCAAGCCAGACGGTCGATGATCTGGGGCAAGATCGCTCCCGGAGGCGTAAGGCGCAGGTTAATGCGAGGTGGTAAGTAAGCCCCGGTCAGGAGCGGGTAACCGTCCCGGCGAGTTGTAGGGCCAACCCCCGTTGGCCTCGGACGGTAACGTGTATTGCCGCTACCTGCAGCTTCAGGAGTGGCCTGTTCTGAGAGACTACTCCCTGCGCCCATCGGGACCGTACGCTCAGGAAAAACAGTCTCGAAGATATCCGTTGTAAAGGCTGCTAATGTAAATAATGCGACCACCATAGCAGCCAGGGAAAGTGTTTTTAAGGAGAGAGATAACGATTGGCGCCTATGCTTACGACCTGTCCTTTCCAGTATCTCAGCCTGGACTGCTTTCAGCTCAGCTTCGGAAGGTCCAATGACCGGCCAAAGCTGGGGTGCGCTTACCCGGATCTGCTCATCCACCTTGGATAACAAGGCGCTATAGGCAGTGCATTCCCGGCATTCATCCAGGTGCATTTCCAGGCGGGCCTGGTATTCGAAGCTGTTCTTCCCTTCGAACATCCCATCCAGGGACTCGCGCATTAGCTCCCCCATCTCCGGATGCGGCGGCTCTTTCTCAGACCCGGGATAAAGGATGGCGAGGACCTGCCGGCGTGCAGAATTCAGACGGTTATGCACAGCCCGCTCACGCAGCCCCAGGATATGTCCAATCTCTCTCAGATCCAAGCGGTGTACGTACCGTAAGTTAACTGGTAAGCTGTATTTATTATCCAGGCTGTGCAAGTACTTCAGTTGATCGCTGGTTCCCAGATCTTTTCCCCCATCCGGGTTTTCCCTTAAAGCTGCTGGCTGGTGGTTAACTTTAGATTTCCGAGTGGAACGGTAGCCTAAGGCATAAAGCCAGACACGCAGAGAATACTCCCCAGTATAGCGGTGTCGTTTTGCCACCGCGCTGGTAATGGCTTGCCCGGCAGCACTCGCGGCTGCGCCTGGATCACCTGTTACCGATAATGTCAGTTGGTAGAGCTCGGGATAATACTTGTGGATCAGAGCTTCAGTCAGCAGGGCATCATCGACATCTGAGCTCTGCAGCATCCACTCGAATTCGGATTTCAGTCCAGTTAAGTCTTGATGCATCCGCCTTCCTTTTCAAAAAGAGGGGGACCAAAAAATATAGGTCCGGGGCCAGCCCCACCCCCATGAAAAGTATTCTGCCAGAGAAAGGGTCGTCTTGCTTGACGCTTAACCTACGGAATCCCAACAAATACCCTACATCAAAGTGAGAAGTTTATTCCAACAACGATCCTGGTGAGAGAAATAATGAGACCGATACGTAAAACCAGGTGATAGAGTTATTCGAAACGATCGTTTTTGGCCCATTCAGGATATTCAAGGGGGTAACGGCAACCCTCGACGAATGGGAAAAAAGATTCATCCGCTGGAAAACGTATCCCCCATGCAAGGGTCGGTGAATCCGGAGGCACGGAATGGGCCTCCCAGCTATAATCCGCCTGGTATACGATAACGCCGCTGCTCTTTTGGATCACGAAGATCTGTCTCGAATATCCGCGTGAGTCATTACCCAGAAACGCCAGGAACTTACCATCCGGACTCCAGGTTAAGGAGGTCGGAGCATTAAGGCCGCCTGTGCTGAATAGTATGCGGATTGATCCCGTATACGTATCCAATAACTGTATACCGCATTCCCTATCGATACAACCAAAGTAAGCCAGGTAGCGGCTGTTTGGATCAAAAGCAAATTCACTAACCGCCTCCATCCTCGTGATTACAAACTGCAAGGCCTGCGGGTTCGCAATGGGAAACCAGTAAATACGTGGCTCATAACTCGATAAGCGTGAGATCGAGACAGCTACCAAACGACCATCTGGGGAGCGGGCGCAAGAATTGAAAGGGATAGAAGCGTAAAATTCCCCTTGATCCGGGCTAATAGCCCCCTGACCGATATTCACGCTACCCATATAATACTCATCTGCGTAAACATCGACCAACGCTTCCTCGGATTCCCCATCCTCCATCGGCCATTGCAATGTCAAAGGTTCCCGTGTTGGATCGAAGCCCTCTGGCGGCAAAATCCGCTCTCGAGCCCTACGGTCGGGCGGGAGGGCCCAGGGAGAAGATCGTACTCGTAATTCAACCTGCTGAGGCTGCCCTGTAAAATCAACTGCGAACATTTCCGGCTTAATACCATTGGGTGAGAAAATGCCAGCCGGCAGGTCGACATCCAGGGCCAGGTCGCTGAATCCGATATCGATCAGGGTGACCTCCTTAGAAGAGTCCTCGAACAACCGCAGGCGTAAAACCATACCTCTTTCCACATCGATCCATAAGCGACCGAAATACGTATTTTGCTCCTGTATCCAATCGACCACCAGGGCAATCCGGCCCAGTATATGGTCGCTGCCGACGACTTCAAGCGTTGCCTTCGCCTCCTCAAACCCCATCAACACACTGGGATTCAGGAAATAATATTGGTCAGGCTCCCCCTGGTGTTGATAACCATAATAACTTCCATTTGAGGAATCCCTGTTGAAGGTGAATCCAGAGGGTATCGAATATTGTCTGTAAACTTCTGTCCTTCCTGGAGGGTTTATTCCAGAGAGCACCAGCATATGCCCATCCTGATGCCACCAAACCTGCATCCTGGATGCCAGGAATGGGGGGCCACTATAACCCGAGGGACCGTACAGGATGACCTGGAAATCCCCCCAAAGATTGCCCACCAACTGCTTTGTTTCTGCCATACGCCTTAGGATAGCCATCTCATCATCTTGGGCAGTCAATGGAGGTGGCAATGCCAATGTAGGGACTTGGGAGGGAGGAAAGAAGCTCGCTTCTGGCACAGCCAGGTTCAGCACCCGGCCGGGGTAGAGCGAGGAGTCGGCTCCCATTCGGTTCATCTCTGCGATATCTTTCACTGGCAGCCCCAATCTCTCAGCCAGTCCCTCTAAGCTATCTTCAGTGGAGGCATGATAGGTAAATTTAAAATAGCCTTCCCATGGATCTGGTGTAAGGATATACGCGGTAGCTGTAGGCGGGGCTGGCGGCTTCAGCTGGGTTTCCAGAGGCAAGAGCAGGCGAGAGGCTACCCCAATCAACAGGGCTAGCAAGGCCCCAATATAAAGGTATTGCCTGCCAGATATGTTGATACCCTTCCAACGCTTCCGATGGTCCGCCAGCTTAAGGCACTCAGAAACCACATAGCGTAGATCCTTCAGGTTGACCCCTTCTCGGAGCAAATTAGAGAATTGCCCCGTCAGCCATGCTTCTCCATCCGCCAACCATATGCTCGTGTCCCGGCAAGCCTGGCATTGGCCCAGGTGCCTTTCCAGGTTTTTAAATTGGTCAGCATCTAATACCCCATCAGTTGCATCTATTATCTGCTCCTGAAAAGCTGTGTGAAATACATCACCTCTTTCAGGATTCGCCAGGGTTGACTCACGAAATTTGCGGCTTTCGAGGTAAACCCGGCGGGCAGACTTCAGGTAAATATGCGCCTTGCTCGTGGGGAAATCCAGAATAGCCGCTATCTCTTCCAGGCTCAGGTTTTGACCATAGCGCAGAGCAAGCACAGCCCGTTGCTGCTCATCAAGAATGGCTAACCTTTGAAGAAATTTACTGGATAGGCTTTCACGATTTAGATATCCATCGAAAGTGTATAAATCATCGCGTCCTGAGCGTATTCTGACTTTCGAGCTACTTCTGTTCTGGTGACATGCTTGTATGAGCAGGCGGTTGGCCCAAACTACCAGGGGAACCTCACCCCAATACTCTCGCCGGTGCGCCGCAACGATGGATATGCAGTTGATCACCGCCTTTTCAGCAAGCTTCGGATCAGAGAGCAAAACAAGAGCGAGCAAAAAAAGACCCGCATAGCCAGCTTCTACCAATACGGTTACCAGGTCCGCATCGCTGATACGCTCATCCTGCAGGAGGGGTTGAATTCGTTCAATTTCTTGTTTGGGGCTTTCACTC
>CAZAQS010000239.1:0-7324 GCA_964486825.1 uncultured Anaerolineaceae bacterium | reverse complement strand
TATTGTCGAGGTGATAGAATCCTATGCGAATCCTACTGGCTGACGATCAAATCGATATCCGCTCCGCACTCCGGCTGCTGTTGGAACAAGACGAGAGCTCCTGGCAGGTTGTTCAAGAGGTAGAGAATTTCAGCCAGCTACTTAAAGAGGTGGAGGTGCATCATCCGGATATGATCCTACTGGATTGGGAACTGCAAGGTTTCGCACCGCTCAGCCGTGCTACCGCCAGGCAACCGCGTCCCGATATTATCGGAGAGTTGAAGGCTTTGCGCCCTGAGCTAAAGATCATGGTTCTTAGCGGGCGAATCGAATCTCAGGCGGAAGCTTTAGCGGCTGGAGCAGATGCTTTTGTCAGCAAGGGAGATCCACCTGAAATGTTACTCGAAAAACTCCATCAATTTGATCAATCAAACTGATCCTTTTCTTGCACACTTTCACTCGGAACTTTTAATCACATCCCGTCGTCCATTTACCAGGACAAGTTGAGCGTGGCTTCCAGTACTCCTGGTCATTTGACCAGCTAATGGGCGATCCCAATGTCCAGTGTAGAACTCTCCATATGCCTGATGTCCTCGGGGAGCTTTTACCTTAAACTAAAAATTGCTGGTGAAGCATTACGTTTTCGATAAACTCTTTCTAACACACGTAGGAGATATGTACAATGGAAGGCAAAATGTTCCGAGTTCTACTATTAGGCGTCTTATTCCTCTTACTCATAACTGCCTGTGGTCCCTCAGCGCCGGTTGAACCAGGATTTGAGGATACAGGAGCATTATACACACAGGCAGCTCAAACGGTGATCTCCAGGCTCACCCTGGAGGCCGGGCAGACAGCTGTTGCACAATTGACAGAGATGGCGCAACCAGCCACCCCGACAACCACGCTTGAAGCTGCTAATCCCACTTCCGAGAGTCCTACTCCAATTCCAGCGACGGCTACAACAGTTCCTACCAACACGCCCCTACCGAGCTCGACCCCGCTACCGCCAACCGCAACTTCCTTGCCGACAGCCACGCCACTCCCGCCAACCGCAACTCCCATCCCGATACCTTGCGATTGGGTATCATTTGTGGCTGATGTTCATATCAGTGATGGAGAAACACTCAGACAGGGCGCCACTTTTACTAAAACCTGGCGATTAAAAAATATCGGATCTTGTACCTGGAACCGGGAATATTCGCTGGTATTTGTGAGCGGGACTCAAATGGATGCGCCTAACCGGGTCTGGTTGGATACCCAGGTTCGTCCTGGGGAAATGCTAGACGTTTCTGTGCAATTCAAGGCGCCAACGCGGGCAGGAGAATATATCGGCTACTGGCAAATGCGAAACGCCAACGGAGTAAATTTCGGACTCGGGGAAAACGCTACAAGGGCTTTCTGGATCATGATCAAAGTATCTGAGCCTACCCAAATGGTATTCAATCTGGCCGATAACTACTGTTCAGCTGAATGGAGAAACCGTGTTGACCTGTTAAGTTGCCCAGGCCAGATTACAGACCTGGAAAGTGGTTTTGTTCTGGTGCAAGCGGAACCGATTATGGAGACCGGTGGTAAGGAAAATGAGCCTGGCATCGTTCTCCGGCCGGACAATGGTGACGGAGGCATGGTACAAGGCAGGTTCCCCCCATTCAAGGTAGAGTCGGGCGACCGTTTTAGGGCCGTGATCGGTTGCCTCGAAAATAACCCCGATTGTAGAGCTGTCTTCCAGCTAAATTACCGGGCAGATGGTGGGGCGATCCAGAACTTAGGCACCTGGACGGAAGTTTATGACAGGAGTATAAACAAGCTGGATGTCGATCTCAGCCCGTTGGCAGGGAAATCCGTAGAATTCATCTTAACGATTTTGAACGACGGAAATTCAAAAGACGACACCGTGTTTTGGCTCTTGCCCAGGGTAATGCGCTAACTAATCCGTGTGGTTGATTGAGTTTCACCTTAAAATTAGATATCAAAAGGGTGATCTTCCAGGAAACATTCCCTGGGGGATCACCCTGGCAGCTGATCAGATATGAGAGGTGATGCTGTATGAGTATGAAAACTATCCTGATCATTCTTCTAATGCTGATCCTTGTTGCTGCCATCGGGTCATGTGATCGCGTTCCCCTTCAATCCATATCCCCGAATGACCCACTTGCTATGAGCCCAGAAGAGGTTGTAGAATCCTTCTATAACTGGTACCTCGCCTACCCCGGGAATCCTAACCAGGGTGCGTATCGAACAAGTCCCTTTTTGACCGAATCATTGATGGACAGGACTGCCGAGATTGTTGCTGGGTTCCAGATGGGAGGTTTTGATCCTTTCCTGTGTGCACAAGACATACCTGACAAAATATATGTCGATCGAGCTGTAGTTTCTGAAGCATCCGCGGAGGTCAAGATCACCAGCAGCTTTCAGGGCCATGAATTCAAGGTTCAACTGATCCAAGAGGAAGGCGAATGGAAGATAGACTGGGTTCGGTGTGGGCATTCAGAATAGAAAAGTAAGGTCTACTTGAGTTCAATCCGAAACCGAGGCAACGGTGAGTAAACCGGTGAAGCGTGGCAACCTACGAAAAAAGATCATTGCCTGGTCTTTCTTCCCTACAGCTATCATTCTGGTTGCTGTTGCACTGGTCAACTTCTACTCGTACCAGCGAGTGACAGAAGATCTGGTTGTTCAGCGTAACCGGGAACTCGGTCGTTTGCTTGCCGGCCGTGTTTCAACCGAGTTGTCTGAGTATATCTCCCAATTAGAGTACTATGCCAATAAATTTCAACCTGGAGATCGTGGCTCTACCCTGCCACCCATGGCGCCTCAGGAGATCCAAAAGTTATTCTCGATCTTTGATGGTGGATTGGTGGTTTTAGATTGGCAAGGGACAATCATCTCAACTCATGCAGCTAGCTCCCTTGAAATTGGAGGTACCTGGCCTGATGCTAACCTACTCAACCAGATCTTGGCGCGTAATCGGGTTAACTCTGTAGTTTCGGATATTCTTCCCGTTGGAGTTGCAGGTAGTGATGCGATCGCTCTGGTCGTCCCAATCGTCGATGCTGAAGCCCGCTTTAACGGGGCCCTGGTGGGGATTTTTAATTTGCATCCCCTAAGACAGAATGAGTTTACCGGTGCTATTTCCCGGTTGCGCCTGGATGGATACGGCACGGCGTATATTGTGGATGGGAATGGTAGGGTTGTTTTCCATACAGATAGGCATGTTATTGGGCAATCCTACTCATCTCGGGAGGAAGTCCGGCAAGTCTTAGGAGGTAAAGTAGATTCAACCAGAACTCAGACAGAAGATCGAGCCGATGTAGTCGTCAGTTATGCACCTGTGTTAGGCACACGTTGGGGGTTGGTAACTCAAGAGAGCTGGTCTGCACTTACGTTGTCAACCCTCACTGACCGTTGGTTTTTGATCGTTCTACTGGCTATCGGGATTGTCATCCCGGCCGCGCTGGTTACGCTAGGTATACGTAGGACCACACAGCCGATTGCCGATCTCACCCTGGCAGCTCAAGAGGTAGCAGGTGGCAAATTTGGCCGCACAATCTACGCTCCAACTGGTGATGAGCTGGAGGAATTGGCCGAACAGTTCAATCGCATGTCCTTCCAGCTAAAAGTGTCCTACTTGACCCTTGAGCAGAGGGTTGCGGACCGGACACGCGAGTTGGAAACCTTGAATTCTATCGCTGGGGTTGTCAACCGCTCCCTGGATTTACAAGAGATCTTGAAAGGAGCATTAGCGACAACCATGCAGGCGATGGGTATGGAAGCCGGAGCAATGTTGCTCGAGGAAGACAATTGGCTAAACCTCGAGGTCCAGCATGGGCTCAGTTCGGAATTTCAGAAGCAGGTGACCCTGCTTCCATTGGGAGTGGGCGCCTCCGGACAAGCAGCGAGCACAATACGACCTGTCTTGCGCCAGCCTGGCGACTATCCGGAGCAAGCCTTACGGGAGGCGATAATCAAGGAGGGTTTGCAGCTGGTCGTGAGCGTGCCTCTACTTTCAAAAAGCCGGGTACTGGGAGTTCTCAATCTTTGTACCAGGCAGATACGTGAAATAAAAGACGAGGAGTTGGCTATGCTGGTGTCGGTGGGGAGCCAGGTGGGAGTAGCGGTCGAAAACGCCAGGTTGTTTGAACAGGCAGAACAATCTGCAGTAGCAGCAGAACGCAATCGCCTGGCGCGTGACCTGCATGATGCGGTTACCCAGACTCTTTTTTCTGCCAGCCTGATCGCTGAAGTGCTGCCCCGAATCTGGGAAAAGAACCCACAGGAAGGGATGAAACGCCTGGCCGAGCTTGGCCAGCTAAACCGGGGTGCGCTGGCTGAGATGCGCACCTTGTTGCTCGAGCTGCGTCCATCCTCTTTGCTCGAAGCAGAGCCACGTGAGCTCTTTCGACATCTGGTTGATGCTTTTACCGGTCGAGCACGGATACCGGTTGCTATAACATTTGATGGAGAATGTCGAATACCCCCTGACCCGAAGGTCGTATTGTACCGTATCGCCCAGGAGACCCTCAATAATATCGTGAAACATGCTGCTGCCAGTAAGGTGGAGATTAGCATTTGTTGTCATGCTGGTCATGTCTCGATGATTATTCGTGACAATGGGCGAGGTTTCAACCCACGTAAGGTATCTTCGGAGCACCTCGGTCTGGCAATCATGAAAGAGCGCGCTGAAGCGATTGGAGCTAATTTGAACATTCACTCAGTTATCAATCAGGGCAGCTGGGTGGAATTCACCTGGGAGGCTGATCTACATAAGGAGGTGGAATGAAAGAGAAGGTTCGTGTCTTGATCGTGGACGATCACGCTGTAGTCCGTAGTGGTCTAAGCGCCTTTTTCCTTGCTTTCGATGACCTTGAACTGGTTGGCGAAGCAGACAGTGGTGAAGCAGCACTTCCATTATGCCAGGAGACCCAACCAGATGTTGTGTTAATGGATTTGGTGATGCCTGGAATGGACGGCGCCACTGCCACCAGTCTGATACGCTCACAGTGCCCACAAGTGCAGGTAATCGTACTAACCAGCTATAAAGATCAGGAACTGGTCCATGGAGCTCTAAAAGCAGGTGCAATTGGATATTTGCTCAAGAACGCGTCCGCCGAAGAGCTTGTCCGAGCAATCCGAGCAGCAGCGGCCGGAAACCCCACCCTGGCTCCTGAAGCCACTCAGGTATTAATCCAGGCTCGTACTGAAACGGAGCCGGTAGGGACCGACTTAACCGAAAGGGAAAAGGAGGTTCTCGGCTTGATGGTTCTTGGCCTCAATAACACCGAAATCGCCGACAGGCTCATTATCAGCCGTTCAACGGCAAAGTTCCATGTTAGCAGTATCCTGGCCAAGCTAAATGCGACCAGCCGGACCGAAGCGGTTGCCAGGGCTGTCCAAAAACGTTTGGTCAACTGACCAGGAACAAATACCCTTCAGTTGTACAGTAGGTGAACTCCCCACCTGCCTGATGTGCGGGGGGAGTTTTGCATTTAAACTGGGATCATAAGATTATTCAAACAATAAAAAGGAGAAAAGAACCATGAATACCAAAACCAACCTTTACATTATTTTAGGGCTAATCGTGGTGAGCGCGATCGCGTTGGGAGCTTGTTCATCATTTGCTCCCAATACCGCCTCAGCGGGAGCAGCTGAACTCCCTGACGTTCCTGCCGAGCAGGTTGTTCAGGAGTTTTATGACTGGTATATCAATTTCCCGGGTCACCCTATCGTTAGTGGGGCATATGCCGAGCATCCACTGGTAGGTGAGGAGCTGGTAAAGGCTGTTGAAGCACAGAGACAGGGTGGCTTGATCGCTGACCCAATCCTGTGCGCCCAGGATGTCCCAGACAGAGTTACAGCTGGAGATGCAGTCGTAGACGGTAGCAACGCAAAGGTGCATTTGACAACCAGCTGGGAAGGGCATGAGCTAGATGTTGAGCTTTTGGTGGTAGGCGGAGAATGGAAAATTAGCAAAGTCATCTGCAACGCTCGATAAAGAAGATTGACCACATGAATAATAACCTCTGGCAATCAACAAAAGCCAGGGGTTATTTTTTCTTTATTATATTTCCTGGCATGTTCCTACTGCAGTTCTAATACAGGTCTGTTAGTAGTTAAAATGATATCTTGGATATAATTATGGCTGGTGTTCCAGAGGCTTTTCTTCATGAAGACTATTGATAAATATCGTCAAGCCCTCACCTCACTCGAAGATTGGGATGACTACTTGCTCAGCCATTCAGGCTTGCCTGGTCCGCGTGCTAATCTAGAACTGCTGCGGGCCGTATATTTAGAGGGCGAAGAACCCCTCTTCCGGCGTTACCTGAGGGAATATGGTCAACCTGATCAAGCACCCGTAAATTCCCCGCAGCAATTCCTGTTTCTATGTGGGGTGGTTGGGCTTGGGAAGTTGCTTCCTTCTAGTGCAGTTTTTCATACACTTCGTCAGCTTGCTTCGGATCCACGTTGGCGCTCACGTGAAGGGGTTTGCATAGCATTACAATATTTCGGCGACCATAATATTCAATATTTGCTTTCAGAGATGCAGAACTGGAGTAGGGGCAGCTTTTTTGAGCAACGCGCCGCGATTGTAGCGTTATGTGAGCCACGCTTGCTTAGTGAAGAACATATCGCTCTTCAAGTTATCACCCTTGTTAATGATGTAACTTTTTCTCTAATAAGTGCTCAAGACCGCCGACAGGAAGATTATAAAGTCCTTCGCCAGGCTCTTGCTTATTGTTGGAGTGTGGCAATCGTTGGGTTACCAATCGCAGGTAAGATGTATATGGAGAACTGGCTTAAGTCGGGGGATAAGGATGTGCAGTGGGTTATGCGTGAAAACCTGAAGAAGAAACGTCTGGAGAAGATGGATCCGGATTGGGTTCGGGAAGTACGGCAGAAACTGGATCATTAAGTTAGATATGCTTAGCGGGAAAGTTACCCTGTTTCATATCGTTTTGAGGAGTAAGGAGAAAAGATGATGATGAACCGCCTTCGGCACTGCCCAGTCCATAGGCTATGGGCGCTTGTCCCGCTGCTCCTGGCAGCCAGCGCTTGCTCTATGCCAGTCCCTGCCACGCCTACCCTTGAAATTGTATATGAGTTGACTCCAAATGCTATCTATACAGCAGCCGTTCAAACTGTCATTGCCCAACTTACGGAGAATGCCCCTACTCCCGTCCCGACAGAAACCGAAGCATTACCGGAAGCAACTCTTCGCCCGGAGGATACACCCCTACCTGCAGCAGAAGAACTACCGAGATCGGAAGAGCACACGTCTTAACTCCAGTCAGACGTGTGCTCTTCCGATCTCCTTTATAAGAGATTCTCCAAATTCTTTACTTAAACT
>CAZAQS010000238.1:0-7351 GCA_964486825.1 uncultured Anaerolineaceae bacterium | reverse complement strand
TTCCACCATCGCCGTCGCCGGGCGTATCAGCCCGAAGAACTCGCCGTGCGCTCGGCCTACCGCTTCCCAATCCCGTTCGATATCCATCACGTACATGCGCGTGCGCACCACGTCTTCCAGTCCGGCCCCGCACTGCTTCAAAGCGCGCTCGATATTTCTCAGCGTATGGACAGCCTGAGTGTAGGCATCCCCAACCCCGACCAACATGCCGTCGTCGCCGGTCGCAGTCGTCCCCGAAACCCAAACTTGCTCCCCAATCCGCACCGCCCGGGAGTAACCGACGACCGGCTCCCACTTCGTCCCACTGGAAAAGTTTTTCCTTTTCATAAGGACCTCACCCAAAGCCCCTCGTAATCCAGGACCAATCCTTGCCCGTCCACCCGCAGCACGGCTTTGAAATCTCCATCCAGGCTCTCGTAAAGATAGCGCCCCCTGCCGCCCTCCATCTCCAGGCAGGTGTAGCGCTGGCGGGCGCGGCTGAGCTGCAAGTCTGGGATCCTCACGTATGCCGCATCGATTTCTCTAGACTCACCCACTCCCAGTCCCAGCCTGCGGATGGGGAGCGTATTGGTAAATGGCGTCGCCATGATGTCCACATCGATGCACCCATCCAACTCATCGAGCACCTCCCCCTCCGGCCCAACCCATTTACCGTTGCCATCCGCAGAAGCGTACAGCTCGATCGCCTCTATCCCAGAGGTCTGCACTCTGAGCTCGCGTGTCCTCCAGCCTGGATCACAATGCATCTGGTACCCGATTCGCAGCCCCTGACCGTTATGGTAGCGCAGCACCAGCCCGTCGGCTTGTATCCCATCCTGCCCCTGCCTTAAGATCAGGTGTTCCAGCCCTACAGTTCCAATTGCCGTCCAATAGGCCTCGATATATTTCATAATCTCTCCCAACCTTTGTTTTTCTCAATCGATCCTCAGAATATACTCCTCGACCTCCCTGCCACGCGCGTTGGAAAAACCCCTATCCTCACCTGAGATCCTGAAGCCGCATTTTTCCAAAACACGCACCGAGGCAACGTTATCCTTGACAACTCTGGCATATAGAGGGCGTGGCTCAATGATCTCTAGAAATGCCGCCAGTGCCTGTGTCGCGATTCCCTTACCCCAGAATTCCCTGCCAAGCCAATAGCTGACTTCTCTTTCGCCGAACCAGGCATGGCTCAAGATATGGCCTGCGATATGCCCCTCAAACAGAATCGTCCGGATGATGATGCTCTCGTCGCCTAGAATCCTGGCCCAATGGATTTGAAAGCCTTCCCAATCCGCTGGATCTTTTGCTGTGAAGGCCGCCATAAAGATGGCCTCGGGATCGAGCTGCTGCTCGTAGAATACCTGCAGGTCGTCTTTTTCAACTTCTCGTAATTTAATCATAGCGTGGCTCTCTTCGTTCATAAGGTCTACAAGCCTCTCAACCCCGCCAGGTAAAACGTCAGGTAAGCCGCTAATCCGAGCATAAACGGGTACAGTAAGATCAGGAAAAGAAAATCCACAGCCCTTAGGCGGCGCAGCGCTTCCACCATCCCTTGCTGCGAGACGGCATTTAAAAGATCATACCAGGTCGCCAACCCGAACAGGTTTGCCAGGAGGTTCAAAAGGATTGCCACGACCAGGATTGCAGTCCCGGCCAGGCCAATCTTCAATAGCAGCATGAACTAATTGTATCAAGAAGGGCTGGTATCACGCATGCCAAACGCCTTGTTGCCACCGTTAAACGGTGATACCATTAGCTCGCCTGAAGGCAGGCGCACAAAAAGAGAGCCTGCCCATCCAGCGGGGGAGAGCGAATGGAATTTGACCTGGGAAGATACAAGCTGCTCGGCTTACTGGTCCTGGTGGACCTGGCCTTCATTTTCCTCCACATCCTGCACGTCTATACCCCTCTGCTGCCGGAAACTTTGTACTCTCTCTCCAGAGACCGTGGGTATGCGGAGTTCTTCCAATATACCAAGGAGCTGTGGATTGCTGTTCTGTTCCTGGTCGCCGGCATAAGACAGCGCCGCTTGCTATACCTGGTCATTTCCTTCCTGTTTGCCTATTTCCTGGTCGATGACTCGTTCGAGTTCCACGAGCAGGTCGGCGCATTACTGGCAGATACGCTCCATTTACAGCCCCTCTTGGGATTGCGTACCATCGATATGGGAGAGCTGCTCGTTTCAGCGCTATTTGGCGGGTTATTCATTGCCGCCCTTGGGATCGCCTATGCCATCAGTGGTCCTGTTACTCGCCAGGTAGCCAGAAACCTCGTCCTGATGCTCGTTTTTATAGCCTTGTTCGGTGTTTTCCTGGATATGGTGGAGATCGTCACCGAGAATCGCTCTTTGAGTGAGATCCTGAAAATCTTCGAAGAAGGCGGCGAGATGCTCGTGATGAGCGTGATTGCCTGGTTTGCTTACCGCCTCGATTCCCGCAGTTGACCTGCCTGGCCTTTTTTTTGTATAATCTATTCAGGGGATATACGCGTGAACCTCCCCCAATCACTGGCTTTACCCTCTGGTCTGGCTGCCCTTAACACGACGCCAAGCTGAAAGTCTCCTCCAGTACATCATTACGGGCCTCTCGGATCATATTGGTCAATGGAGGTGGATTATGTTCAAGAATATCCTGGTTGGTGTCGATGGTTCCGAGTATTCCTACAAGGCCGCCAAGATTGCCGGGGAGATGGCTCGCTGCATGCATGCAGACCTATGGGTGGTGGCCTGCTTCGAGCCGGTGCCCGCATACCTGGGAGAGCCAAACCTTCAGATCGCCATCACCGGTCACCTGGCCCAGGCAACCAGCGTGATGGCGGTAGCAGTGGTTGAGATCGGCTCCATTCCCGGAACGTTGCATCAGGAGATGGTCGAGGGGGCGCCCGCGGACACGATCCTTTCGGTTGCCGTGGTGCGCTCAGTGGACCTGATCGTCATGGGTACGCGTGGCCTGGGGCGCCTGTCCGGCTTTGTGCTGGGAAGCCAGAGCCAGAAGGTGGTCGCCCAGGCAAATTGCCCTGTCTTGTTGGTGCATTGAGTGATTCAGACCACGCTTCTCTATTAAGTTGACCCATTTTCTTACCTGATCCGTCCAGGTAAGATACCTCTCCTCGCGGCCTTAACCGCTTCCTGGTAACATTTGTCACAAACTTTTCCTGATCTTCCTTAGTTGACCGGGTCTAGACCAATCTTTTATAATTCATTCAAAATATTGAATATTTACAGGAGTTGAAGGACGACGGTCATCAAATCAAATGAGCAGGAAAAAAACGCCTCATCAAAAAACAAATTCCCAGGTATTCATCATCGCCGGCCTGGCTCTCCTGGTGTCTGCTGTATTTTTATTCAAAGGCAGTCTTGAGCCACAAGCGCAGGCAACTCCAACAAGCAAGGCCCCAATCTCGCAGCTCGTTTCCCCCGAGCTACCCGAAGACCAGTTAAATCAGGCCCTCGAAAATGGCCTGCCCGTGCTGGTCTTTTTCCATTCCCTCACCTGCACTCCCTGCAAGCAAATGACAGGTATCGTCGAAGACGTTTACCCCGAATTTGATAGCACGGTGGTGCTGGTGGATGTGGATGTTTACGACCGGAAAAACGAATCCTTGCTACGTAACGCCTCCGTCCGGACGATCCCTTCAGTAGTTTTTATTGATCGTAGCGGACAAGGGCAAACCTATATTGGCGTTATGCCCGCCGATGAGCTGCGAGCCATGCTTACCGGTTTATCTGGGAGATAGCTTGTGGATTGGGATCCAGCCAGCCTGCAACGAATTTCTTTATTAAGCTACCTGCTTGTATTTACCGGTGGGATCGTTACCAGCATCGGTCCTTGTAACGTCGCCATGATCCCGCTGGTAATTGGCTTTGTTGGGGGGTCAGGCAAACAATCGCGACAACGCTCGTTTGCGTTGTCTCTGTCTTTCGTCACCGGCCTGGCGGTCACGTTTATGACCCTGGGGATCATCGCCTCCCTGCTTGGCGGTTTGATCGGAGGGAACAGCCGGTTATGGTACTACCTCGTAGCTTTTGTTTGCCTGTTGATTGGCTTGCAAATGCTGGGTGCCCTGAATCTACAGCTTCCTTCATGGTTTGGAGGCTTGCGAGAACGGGTGGGCTTGAAGGGCATTCCAGGCGCGCTGGCGTTGGGCCTGGTATCCGGATTGGTGGCATCTCAATGCGCTACCCCTGTCCTGGCAGCCATACTTACGTATGTGATGTCCCAGGGCGGAGCGCTGATATATGGCGCCACGCTTTTATTCGTTTATGCGCTTGGAAGAGGCGTGCCGATCTTGTTGGCGGGTACATTCACCGGCGCATTGAAGCAGATGCAGCGCATGGGGCGCTGGTCTGCTGTCATGGAAAAAGCCAGCGGGGTCATCCTGCTCGGGGTCGGGTTATATTTCTTGTGGATCGCATGAACAGCGGCTTTTGAAAAACAAATTTCAGCTCTCCAGGGCTGACCCTAGTCACACGGCCAGGAGCATACCAGCAGTTTATTGGAGATACATTGGCTCAGGAGACACGCTTCATTATCGAAATATCGGATGACGGGCATTTGCAGATCCCGGAACAGTTGGCCATCCAATATGGCCTGAAATCGGGCGCAAAATTAGTGCTTGAAGCCAGCCAGGGAGAAATTCGTATCCAATCGCCCATCACACGCCTGGCGAAAGTTTATATCGAACCGACCAACACCTGCAACCTGGGATGCCGCACCTGTATGCGCAATGTTTGGGACGAGCCGCCTGGCTTCATGGGTGAGGGCATTTTTCAGCGAATACTACAGGGATTGGAGGCAATATCCCCACGGCCCGTGCTTTTCTTCGGAGGATTCGGAGAGCCGCTCTCCCATCCCGATATCATCAAAATGATCCAGCAGGCCAAAGCGCTCGGTTGCCGTGTTGAGTTGATCAGCAACGGCATCTACCTGTCCCCCCAAATGTCTGAGGAGCTCGTATCTACGGAATTGGATACCTTGTGGGTGTCAATCGATGGAGCCAGGCCGGAAAGTTATGCTGACGTTCGTTTGGGTGCGGAGCTGCCCCAGGTTATCGAGAACTTGAAACATCTTCGCCAGCTCATGATACGACGTCATCAGCTCCTGCCCCAGCTAGGGATCGCCTTTGTAGCGATGCGGCGTAATCTCAAGGATCTCCCGGATGTGCTCCGGCTGGGTTCTCGTTTGGGGGCAGCCTACTTTTCGATCAGCAACGTTCTGTCTTACACCCCCGAGCTTGCTGTGGAGGAGCTGTACGAGCGCAGTATATATTCTGGCGCGTACCAGGTCTCTTCCGGCATTCCCCATATCAGCTTCCCCAGGATGGACGCCGGTCCCGATAACCTGGCGACTTTGGTCGAGGTTCTCAGCGCCCGGTATAAAGTAAGCCTGGCAGGAGCAGAAATTGGCAACAGCGTAAACCGCTGTCCATTTATTTACAAGAACAGCACCTCCATCCGCTGGGACGGCATGCTCAGTCCCTGCTTGCCGTTGCTACATACACACCAAAGCTATCTGGACGATCGTCTGCGGGAATCCAAAGAATACATGCTTGGGAGCATATTGGAAAAAGATCTTCTCGATCTATGGATGGGTCCCGGCTACATTGCCTTGCGCGAGCGCCTGCGTGATTTCGACTTTTCCCCCTGCACCTTCTGCAACTCCTGCGAGATGCCCGACAGCAACCTGGAAGACTGCTTTGGCAGCCCGGCACCGGTCTGCGGTGGCTGCCTGTGGGCGCAGGGCATCATCCAATGTCCGTAATAAGACTCGCCCGCGCAAGCCCGGCAATAAACCTCCTCCATCGCATACACCTCCCGCCCGTTGAGGATCTCCTCGCCACAGCTGCTGCAGATCGCCTTCATCTTCGGGCTTCCCATGATGTCAACAATCGGGACATTGAGATCCACCTCCACGACGGTGAATAGCTCACCGGCTGGCATGCGCTGGTATCCTAAAAGTTGGCCCTGCCATTTTCCTTTCGCTCCAGGAGCATAATCCAGGGCCTGCTTTCGGCAACCATTAGCTGGGACAATACGGACTGCCCGGCCGGTCTGCGTGTCGACGAAGGTTGCCGCCACCTTGCCGTAGTCCTCCACCCGCATGGTACGCTTCCCGGGCCAGCAACCGGTAGCCACTGCGACCCCATCCAGCATGCAACCGTCTGTTTCTACGATCGCCAGTAAGCGCTTATCTTCCTGGGGCAGGTCCAACCCGAGCAGCTCCCCGGCATATAAACCCATGCGCACCCCCAAAACCTGGCGCGGGCACAGGTGTACGTGCCCCTCGCTGGATTTTTCCAACAATTGATCCAAGTTCGCCATTTCGATATCCTTCCCCTTGCCGGCTGTTTGTGCTTCCCCAGGGGACCTACCCTTCGAATAACAGGTCCCCTGGGGTGAGAGGCGTCATTATGCTTTCACCACTTTCACTTTCGTATCGTAGAATACCGCGCTGCCCCCGGCAATATCCGAAAGGGTCACATTGCCAAGGTGCGGGTCTACCCGCATGGCGGCATTCCCGTGCAGGCCGGTGTTCCGGCGGGGGTCGCCTTTCAGGGTTTCCCCGTTGATGACCTGGTCCTTAGCCCCACTGGCCCAATGTCCATATCCCAGTCCAAAGGCTACAACGCCCGGCCGGATGCCCTGGATCAATTTCAGGTTTCCGGACATGGGTTTAAGGGTACCGTTCTTCAGGTCCCATACGCCATCGGTATTACTGGCTGACACCAGCTTTACCTGATCGCCATCCTTCAGACCCAACCTGCGCCCGTCTTCTGCGTTCATGATCACCGCGTTCTCCGGCAGCACGCTCAACAACCAGTAATTGCTCATTGTACGGGCCTTGGTAGCCACGATTTCTTTATACGTAATCAATGTATAATCATAACCAGGGTCTTCGATGCTCTCACCGGTGCTGGAAAGCGCGGGTGGGATGTACGCCGGATGACCGGTAAAGACCTCACCCGTCATGGTGTTGATCGCCGTCGCCGTTTTCTCCTGGTACAGGTTCAATTGTTTGGCGTACGGGTTAGCATGCATCTCCCCTTTATAGCTCTTTTCGTAGTCGTCATAGCGACCACCCCGGTTGAGCACAAAAACCAGCCTGCGCCATAAGCTTTCATCGTTGCCAATCGCGGCCTTCCAGGCATCAGGATCATACACGTTCTTGGGCAGGTGTCGCCGGCTCTTGTGGAAGATCTCCAGCTCTTCGTCGTCCGATTCAGGCACTGTGTTGCTACCATCCTCTTTATCCCCAAAAGCGATATTTGCAACCAGTTTCAGGTAAAGGTGTTCGGGGCGTGTGTAGGGGATGCCCTCTCCGAAACCGTCCGGCCCAAACCCGGGCAGTTCCAACCGCTCGGCGATCGCCAA
>CAZAQS010000237.1:6250-7358 GCA_964486825.1 uncultured Anaerolineaceae bacterium | reverse complement strand
AGGAGTATATGTGGTGGAACAACGTCGAAACCAAGCCCTATGGGTTTTATCCGCAGCATTGGGATATAAAGATCTTAAAACAACTGGATGAGGCCCATCAAGCAGAAGGAATAACCCCGGATTGGGATCTGGCGCAGGTAAATGATTCTTCTCCATATGGAGTGTATAACGGGCTAACCATTACGGAGGCAAGCAAGGGATCAGAAGAAGCTCTGGGTTATTTGCCAGAGGACAAGGAATGGCGTGCTCCGAATTTCTATGAAGATACCTCTACTTCCTTCAAAGGCGACCAGCTTGGTATAAGTCGGGAGGGGGCTTCTCTACCGGAACACCAGACCTGGTTCTTTTATCTGCAACGCATTTGTAACCATTGTACTTACCCAGCCTGTGCTGCGGCCTGTCCACGCAAAGCAATATATAAACGACCGGAGGATGGGATCGTTTTGATCGACCAGGCGCGTTGCCGTGGGTACCGAAAATGTGTAGAGCAATGCCCCTACAAGAAATCAATGTACCGTGGAACTACCCAAACGAGTGAAAAATGCGTCGGTTGCTATCCAAGAGTAGAGGGGAACGACCCGTTAAGCGAGGGTGTTCCAATGGAGACACGCTGTATGGCGGTCTGCCCTGGAAAGATCCGCTTGAATGGGCTGGTCGAGATCGCGCCAGATGGCTCATGGCTAGAAGATCGCCAGCACCCGCTCTTTTACATGATCAAAGTGGAAAAAGTGGCCTTGCCTCTTTATCCACAGTTTGGGACAGAGCCAAATGTTTACTATATCCCTCCCCGTTGGGCGCCGCGACCATACCTGCACCAGATGTTTGGTCCTGGTGTTGATGAAGCCATCAACCGCTATACTGCTCCATCACGAGAGCTCCTGGCAGTGCAGCAGCTTTTCCGAACCACCCAAAAAATGATCTTCCGTTATGAAATCGAAGAAGGACCGCTGGTTTTCGAGACCGAGATCAACGGCAAGCCCTGGCAGATGTACAACGACACGGTTATCGGGTTTGATGCTAAAGGCCGCGAGGTGTCCCGCTTAACCGTCATCGAGCCATTTCATGAGCGTCCAGTGGAAAGAATGAATTCTATTTGAACAAGATCTCA
>CAZAQS010000237.1:0-6240 GCA_964486825.1 uncultured Anaerolineaceae bacterium | reverse complement strand
TCAACGATAAGGGAAGTGGGACCATGACACTTGAATTGTCGATAAAGTATTCACAAGGATATAGGTTTCTCGCAGATGCTTTCCTTTACCCAGAGGAAAATTGGCTTGAAGACCTGCCCTATATGAATAAAATCCTTGAGGATATGGGACTTCAACGCTCCAAAATCCCTGATGAATATTTGGATTTAATAAGCTTGCAGGACCTGTATCGCCAAACCTTTGGCCTGACAGGCTCGTTATGCTATGAAACGGAGTACGGTCTTCCGCATGAGTTCAGGCAAAGTCAGGAATTAGCCGATATTGCTGGCTTTTACCAGGCTTTTGGTTTCCAAATTGGTGGTCGATGTAGAGAGCGACCTGACCATCTGGCGGTCGAGTTCGAGTATATGCACCTCTTATGCTTGAAAGAAGCGAAGGCTTTATCATCAGGAGGCCATGAGGAAGCCAGGTTATGTATGGATGCACAACGCAGTTTTCTCAAGGATCATTTAGGCGCCTGGATAGGGTTGTTTTCTCAAGCGCTTAATATGTCAAGCTCAAAAGCCCAAGTTGGGTCTGACAAGAAGAACCTTTACCAGATGTTGGGGGAGACCGCTAACTATTTTGTGATGGCGCATGCGAACTGCATCGGTGCTGACCTGGCTGTACGATCCCTCTCGAATGTTCTTCCGACGCCACTCGGTCCTGAGATGAGCTGTGGTGATTGCTCATTAAGTGAAAGGATTGGAAACAAGGAGTGTTGACCATGAGAAACCGGCAACTACAATTCGTAGGATTTTTCCTTGTTTTGGCGGTGGTGTTAACGTTCTCCAAGGCGCCTGTTGCCAGCTCGCAAGGCCAGATACTGTCTGCAGCTTATATAAGCGGAGAGTTACCGGTGATGGATTTGGGGGCTGAGGTGTGGCAGCGCTCGAGGCCATTGCAAATTCCCTTGAGCGCTCAACAGGTATCCAGGCCCTTAGCGCTGGAGACAAATACCAGATCGGTGACTGCAAGGGCGATACATAATGAAACGTCTATGGCGATCATGGTAGAGTGGCAAGATGAAACCCAAAACGACGCCAACCTCCGGATTCAAGACTTTCAAGATATGGTCGCCCTCCAGTTTCCGGTGAGCGAAGGGCAACCATTTTTTTGTATGGGCCAAGAGGGCGGTAATGTTGAAATTTGGCTTTGGAAGGCTGGCTGGCAGGCAGATTTTGCTTCTTACAGGGACATGGAATCGTACTACCCGGATATTTATACAGATGTGATGGATCCGATAGGTGATCCAATCGAGAGCGATGATCTATCGACTTATTACCCCGCCCTGCAGGCGGGAAACCTGGTAGCGAATCATACCCGGCCTTCACCGGTTGAAGCTTTGGTTGCCGGTGGATTCGGGTCCTTGACCAGCCTGCCAGTTGATTTCCAAAATGTGCAGGGTTATGGTGAATGGGCAAATGGAAAGTGGCGGGTGATTTTCAGCCGAAATTTGGAATCTAGTGATAACACGTTGGCTTCTTTCCAGTCCGGAATGAGTTATCCGGTTGCATTTGCAGCCTGGGACGGAGCTTATTATGAGCGGAATGGACAGAAGTCGACATCTCAATGGGTGTCATTGAGGCTGGAAAAGCCGGCTCGGGAAGGACAATCGCAAAGGGCTGAGGTTTCACCATTACCCTTCTGGAAAGATCCTGACTCGCTTTCCAAAATTCTAGCCGGAACAGTTGTCTTCTTACTCTTGCTTGGCGTTGTGATTTACTTCCGATTACCGGAGGGCAACTAGAATGATGATCAGGAATACAATCCTTTCCCGTTGGCTGGTTTATGCTGCTTTAATGGAATGGCTACTGGCACGCACCATAACCCGCCTGGGTATCTTCATGCCAAAATCCGCTATGCTTATCTCTGTCTACCAATCCCTCACACTGCTCGGACAGATAGCTGCCACTTTCGCAGGGTTGTTCGTTTTGGCTGTGATACTGGATTGGGCGTGGAAGACTTTAGAGAAAGGGAACAATAAACCTGGAGTGATATTTATGGGACTATTGGTCTTTATGAGTACCATATTCCTCTTTATTCAACCACCATTATTGCTGGCTCTTTCCTACCAATTCTTGTTGTTATCCGCAATTGGATATACAGGCTGGATGGGTTTAAGGTCAGCTCTCCATATGAGGAAAAAGGTGGCAATTTTCGCATCTATGCTTGCATTACAATCTGGAGTTGCCGGCCACCTGATGCAACTTTTAGGGTTACAGGAAGTATCCCTGGCCATCTTCAAGGCCGGAGAGCTGTTCGTCCTGGTAAGCGCCTTTTGGGTGTGGATGGCTTTTGGTAGGCCTGCTTCTCACCGGTCGTGGATTGTTGCTTCCCTACCGGCTGTGGCTTTTACCCTATTCCGTTTATTGGATCCTGCAACATCAGGTATCCTGGCAATTTGGTCGACGGGTATGACGTTATTCTTGCCATGGCCATTTTATACCCTGAGCTTATGGGTGGTGGGTGTGACCGTTTTGGCTTGTTGGAGGAAGGACGAGCCGATATTGGAAGGGATCCTTTTATTGTCATCAGGCGGGTTCGCCGCCCAGATGACTAGCCATGCCTTTTTTGGCCTGGTAGGATTAGGGCTGCTTGGAACGAGCGCCAGGACTGTGGAGAGTAAAGTCCCGGAAGGAGAGCGAGCTGAGGGTAGGAAGACCGGAAAAAATATTTTCGGTCCCCTACCAACTAATCGTTAATAAAGAAAACCCTCCCAATAGGCAAGGGACCATGGGAGGGTGGAGGGGAAAGTAAGGTTTATTTACGGGGTAGTGTTGTTATAGAACCAGTTATAGCTGAAGTATCCCCCCGTGGTGCTTTCGAGCCGGATGGCGACTCTAGACATCCCCTGGACCTGGGAAGGGATTTTGATGTTGAAGGTAAGCTCACCACCGTTACCCGACTCGACTGTTCCAGCGTTTACACCACCTACGCCGCGGGTACCCATTGCGCCCATCAATACATTATAGGTCTTCCCAGCAGGGAAGTTGGCGGTCTTAATCGTTACGCTCGAATCTTTCGCGACTGATTGGATGCTGAAAGTCGCTACTTTGGAAGGTGTTGGCGTCGTTGTAGGATTGGTACCCGTGTTTCTGGAGACATTGCTGAACCAGTTGTAGCTGAAGTAGCCACCAGACGTGCTCTCAAGGCGAACAGCGATGCGTGACATACCTTGGACCTGGGCTGGGATATTCAGGGTTGCAGTGAGTTCTCCACCTCTGCCTGAGGCCAACGTGCCGGACTTTATTCCGTCTTTTCCCTGGTTCCCTACCGCCCCCCAAAGCACGTTGAAGGTATAGCCAGCGGGGAAGCCGGCGGTCTTGATGGTGATGGTCTTGTCAGCGACCACCTCTGTGACTGTAAATGTGGGTACGGCAGCAGCCGGAGTCCTGGGTGTGGTGGTAGGGCTTGGTGTGGTGGTGGCCGTGCCAGTGGCAACGCATATGACCTTTCCAGCATAAATCAGGTTGACGTCCTTGATATTATTCAGCTCTGCCAAGTAGCGCCAGGTTGTCGAGTACTTGACAGCAATTTTGGCGAGGGTCTCGCCCTTTTCGATCGTATGATATTGGGTACAGTTATCGGCAGCTGCAGCCTGTCTCCCAGGCGCCGCCAGACTAATGACCAAAGCCAGGGCCAGAATAACCAGGAAGATAGATTTGTGTTTCATGATTTGCAGATCTCCTTAAAGTTTGTCCTGAATAGTGATATTCGCAAATAAGCGCTTCGTTATCGCTATTAGGACGTAGAAATGGGTTGTTTTGTTTCAAAGACCTTTTAGATACTCCATTTAAGTTTAAATAAGGCAAGAGTATTCGAATGAAGTGGTGCAAGCTTTGGGCCAAAGAATGAATCAGAGATTCGTCCAGGCGCGCTTAACCTACCCTCCTAATTCCATATCATTTATACGAATTTATCTCAAGGATGTACCATCAATGGTGGGCATGAAAACGGTGCGGTACAGGGCGTCTCGCTCGGAGGACTGACTGAGCAACAAAACCATCAAGGTTTGCTCGCCGGATTCAGCGAAGGCCAGTTCAACGGGATGGTTACCGGAAAAAGCCCGGTATAAATTCCAGTTTAGCCGATTTGCAAAGCGGGTGGTGTTTCGAGCCGGTGTTCTGTCGAAGCCTGCTCCTTTGAATCCATCCGTTAACGCGGCCAACCAATCGCTCGCACTACTCTCGGAAACCTGGATTTGAAGCTCGGTAAAGTCGCCGTAATACGCCTCACGCCGGAAAATCCCCTGACCCAACTCAGTCCAGCCGGCTGGGGCCTGTGCTTGGAACCCGATCCCTTCCCATTCAACTGGAAGCAGTTCCAGGGGCGGCTCTCCTGTATAAATCGTGTAGTATGAGAGAGTTAAACTATCCAGGCATGTCGTTTCGGGAAGCTGCTCAGGATTATCCAAAAATGAATTGACTATACGGATTGGACAGCTCGATCGCCGGTCGAAGGCAGGTGCATGGCCCGATCCGGGGAACTCCAGGAAGCGGGCGCTTGAAAGGTCTTCTGCTAGCTGCCTGGCAAGGTTGGCCGGGTATAGGGTATCGAATTGACCAGCCATTACCAAGATTGGGTGATCAGACTGGATGGGTTGGTTGTTGCCAGACTCATAAGGTGCAGCGCCCCAAAGGTCACATAAGCTGTAGAGCAGTTCCCCATCATTAAGGATGGATTGCATACCTAAAGCACTTGTGCGAGGGAAGGCCATCTGAGCTTGCTCCAGTTCCTGTGGGGTGGTAGAAAATATTTGCTCGTGACAGTCTGTTGAAAAGCGCATACCGGAGCTTAGCTCCAGGAGCGGCTGCACTGGCAATCTAAGGGCACTTTGGATAAAGGCCAGGCTAGTTTCCCTTTCTCCACTGTTGATATCCGATATGATTTTCGGAAGGCTCGTTATGTAAAAAGAAGAGTTTAAGGCCGAAAGCATAGCGCGGGTGAGTGTCTGTCCATCGAGCCACATCTCATAATCTGGCATACCTGGCTCACCAGGAATAGTGATCTGAATAGGCTCCGAATCGAGTTCGGCGAGAAGGCGTTCGTATACTGAATCGAGGTCCGGATAAGTAGAGTCGCATATAGGGTCAGTTTCGCAGTGAGTAAACAATGCGTCGAGAGCCTGGTCATAGTGCGCTGCTACTTCTTTATATAAATTTACCTCCAGGGGTAAGGGCGAATCGAATATTGCACTACGGATGTCTTGAGGGTATTCGCGCAAGATTATTTGTGCCAGGCGAGATCCATAGGATACGCTGAACAGGTTGACTTTTTCCAATCCAAGAGCACGGATGACATCATGAGCATCGTTGGCGCTGGCTTCCGTCGTGTATTTAGATGCGTCGATTCCATAGCTGGCCAGCCGTTCTCGGCAAGTAGCTAAAGCAGCGGAGTAGGTATTTGGCTTTTGTTCGCTAGCCAGGCTGCCGCGTTGGTCGAGTCTCTGCACCGTCGTGACCTCTGGACAATCCAGGTTCGGCAAGGAAAGCCCACTGCCTCGCAGATCAAATACGATCAGGTCACGTTTCTCTGTGATGGGGAGTATAAAATTGTCATAGTTAATCGCCGCCCAATGGATGGCGCTGCCTACCGGACCATCATGAAGGTAAAGCACCGGCTCCTCAGGGGATGGTTGACTCGGGCTGTGGAAGATGGCTACCTCCAAGCGTACGGTTCTGCCAGGGTATATTTCCCGGTCCTCTGGTACTGGAACTACTCCACAAGTAATTGAAGCACCCCTGGGCACTGTAAAACGACAATCCGAGACGGTAAATGCCGGATAGAATACTGCTGGTGTAGGGCTGGGAGGAGGCGTAGGTGTAGTAGCCCTGGGAGGGATGGCTGTCGGCCTGGGAGTAGAAGTCGGGTTGGGGGTAGTCGTCGGGGTGCTCGTTTCGGAGATATACCCCGGGGTGGTAGCTGATGGCCTGTTGATCCAACTGAGGGCGATCAGAGCGACTAAAGCAAGGATAATCAGGAACAAAAGGAGTAAAGTCCATTGGTTGGGTGACAGAGAACGGCTGCTGGCGCGTCTGGATCTTTTCATGGGTATTGCAGGCCTCCAGGCGAGGATTCGTTTTCGTATGGCATTTATATAAAGAAAATGTAACATGGATTTTCGAAACGCGCCACAAGGTTAAGGAGTAAAGTGATAAATTTATAAATTGGAGATATAATATCGACAACATCAATAATGCTCCATCAAATATACTAAAT
>CAZAQS010000236.1:0-7359 GCA_964486825.1 uncultured Anaerolineaceae bacterium | reverse complement strand
TAAGTCTTGTCCACCCCCCAGAAGAAACTGATCGCCGAACATGAGAAGCGCTTACGGGCGAGCGCCTTAGCCATCCCGTCCTGTGGGAGCAAGCGCTGGTACACGTAGGGCAGATCCGCATTGGCAAGCAGGACATCCGCCTGCAGGCGAGAGCCACCATCCAGGCGAACGCCCCGGGCGTGGTTCGAGTTTGTATCAATCTGCTCCACAGTTGTATTAAAGATGAACTCCACGCCAGCCTGGCGGGCAAGATCCATCAGGGTCTCTACAATGCTATACATGCCGCCTATTGGATACCAGACGCCATGCGCCAGTTCCGTGTAGGGCATCATCGAAAAAGTGGCTGGCGCTTCAAACGGGCTCAACCCCGTGTAAATATCCTGAAAGGTAAAGGCGCTTTTCAAACGCGGTTCATCAAAGTAGGCGGACATGTTGCGATAATGGTTGATGAGCGGCTTGAGACGAAAGATCAGAGCCAGATTCTGGATGTTGATGAAATCGGAGGCTCGGCGGAAATTGCGGTTGACCAGTTTGTCCAAAACCAGCTGGTAGTGCTGGTCACCTTCCTGCAAGTAACGCAGAAGCCCCCGGAAGCTTCCCGGCTGGATGGTTTCCAATTGCTCCTGCATGGATTTCATATCGGAAGTGAGCGCAAGCTGGCTGCCGTTATCGAAGACCAGATGATAGGTTGGGTCTACCCGCTGCAAATCGAGCTGTTCGTGCATGGATGTTCCCAAAGCGCGAAATTCTGCTTCGTACAACAGGGGCATGACAAAAAGCGTGGGTCCAGTGTCAAAATGATGACCCTGGCGACTAAACCTGTCGCAGCGCCCACCGGGGTTTGCGTTTTTTTCCAATACTGTGACATGCAGCCCAGCCCTGGCAAGATGGGTAGCCGCGGTGATCCCACCTATGCCAGCACCGATAACAATCACGGATTTTGGTTTCATAGCTTACCTTGCCGTTGAGAGGCGACCGGCTGTGACACAGTTCCCTCCCCATGCAAGCTAAGCAGGGATGAAAGTGTAAGCCAGCTCATTCTCAGTCCAGTTCCTATGCTTTTTCTTTCATTATATTGTGGGCGCAGGACATAGCCTTCTCTTTCAATCGTGTCCAGCAGCCATTCGAAACGCGCCATATAGGCAAAGCCAGCCAGGCGGTGACGCTGGTTCTGGACACGCCTGAAATAAAACTTGCCTGCTTCGAAATACTCGCGCGCCAGCTGTACCCGGCTCTTCACCCAGGCGCGATACGCCTCGCTGTGTACATCCTGCGCCCCGATGTGATTAGCATCGAGTACCTCTCGGGGGATATTGTAGTAACCGTCCCGCATATCATCGAAGGTATCTCTGAGCATATGCGTGATATGGGCGGCAGAAACAGCCAGATTACGCGTTCTATCGCGAGGCGCAAAAGCACCTTGGCCGATGTAATAATGCATGGCTTCGGTTACCGCAATCGCCAGCCAGCGCGTATACTCGTTCAACTCGACTTGCGAGACCAACCTGCCGCGGCGCCTGACGTCAAAATCCATCACCAGCATCATGTTGCGCAGGTAAGCGTGCAGAGCGCTATTCTGTCCAGTGTCGCTCTTGACCAGCTCGACCAACATTTCTTCCTGGACGTTAATATTACGCGGCGCCTCACCCCGAATACATTTTCCAAGTAGAGCTTTCTGCCTTTTAAGGAAAGCTCTTCGTTCAGATGATTCGGCTTCGCTCAGCATTGACCCTGAATCCGAGGGTGCGTCGAGGACATCGTCCACCCAGCGGAAGTAGGCATAAGCTCTATAGGCTTGTTCGACTTGGGGGCGGTCTACCAGGTACCGGATGGTGTAGTAGGTCTGTTTGCTGGCAGCTCTGGTGATCGACGAGGCAGGACTTGTAATCATTTGATTCACCTTATCCTAAGTTCAATGAAACGTTATCTACTATGCGATTCGAGGCCGGTAGAGCTATCGATACCGGTAATCCTGAGAGTCCGCAGCCGGTGATTCGTACCGGGTGAGGGGTGCAATGAGGGCAAACCGGGCGAGGCGGGAAGGCGACCTGGTAGCAGATCGGGCAACCAGAGCCTTCCAGGCGGAGGCGTTGGGCTTTCAATCTCCAGTGGCGAGGGATTTCCATCAGTTTCTCCGAAGGGATTCGGCGTCCTTCAACTCTTCTGCTACCTTAGTCGTCCAGTTGACGATCGCATCCCAATCACGAAAGTCGCCGAATGGTTTTTAAATATGGAACCAGCCGGTCAACCCTGGCCAGATAATCTTCATACTGCTTGCCAAAAGCCCTGGTGAGTTGCAGCTCCTCTTCCCGGATGAAAATCATGACACCGGCAAATAAGAAGACCGAAACAACAATATAGACCCAGGTCAACGTCATCAGTGCGACAGCAGGAAGGATGAAGAAAGTCGCACTGGAGTAGATGGGATTGCGGGCAACCCCGTACGCGCCGGTGGTTACCAGTTTTCCTTTAGAAAAGCCCACCAGTAATTGGATAACCGCCGTCCCCCACAGGATCAGTCCAGGAAGCAGGAATAAATATCCCACTGGCCTGATGAAACTGATGCTGTCGGGCAAGGCTGCCATTTGGGGTAAATATATATGGACCAATATGGCTGCAATCAAAGACGGCAGCACAAAAAGGATGATTTTGCCGCCCTGCCCGACGATATTCATTCCGTTTTGCTTTCCTAAGATGTTTATCATGACCGGTCTCCATTTTGTCCAATGACTGCCGCCTTAGATCTACCTGATGATGACGCTTACGTTGCCCGCGCCGCTTTTTACGGTAATCTCGATCTTATGGGCGGCATCATCGAAGTCGGGCGACTGGTAGTGGTTGTCGCCTGTTTTGCTGAAGCGCGGGTCGACAATCGCTTTGCCCAGCCCGGTTGTGGCGTGAATGCGAGCTGCGAGATCGCCTGGGATGCGCACGACCACGTTACCCGCGCCGCTATTGGCGTTGAGGATGTTGCTACCTGTGAGGCCGCTACCGATCTCGACGGTCACATTGCCCGCGCCCGTCCTGGCAGTCACACTAAGGTCAACGGCGTTGTCGGGCAGAACCAAGTCCATGTTGCCCCCGCCGGTTTCGGCCGAGAGGCGGGTGACGGCCATGCTGGACAGGTTCAGCTTCACGTTGCCGCCATTGCTGTGGGCTGTTATGTCAGACGAGGCCGTGGGATTGAGATGGATCTGCCACTCGGTAGCTCCGTTGCAAGCCGACCATGGGAAACGGAACCAGGGCCGTCCAGCATCGCCCCCTACCAGCGCGAGGGTAGCCTGCCCGTCTTTCGAAACCATAGTCCTGGTGGGAGGGCCCTGTTTCTCGAAATACTGCAGCGTGCCGGTAGCCAGCAACTGCTGGCTGCCCGTAAGGCGGTCGATCGTCAGATTGCCGTCGCCGGCATGGATATCGACCCTGGCAGTCGTGGCGCCGTTGAGAGGCTCCGAAAGTTGATCTGTAAGCACGTTTTTAGCCATAATCACACCTGTTTCTTCCTTTCCTAATGAATACTTTGAGTAGCTGAACCACTCAGGTCAATTACTCAGTCTTCAAATTTAAAGTCCCTATTCCCATCTCTACCGTGATGTCGATGGTTGGGCCGCTGCCTGAATGTGTATATACTTCGCCATTCTGCTCCCATCCTCTTTCAATGTTTATAGCCGTAAGGCCGCCAACAAAGGTGGTCTGAGCATTGACACCCTCTGGAACGATGATATTCACAGTGCTGACACCCGATTCGATCGTCACGCTGGCATCACGCCGCAAATCGCCGTCAAAGCTCAATGTGTAATCGCCTGCCCCAGAATCAAAGGTCATTTGCTCGAAATTCGCGTTCGCCAGGCCTTTAAGCACCACGCTGGAGCCCCCTGTGGAGAATGTGAAGGATGACATTTCAACATGGTTCGGTTCGGAGAACGTACCTGTGAGGTCGGAGCCTACCTCTGATATAGCCAGCTTTTCCAATGAAAGCCCGCCCAGCTCAAAGCTGCCGTTGTAAGCGCCTGCATTAATACTCAGGCTCATCGGCGTATCGGCGAGCTTCAAATCCCACTCGTTTTTAAGGTCGTCCTGAAAATTCGGAATGCCTTCGATCTTCAGGTCGCCTGAGCGCAGAGTGTATGCAGACCCAGCGGCTTCGACAATTGGCTCTAAATCAGCAGCATTGAAGATAGCTGTGCCAGAGGCGAGATATCCACTGGATCCAAAAGCCGCTCCCGGAGCAAGATTTAGGTCGCCTGCCAGGAACTCCAGGTTAAGCCCCACGCCGGTCGACGGTTCTTCGGGCATGGGGACCTGGATATCAACTGATTGGGTGGGTCCAGTTATGATATGGGTAACAGGCAGGTTGGCATGGATGCCGCAGGCCAGGGTAACCAGGGCCAGTAAGAGTGCGGCAGCAAGGATGCGTTTTTGGTTGTTTATTTGGGTGTTCATTTTCGCGTGTCCTTAAGGTCATTCTACGGCTTCATGCCTGGGATCCGGCGGACCTCTGTACCGCCAGATGCGCCAGGTAAGCTTTCCAGCCGGGGCACCAGCCTGTATGCCAGCGCCATACTCGCGCCATCAAGCTTTTGGGATTGGCTTCAGACTTTTTCCGCATGGAGCAGGTTTCGCAAGCGATAGTCTTTTCTGAGGGTAGCGTACGTTCGGTTTTCATGGTTGTTTCCTTTCTTTTATTTAATTTCATCCCAAGAATACATGACTTGCATTACAGAAGCGTTAAGAGCAGCGTTACAAACAACGATAAACACTTTTTTCAATCCATCAGCGCTAGGAAGCGCTTCCCGTTATTCCTTGCCGGAATGCTGGGTGGGTGGACCGCCGCAGGTAACTGAGATCAAGGTCAAATTGAGATCGCGGATGCGCTCGAGCAGACCGTGGAGAGCGGCCTGGTCGGGCAGCGGGCCGTAAAGAAGGGTCGCGTCTCCTTCCAGGTGCGCTAACTTCAAGCCTGCAAACCAATTCGACCAGCGTGGATCCAAATGGCCCTTGATTTTGATCTCGTAGTAATCTTGCATATCGGCCCTCCTAATTCGTACCTCAATCATAAAAAACGACTGCAAAAAGACCGTTACAAACGGCATTAAACAGAGTATAGGCCGCGGCGAGACGCCACGCATCTGCCAAACGGGATATTCGTGGGGTTATTTGCAGGATGAAAGGGGGTTAGGGAAGGATATCCAGCTGCCGGGCGCGCGCCACCGCCTCGGTCCGGTTGGCGACGTCCAGCTTACGATAGATACTGGCAGCGTGGGCTTTTACGGTGCCTGGGGCAACAACGAGCTGCCGGGCGATGTCCTGGTTGGTTCTGCCCAGGGCCATGAGATGGAGCACTTCCAGCTCGCGCCCTGAAAGCGGTTCAACCAACCCAACTGGCTGATGATCAGATGTTATTATTGGTGAAAACGTATCCAAAACTTTCTGAGCGTAAAGTTTATGAGCGGGGGTATTCGACCTTAGATAGGCAGACAAGAGTTTTCGGGCCGGTTCCCCTACATCCAAGAAGACCCGCAGATACCCTTCTGGCTCGGCCAGAGCAAGACAATCTTCAATTAATCCCAGGGCTTCTGGCAGGCGCTGCTGTTCAGCGACTGCAGTAGCCAGAAGCAAATTGGATTCCAATTTTTTTGTTACCCGGCTGCCAGCCGCCATCAGGGGCTCCACGCCGGCAAGTAATTTTTCAACTTCGGCGTACCTGCCTTGAGCCAGGCGGATGCGGGCCAGGGTAAGCCGGTAATTTTCCTTATGGAGGAGGAAATCCTCGCTGAGATGAACCTGATCGGCCCAATGGGAAGGATTTTGGAGGTCCCCGCTGGCTAACTGGGTGCGAACTCGAAGGGTCTGTAAATCCTCATCGAATTCACGCGGCGTTCGAAAATGTCGTTGCATTCTTTTCTCAAATTTCTCTACGATCTGCATCGCCCCGGCATAGTCCTCCTTCGCCTGAAGAACGCGGGTCAGGGCTATCCATCCAAAGCTGTCCGTCATGATATTCTGCCAGGGGGCAGCGGTTTTGAGGCCATCTCGGATATGCTGCTCGGCCTCTTCCAGGCAATTCCATTCGTACAGCACCTCCCCCAGGTCGATCTGCATGCTGCCGGCGGTATATATGAATTGGATGCCTCTCTCCCGGATGGGATCCAGGTATTCACGGCACAGGGAGGCGGCGGCGTGTAAACGACCTAGCATCAGGTATACACGGGACAGGAAGGGGGCAAGCGTGGGGATAGCCAGCGACCCAGGGGGCTGCTTCTCCCTCTGGATACACTTGATCGAGACCTCCACAGCGCGTAAGATTTCCCCTCGCCTTGCCAAAGCCATCCCGTACAGGTAATCCACTGCGTTACGCAGGTTCAACTCCTCGGCAGGGATCTCGTCCAATAGCTCGTAATCAGGTAGGGGATAAAAACCAGAATCACCAGGCAGTGGGGAAAGAAAACCCAGCGCTGTGGCGATAATCGACTGCAACCATCGTAATCCATTACCGGAATCTGCATCGGTAAGCTGCTGCTCAAGGTCTTTCAGTAACGGGACAGCCTTATCGATGTGACTCTGGATGATGAAAAGCCAGGCCAGGTAGATGCCCAATTTGGGCCGGGCAAGGAGCAATTCACGAGGCAGGTTGTCCGACATCTGCAATACCGAGGGGTTGCTGTCTGCCAAACGCGCCGGTCCATAGCGCTCGATCAGGTCGGCTGCCTTGTCCATCTCACTAGCAGCGAAGAGCTGGTTAATTGCCTCGGTGATGAAGCCTTTCTGCTCCAACCAGCCGGAAGCCCGAATATGCAGGTGGGGGACTAATGCGGGTTCGGCCTGGTGCAGACGGGCCCTGAGCAGATCGGCGAACAGGTGGTGATAGCGGTACCAGTGCCGCTCATCATCCAGGGGCACAACAAAGAGGTTGCGCCTCTCCAGCGTCTCGAGCATCTCTTGCCCGCCTGAAACGCCGGTCACAGCGTCGCAAAGAGACCCGGCGAGCCGGGAGAGGACCGCGGTTTGCAGGAGAAAGGCCTGGACCTCTTCCGGCTCGCGAGCAAGCACCTCCTCCAACAGGTAGTCCAGAATATGACGGTTGGTGCCTGAGAAGCCTTCGATAAACCCGAGGACGTCTTCGCGATCACGCATGGAGAGAGCCGCCATCTGCAACCCGGCAATCCAGCCCTCCGTGCGCTCTTCGAGCGCCGCGACTAACCCGGCGTCCATCTGCAGGCCCATAACGTCGTTCAGGAACTGAGCTGTCTCAGGCCTGGTAAAGCGAAGATCAGCAGCCCGGAGCTCAACCGTCTGGCCTCGCGCTCGCAAAAGGGCTAAAGGAAGCGGGGGGTCAGAACGGGTAGCGATCACGAGATGAAA
>CAZAQS010000235.1:1615-7384 GCA_964486825.1 uncultured Anaerolineaceae bacterium | reverse complement strand
GTAGTCCGTCACCGCCGCCTCGTCGAGGCCGGCGGTGCGCGCCTTGACGCGGCCTGTGAGCGTCGGCTTATTTGCCGGATCGTTGGATACTGGCAAAATCCCCTCGTTTGGCGACCGGTTGAAGTTTCGGATGAGCGTCAGGATGGGCATCTGGGCGGAAGGCGACCACCGGGACTGGGAGGCCATCCGTAGCTGGGCCGAGAGCCTTCGCCCGCTGCTAGGGTAGGTTTTTTATATGGAAAAACCAGGCATCTATGAAATCCGTGTCGAAGGTCATCTGGCGGATCGCTGGTCCGACTGGTTCGAAGGGCTGGCGATCCAGGCCGGCCCGGCTGGCGAGACGACGCTCAGCGGGCCGGTAACCGACCAGGCCGCGCTATTCGGCCTGCTCGCCAAGATCCAGGCCCTCAACCTGACTCTGGTCTCCGTGAACAGGATACAGCCTTGAAAAAGGTTTGAATGCATCCCGTCCTTGGATCAGCCCCAGAGGTTGGTGAGCGTTTATTGCCCCACAAGGAAATTCTGCAAGATTACCTTACCCTTCTGGGTAAGGATCGATTCCGGGTGGAATTGGACACCGTGAATCGGGTATGAACGGTGCCGGATTCCCATCAGCTCACCTTCTCGTGAAAAAGCGGTCACTTGCAAACAATCCGGCACCGGCTCGGCCACAATGAGCGAATGGTAGCGCCCGGCTGTAAATGGGCTGGGAAGCCCCGTGAAAAGCCGATCCCCGTAATGATAGATTTGGGACGACTTGCCATGCATCAGGGATTTGGCCCGCACCACCTGGCCACCGAACACATGCCCAATGCATTGCTGCCCCAGGCAAACGCCGAGGATTGGGGTGTATCTCCCCATTTCCTGGATGACGTCATTGGAAATCCCTGCCTCCGATGGATCACCCGGCCCTGGGGAGATGACCACATGGCTGGGGGCGGCCTGCTCCAGATCTTGCAACGTGATCTTGTCATTGCGGAATACCTCGACCTGAGCTCCCAGCTCACCCAGATACTGTACCAGGTTGTATGTAAACGAGTCGTAATTATCAATTACTGCGATCATTGAGCCTCCTGATCATCCACCTTCCGCTTTTTCAACCGCCATGATAAGCGCCCTGGCTTTATTCAGAGTCTCCTGGAATTCGTTCTCAGGGCTCGAATCGGCCACAATGCCAGCTCCTGCCTGTACGCTAACCATCTTTCCCTGCATCAGCAGGGTGCGAATCGTGATGCAGGTATCCATAGATCCATCATAGGAGAAATAGCCTACTGCACCCGCGTAGGGGCCGCGTGGCTGGCTTTCCAGGTCTTGGATGATCTGCATGGCGCGTACTTTGGGCGCCCCGCTCACCGTCCCGGCTGGGAAGGTGGCTCCCATCAGATCGAATGCGTCCAGTTCGGGTCGTAGCTCCCCTTCGACCTGCGAAACGATATGCATCACGTGGGAATAGTACTCCACGGACATTTTTACCGGGATACTCAGACTGCCGTACCTACAAACCCGGCCCAGGTCATTGCGGGCCAGGTCAACGAGCATCGTATGTTCGGCGCGTTCCTTTGGATCGGCAAGCAGATCTGCTTCCAAAGCCTGGTCTTCGTCCTCAGAAGCGCCGCGCCGGCGCGTCCCGGCGATAGGCCGCATGGTCGCTGTGCGGCCTTCCAGGCGTGCATGCATCTCAGGGGAGGCGCCGATGATAAACAGGGGCTCGGGGCCAACGCAGTTCAGGCCGGTAAAATCAAAAAAGTACATATAGGGCGATGGGTTGAGACGCCGCAAAGAGCGGTAAATGGATAAAGGACTGGCATTTGTTTCACGGCTCAGACGCTGCGATAGCACGGCCTGGAAGATGTCGCCGGACAGGATATGCTCCTTGGCCTTTACCACCGCATCTATAAATTGCTCGCGGCTCATATTGGAATGAAGGGCCGGCTGCTTTCCATTTTGCCCGCCATTTATTCCGTTTAGAGGTGCTTCTAACCCCTGGTTTAGCATATGCTCCATCTCGTTCAATCGGGCTTCTGCGTCCGGCCCCCTTGATATAAGGATCATGCGGTTTACAGCATGGTCAAAGGCTACCAGCGTATCGGCTTCCAAAAAAATCGATTCGGGCATATCCAAGGGGGGAACCAGTGGAACAGTGGGCTCGATAAAACGCACCGTCTCATAGCCCAGGTACCCTACCAGGCCGCCGGAGAAACGCGGCAGACCCGGCTGCGGGCCGGCGCCAGCGCTGCTGCCTTCCCGGATCACCTGGCGCAATACCTCGAAGGGTCCCGCTTCGCTTTCCATGTGATAATCTTGCTCCGAGGTTGGTCCGAACAGGGTTTCCACGATCATTTGCTGCCCTCGGAAAACGAAAGCCCGGCGCGGGTGAACACCAATGAAGGAGTAGCGCGCTACCTGCTCACCACCGGTGACGCTCTCTAACAGAAAAGAGGGACCTTTCCCTGCCAGTTTTAAATACACCGAAACAGGCGTTTCCAGGTCCGCGGGCAGCTCACGCACCGCGAGTGATAATTCACCTGAATGTTTCGTTCCAAATAAATCTGTCATGTATCGATCCTTTCAGATATATCTTTATGCCGATGGGCGCAGAACTTATCCTGAAACCTTCCTTCTCGCCTGGGTAAGCGCCTCTTTGATCTCCCCTACAAAAGCCCCGCTTGCCTGTTCGGGCCGTTCGCTCTGCCCGGCTGCATGGATCAGGGCTGACCCGACGATCACACCTTCAGCCAGCCCGCCGGCCTGCCTGGCCTGCCTGGGAGTCGAGATGCCAAATCCAACTGCCAGGGGAAGGGATGTAACTGCACGCACGCGCTCGATAAACTCATCCAGGTTCGAGGAGAGCTGTTCGCGTGCGCCGGTAACGCCTGCCAGGGAGACCAGGTAGAGAAAACCAGTGGAGTGAGCGGCAACCAGCGAGATGCGCTCAGGCGTCGATGTGGGTGCGACCAGGAAAACCATGGCGAACTGGTGCGCCCGGCAATGCCTTTCCAGCTCGCCGGCCTCCTCTGGCGGCAAGTCTGGCACGATCAGTCCATCTGCGCCTGCCAGACTTGCATCCGCAACGAAACGACCCAGGCCATAAGATAAGAGCGGGTTGTAATATCCCATCAGCAGCAAGGGTTGAGAGACGCCACCCCTGCGTAGTTGGGCGGTCATCTCCAGGCAGCGCCGGACGCTCGTACCGTTCTCCAGGGCGACCTGTGTAGAGTGTTGGATGGTAGGCCCATCCGCAAGTGGGTCTGAAAAAGGAATGCCCAGCTCGATCAGGTCTGCTCCAGCTCGAGCGATGGCGCTAATGATTTGCATTGAAGCGGCCTGGGTAGGGTAGCCCAGGGTGAAATACGGCATCAGCGCCGGGCGACCTTCGATTCGAGTTGCATTGAAAGTACTTGAGATATGTTCCAAACCGCTCATGGCACGCGCTCCTCCAGGGCATTCACAACGGTGTCGAGATCCTTATCTCCACGCCCGGATAAATTGACTATCAGGATCTGCTCTGGCTGCATCTCCGGCGCACGGCGGATCGATTCGGCCAATGCGTGAGAAGATTCGAGCGCCGGCAGGATTCCTTCGACCCGAGCCAGGACCTGAAAGGCTTCCAAGGCCTCTTGATCTTTCACCCATGTATATTCAGCCCGCCCGGTCTCTCTCAGGTGAGCATGCTCAGGGCCCACTGCCGGGTAATCCAGGCCCGCAGAGATGGAGTGAGTGGCTGCGATCTGTCCGTCAGGGTCTTGTAACACGTACGTGTATGTGCCATGCAGAGTACCCGGTCGACCCGCATTCGCGTGATCCCCATTGCCCCCAAACCGGGCTGCGTGGCGACCGCTTTCCAGGCCTTCGCCCCCGGCTTCCACACCGATGAGCTGTACTCCTGAATCATCGATGAATGCGCTGAACAAGCCGATGGCGTTCGAGCCCCCGCCCACGCAGGCAATGCAGGCATCCGGCAGGCGCCCGGCCTGCTCCAAGATCTGCTGGCGGGCTTCTTGACCGATGACTGCTTGAAAGTCGCGCACGATTCCCGGGTAGGGGTGCGGACCCAAGGCCGAGCCGATCAGGTAATGGGTATCCCGAACGTTCGTAACCCAATCTCGGATCGCCTCGTTGATTGCATCTTTCAGAGTCTGGCTGCCACTGTCAACCGGGCGGACTTCAGCCCCAAGCAGGCGCATGCGCAGCACGTTGGGTTGTTGGCGGGCCATATCTACCGTACCCATATAAACGATGCATTCCAACCCGAGCAATGCTGCAACGGTGGCGGCGGCAACTCCATGCTGTCCCGCACCCGTCTCGGCTATGATACGACTCTTGCCCATGTGCTCGGCCAGCAAGGCCTGGCCCAAAGCATTGTTGATCTTATGGGCGCCTGAATGGGCCAGATCCTCACGCTTCAAATAGATCTGTGCGCCCCCCAGTCTTTGGCTCAAGCGACGGGCATGAGAAAGCGGGGTGGGTCGCCCCACGTAAGTGTGCAGCAGCTCTGAAAAACGGTCCTGGAAGGCAGGCTCTATCCTGAGAGACCGGTATGCAGATTCAAGCTCAGCCAGGGCCGGCATGAGGGTTTCAGGAACGAACTGCCCTCCATAGGGTCCGAACTTGGCTGTCAATGGATAGCTGCTAAGAAATGGGGTTTTCGTTTGAATCATTGAATTACCTCTCCTTCTACTCAATGCTTGTTATCTTGGCCGTATTGATAAAGGCAGCCATCCGGGCCGGGTCTTTACAGCCAGGAGAACCTTCTACCCCTGAGGCAACGTCGACTCCCCAGGGACCCACCTGTTGGATCGCTTCCGCTACGTTCTCGGGGGTCAGGCCTCCGGCCAGCAATACAGGATTGGATTCTGCCAAAGAACGGGCCAGGCTCCATTCAGCGGGTTGGCCCGTGCCCCCGTATTCACCTGGACGGTACGAATCGACCAGGTATGCTGGCGAGCCCATTGAAGACCGGTAGCGAGCGAGCAACTGGGCCATATCCAGCTCGTCCTTTAGGCGGAGAGCTTTGAAAGCCCGGCCGTTCAAGGCCTCCAGTGTCTCCGGAGGCTCGTCGCCGCTTAGCTGGGCCAGGTCGATCGAACACGTATCCATGATCGTGAGAATCTCATCGAAGGAAGAATTGACGAATACGCCCACGATCAGCACTGGAGCGCAGCCTGTTCGAATGTCAGTTATCAACCGGGCGGCCGATACGGGGTTGATATAGCGGGAGCTTTTGGCGTAAAAATTAAATCCCAGCAGATCGGCTCCGGCTTCGACGGCTACCCGTGCATCTTCAAAACGAGTGATCCCACAAATTTTGACCTTCATGGTTGAATGAGCGGAAGCTGGGCTAAAGAGCGTACTTGAGCCGAGATGTCTGGAGCTGTAACCAGGGCTTCACCGACCAGGATTGCATCCACACCAGCGGAAGCCAGCATACGAACATCGCCGGGCGTATGGATGCCTGACTCGGAAACCACGCACACCGTGTCTGGGATCAGAGCCTGCAGGCGGAGAGTCGTCTCCAGATCAACAGTAAAATCCTTCAGGTCGCGGTTGTTGATGCCTACCAGGAGGGGCCGGCAATCCAGGGCGATTTCCAGCTCGTCTCGATTGTGAACCTCGATCAAGGGCGCTATCCCCAGTTGCTGCGCCAGGGCATGTAATTGGAAAAGAATAGTCGGCTCCAGGGCTGCGACGATCAGCAAGATTGCATCGGCGCCCGCACAGCGAGCTTCATAGACCTGGTAGGGATCGAAAATGAAATCTTTTCTCAAGACG
>CAZAQS010000235.1:0-1605 GCA_964486825.1 uncultured Anaerolineaceae bacterium | reverse complement strand
TGTAAGCCGGGTTTCCTTTACCTCAATGGCAACCTGGCGCAGGTGGTCAAGGTGGCCCTTGAAATAACTTTCATCTGTCAACACGCTGATGGCTGCGGCCCCGTTTTCGGCATATATCCTGGCCAGGCCTGGCGGGTCGAAATTGGGCGCCAACAGGCCACGGGATGGGGAAGCGCATTTCACTTCAGCGATGAGGGCTGGATGCGGAGTGGGAGATCCATTGCCCGCCTTGCGCAAGGCGCCAATAAAATCCAGTGGCGAGCCGAGGTGCTCGATTTGCGCCTGGAGTCCTTGGAGCGATATGAGCTGTTTCTGACGTTCCACTTCCCGGCGCTTGTTGGAAAAGATTTCATCGAGGATGTTCATCGCTTCAAGCTGCCATTTGCTGGCTCAATCCGACCAGCGCATCTAATTTAGCCAGGGCTGCTCCACTCTCCAGAGAAAGAGTCGCTTCTTCCATGGCTGACGAAAAATTATCATCTTCAGTGGCTAAAGCTGCGGCGGCATTCAATAGCACCACATCCCGGCGCGGGCTGTCGTCCTGACCCGCCAGCAGAGCGCGTAGCATGCGTGCATTCACTTGTGCATCACCGCCTGCCAAATCTTCTTTCGAAGCGCGTCGCAGGCCGAGACCGGCAGGTTCCAGCTCGAAGGTGGTTACACGCCCATCCCGCAACCGGCTGACCCGGTTGGGCCCGTTCGTGGTCAGCTCGTCCAGGCCTCCGTACCCATGTACCACGTATGCGGCTTGCCCGCCCAAAGCTCCCAGCACTTCAGCCAGGGGCTCCGTTAAGCCAGCATCATATACACCGATCAACTGATGTGTAGCGCCGGCCGGGTTGGTGAGAGGGCCCAATAAATTGAAGATTGTGCGCTGTCCAAGCTCTCGTCGTGGCCCGATAGCGTGTTTCATGGCAGGATGGAAGGAGGGGGCAAAGAGAAAGCCAATCCCAACCTGGTGTATACAGGCGCTGACCTGTTCGCTGTTCAGGTTCAGGTTGACCCTCAGGGCACTCAGGACATCCGCGCTGCCGCATTGCGAGGAGGCAGCCCGGTTGCCGTGCTTGGCTACTTTACGCCCAGTTCCTGCCAGGACAAAGGCCGCCGCGGTGGAGATATTGAAGGTATGGGCTCCATCCCCGCCTGTACCGGCTGTATCGAAAAGCTGTTGGTAGTTATGCCCCGTTACGTGGGTAGCCTGCTTCCGCATGGCGCGTGCGCTGCCTGTAATTTCATCTACAGTCTCACCTTTCATTCGCAAGGCTACCAGGTACCCGCCGATTTGAGCCGGGGTGGCTTGCCCGGTCATGATCAGGTGCATGGCAGCCTCAGCCTCTGTCTGGCTGAGATGCTTGTGCTGCATGGCTTTCGAGATATAGGGTTTAAGCATTTCGACCTCTCCTTTTTATCCGCTACTTACCGGCCTGGCTGTTAATTAATAAACCCTCTCCTGTCCATAGGGACGGGAGAGGGTTTCCCGCGGTGCCACCCAGGTTAGGCTAGCAGGGCCAGAAGGGGATGAAGACCCTTCAAAAACAAAATCCCGCCGTGTAGACGACGGGGTTCAATAAAAGCCAGCCTCACTCATTCGAGTACGGACCCATC
>CAZAQS010000234.1:4241-7413 GCA_964486825.1 uncultured Anaerolineaceae bacterium | reverse complement strand
CGCCTTCCAGCCCGTACGACGCTAAGGGGCTGCTCGTAGCTGCCATCCGGGACAACAACCCGGTCTTATTCATGGAGCACAAACTGCTCTACCGGACCAAGGGATCGGTGCCGGAAGAGACCTACTGCATTCCCCTCCAATCGGGCGAGGTCAAGCGTGAAGGACGTGACCTGACAATCATAGCCTACTCGATCATGGTGCCGCGCGCCCTGGAAGCTGCCGATAAGCTGGCAGCCGAAGGGATTGAGGTCGAAGTGGTCGACCCTCGCTGCCTGAAACCGCTCGACAAGGACACGATCGTCCGGTCGGTGTCCAGGACGGGCCGGGCGCTGATCGTCCACGAGGCCCCCCTGACCGGCGGCTTTGGCGGTGAGCTGGCTGCGATGATTGCCGCGAGCGATGCCTTCGACTACCTGGATGCCCCCATTCGCCGCCTGGCGGGGCGGGATGTCCCGATCCCATACAACCGGACGCTCGAACAGGCCGCAGTACCCCAGGTCGAGGATATCGCCGCCGCGGCCCGGACGCTGGCCCAGGAAGGAAGGTAGGCATGGCAACCGAAGTGATTATCCCAAAAGTGGACATGGTGATGGAGACGGGCACCTTTGTAGAATGGCTTAAGCAGGAAGGTGAGACCGTCAGCAAGGGAGATCCCCTCTTTGTTATCACCACGGATAAAGCTGCGATTGAGGTTGAATCGCCAGGAGACGGCATCCTGTCCGGCGTCAGTGCCAAACCTGAGGATGTCATCCCGGTCACCGAAGTGATCGCCTATCTCCTTGCCCCTGGGGAGCAGCTGCCGGTAAGGGGAGCGCCCCAACCGGTCGCCACGGTCTCCGCTCCCTCAGCAGGCGAGTCTGCCTCGGCTATTGAGGCCGCCTCAGCGGTGCAGGCGGAAATCGCCGTGCCTAAAGCCGCCGGGACGGGTAAGGTGCGGGTCACACCGGTAGCGCGGCGCATGGCGCAGGAGCTGCACATCGACCTGGCGCAGATAGAGGGCCGCGGGCCGCGGGGCCGGATCCACAAAGCAGACGTGCTGGCGTTCCAGGAATCACAGCCGCCCGACAGGCAGCTGAAGGCGCCGGATGCCCGACTGGCAGCAGCACCGGAGTCCCCAGCCATCCCAGCTCCCAACGGCAAGCACGCACCTCTGCCGCTACCGGATGCCCGCCGGAAGCAGGTCGTGCCGTTAGCCGGGGCGCGCAAGATTATCGCCGAGCGGATGGCCTATAGCGCATTCACTGCTCCACACATTTCCCTGTCCTTGCGGGTGGACATGAGCGAAGCGATCCGCTTGCGTGGGCGAGTATTGGAACCTATCCAGGCCCAAACCGGGCAGCGCGTGTCCTTTACGGCCATACTGGCACGCGCGGTCGCCACCGTGTTACCCCGTCACCCTTATCTGAATGCTTCGCTCTCAGATGGCAATATCATTCTTTGGGATGATATCCACCTGGGCATTGCCACAAGCGTGGAAGAGAGCCTGATCGTACCCGTGATCCGCGAAGCGCAGAACCGGAACCTGGGCCAGATCGTCGCCTCGATGGCTGACCTGACGGAAAGAGCCCGGAACCGGCGTCTGACGCCAGGCGAAATGACGGGCAGCACATTTACCATATCCAACCTGGGAATGTTCGGCATCGAGTCCTTTACTGCCATCATCAATCCACCAGAATCGGCAATCTTAGCTGTCGGTAAGATGGTGGATACGCCGGTCCGCAACGCGGATAGCTTTGTGTTTCAACCGGTGATCCAACTAACCGTTTCAGCGGACCATCGTATCGTTGACGGTGTGTCCGTAGCGCGCTTCCTGGACGAACTCAAATCAACGCTGGAAAACCCGTACTTGCTCATATGAAACTTGGGTTCAAGGAGGGGACGGTCCAAATCTCGTTAAATGCCTGGGAAGCGACGCTGGTATATAGCTTATGCAATTGCTCTCAAAAATTACGCACCTCATCATTGATATGGACGGCGTCCTCTACCTGGACGACCAACCCATGCCCTGCCTGCGCGAGTTCATCGCCTTCCTCCGGGAGCGCCCCATCCCCTTTATCCTGGCAACCAATAACTCAAGCCGCACTCCCCAGGAATTCGTTGACAAACTGGCAAGCATGGGAGTGCAGGTATCTCCGGACGAGATCCTGGTATCGGGCCAGGCCACAGCGCGATACCTGGCGCGTGAATACCCCCCCGGGACGAGAGCCCATGTCTTCGGTATGCCGGCGCTCAGGCAGGCCCTGACTGACGAAGGTTTTGTTTTGGCCGATGAAGACGTCCAATTGGTTGTGGCCAGCATGGATCGGGAAGTCACTTATGAAAAACTCAAGCGGGCCACCTTGCTGATCCGCGGCGGCGCCTGTTTTATCGCCACGAACCTCGATCCAACCCAGCCGTCTGAAGAAGGGCTGGTGCCAGGCACCGGCGCAATGATCGCTGCTCTGGAGGCTGCCTCCGATGTAAAGGCAAAAGCTATTGGCAAGCCGGAACCGACCATGTACCAGCTGGCTATGGAACAGATGGGCGCTCCTCCCGAAACCACAGCCACCATCGGAGACCGAGTCGACACGGACATTCTCGGCGGGAAAAGGGCCGGCATCATCACCATCTGCGTGTTATCGGGTTCCTCGGATCGCGCCGAGGCCGAGGCCATTGAAACAGATATGATTTTCGACGATATCGCTCATCTGCTCGAAACCTGGATACGTCTCTAAAGGTGAAAGGGACGGTAGTATCCGCTCTAATTTTCGTCATCAGGCTTTTTGGGAGAGGATAAATGGATTATCTTGCGGGTATTGACCTGGGATCGACGAGCCTCAAATGTGTGATCTATGATCTCGCTGGCAACGTCGTTGCGAGCGGGAGCCGAATGACGGAACGCTATAACCCTAATCCAGACCACCCGGATTGGACGGTTTGGCAGCCAGAACAAATTTGGGGTGGAGCGGCGGCGGCCATGAAAGAGGCGGTTGCCAAACTGGATAATCCCCACCAAATCAAAGCTGTGGCTGTGACAGGTATGGGCATGGACGGCGTACCCGTTGATGAGCATGGCAACTGGCTTTATCCTTTTATTAGTTGGCATGACCCTCGTACTGAAGCGCAGCTGAAGTGGTGGAAGAAAAATATCGGTGTGGACAAGACCTTTTCCATTGGCGGCAACACCTTATGG
>CAZAQS010000234.1:0-4231 GCA_964486825.1 uncultured Anaerolineaceae bacterium | reverse complement strand
TTTAATACTGCCTTGCGGCTCTTATGGATGGCGGAGCACGAGCCAGAGATCCTGGCCCGCACGGACAAGTGGTTGCTGATAGAAGATTTTCTGAATTTCATGCTCTGTGACCGCCAGGCGACCGACTATAGTATGGCCTCCTGCACACTCTTATTTGACCAGCGTAAGCGTGACTGGTCCGAGGAGATCCTTTCCCAGGCAGGCATCGACCGTCGACTGCTGTGTGAGGCGCACCCCAGCGGCACGCTGCTGGGTGAGGTGACAACCAGGGCAGCCGATGCAACGGGACTGCCAGTTGGGACGCCGGTTGTGTTGGGCGGCCATGATTATTTGTGCAGCGCGCTGCCGGTGGGCGCTTTTACGCCCGGCATCGTTCTGGATGTGACCGGCACCTGGGAAATCGTCCTGGCTGCTCTCCATGCGCCGGTTTTGACGTCAGAAGTGCAAAAATTAGGCGTGACAGTCGAGACGCATGTCGCGCGCGATACTTATGCAGTCTGGGGTGGAGCGGTAGCCTCGGATATGCTCGAGTGGTATCGCAAAGAGTATGGCTTTGAGGCCCAGCAGCGGGCGGAAAAAGAGGGCGGGGTGGATTGGGATTATCTAATGGGAGAGGTCTCCGCCTCGCCAGCCGGGGCGCGGGGTGTAATGTTCCTACCGCATATGTCTGCAGCTGGCTGCCCTGTCGTCGATGCCCGCTCCTTAGGCGCTTTTGTGGGAATGAGCAATTTTGTCGAGCGCGGTGATCTTTTGCGAGCAATCATCGAGGGGTTGGATTATCAGGTTCTCGATATCGTGAGCGCATTAAAGACCGGGCTCGGAATCAGCCCGGAGCGACTCGTAGTGGTGGGAGGTGCGACCCGCAATTCATTCTGGATGCAAAACAAAGCCGATATCACCGGTCTACCGATCGATGTGCCAGATGTGGAAGAAGCCACGCCACTTGGCGCTGCCATCCTTGCCGGCATTGGGATAGGCTTATACCGGAACGAGCAGGATGCCTTCGAGCAAGTTTACAAGCCAGGCAAAACCTACCTACCAGATCTAATAGTAGCCTCCAAATATTCCGAGTGGTATCAAATCTACAAACAGCTTTATCCGGTTCTCAAGCCGATTAACCACCAGATTTATGATCAGTTCAGAACCTGAACAAAGGAAGCAAGACCATGTCCGAGCCAAAACATCTTTTGCCTGCCCAGAATCAGCTGGGAGAAACCCCCATATGGGAACCCGCAGAGAATGCCCTCTACTGGGTTGACTGGGGAGGCGGGCCAATCTACCGGTTTGAGCCAGCAACAGGAAAGTTCACTACCTTTCCTGTGAGCGTGCCTGTGACGGCATTGGCGCGCCGGGATTCGAAGGGATGGATCGTCATTGCCCAGGATGGGTTATATGAATGGGACCTGATAACGAATGATTATAAACTTCTTGTCGGACCGCCCCAGCCAGACAGGCCGGAGATTTGCTACAACGATGCTGCTGTGGACCGGCAGGGGCGTTTGCTGGTGGGAACAGTGAACCTACAGGACCCCTTTGCTCCTGAAGGCTCGTTATATCGCCTGGATCCAGACGGCTCGCTCCATGAACTGGACACGGGCTATGCCACTGCGAACGGGATTGGGGTCAGTCCGGATGGACGAACGATTTACGTGGCGGATCAGAGGCATCGCCAGATCATTGTCCTTGATTATGATCTGTTAACGGGCACAGCCAGCAATCGCCGCATCTTTGCGAACGTGCCGGATGACGAGGGAATGCCCGATGGCTTGGTTGTAGACGCCCAGGGTTTCGTCTGGAATGGGCAATGGGCTGGGTGGAATCTTACACGTTATGATCCCGAGGGCCGGATCGAGCGCCGCATTCGTTTCCCCGTACAGCATGTCATCTCTTTCGCATTTGGGGGTAAAGAACTGGATGAACTCTTTGTAACGACCGCCTGGTGGGGCTTTAGTGAAGAGGAGCGAAAACAAAATCCCCTGGCCGGTGACCTGTTCCACGTTCATACTGGCATCAAAGGATTGGTGGAACCCAACTTTGCAGGATAGCACAAATAATAAAGGTAATAGTATGAGATACCGGATATCGGCGCAAATTTACAGCCGCGCTGGGATAAGGCAAGGCCACACTACATACAGAAGGGTCGTTGACGGAGGCAAACCATGGGTCAGTATCTATTGGGCATTGATAATGGTAATACGGTATCGAAGGCGGCGCTCTTTGATTTAAAAGGCAAGGAAATCGCAATTGGGAGCTGTAAAGTCGATACCGAGTACCCGTACCCCGGGTGGACTGAGCGGGGAATGGAATTGCTGTGGCAAAGCACCGCCAGCGCGATTCGCGAAGTGCTTGCCAACTCTGGTATCAGGCCTGAAGACATTGCCGGAATAGGCAATACCGGGCACGGCAATGGCCTCTACCTGTTGGACAAGCAAGGACGGCCTCTCCGGAACGGTATTCAGTCCATGGACACGCGTGCCGCCGGTGTCATCATTGATTGGAATCGACGTAACTTATATCCCCAGGTTTTCCCCTACACTATCCAGTCGTTTTGGCCAGCGCAGCCCAACGCTCTGCTTGCCTGGATCAAAAAGTACGAACCGCAAAACTATGAGCGCATCGGCGCGATCCTGATGTGCAAGGACTACATTAAGTATCTCTTGACGGGCGAGGTCACGAGCGATTTTACGGATATGAGCGCATCCAGCTTGATGGATGTGCGCAACGAGTCCTATTCGCAAGACTTGATGGAGCATTACGACCTGGCCGAAATCTATGATGCCCTACCGCCCCTCAAGCATTGCTTTGAGGTGGTAGGGCAGGTCACCCGCAAGGCGGCAGGCGAGACTGGGTTGGCAGCAGGCACCCCGGTCGTTGGTGGGATTATTGATATCGATGCGAGCGCCGTCGGCAGCGGCGCTGTAAACGCCGGACAGGCCTGCATCATCGCGGGAACATGGAGCATTAACGAGGTTATCACCCAGGATCCGTTGGTTGACCCGAATTTATTCATGACGACCCTCTTTGCTGTCCCGGGACTGTTCCTCAGTACAGAAGCAAGCGCAACTTCGGCCACAAACCTGGAGTGGTTCGTCGCCCAGTGCTGCGGCGACGAGCGTGCTGAAGCGAAACGACTTGGCATCTCGGTTTATGATGTATGCAATGAAGAAGTCGCAAGCCTGCCACCAGGCAGTACAAACATTATCTTCCACCCATTCCTGTACGGTTCGAATGTACAGCCGACAGCCCGGGCGGGCTTCTATGGCGTGGCCGGTTGGCACACACGCGCTCATCTGCTGCGCGCCTTGTACGAAGGAGTCGTATACGGTCACCTGAGTCATATTGAGAAATTACGAACGGCTGGAGCCAAATTCAATTCCGCACGGCTTACCGGGGGGGGCTCGCGCAGCCCGGTTTGGTCGCAGATGTTTGCCGATACGGTTCAGGTACCGATGGAAGTCTCTGATGGGAACGAGCTTGGAGCGCGTGGTGCGGCTCTGACCGCCGGCATTGGTGCTGGAGTTTACCGTGATTATGCAGAAGCCATTCAGGCGGCTGTATCCGTTGTCCGTGTTCATGAGCCGATCCCAGCCAACACGTCGCTCTACCTGGCGCGCTATGCCGAATACGAACGCCTGACCAAGGTAATGCAAGTGCCGTGGCTGGAGTTAGGTAAACTGAGTTGACCGCTATGAAAGCCATTATTCTGCGAGAACCGGGCGGGCATGAGCAGCTATGTTTGGAGCAGGTCCCGGTGCCTGTTCCAGATGTTGGTCAAGTTCTGATTAAGTTGAAAGCAGCTGCACTCAATCGCCGGGACCTGCTCGTCAGGAGCAGGGAACAATACCGCGCGGCAATGCCGTTCATTCCAGGGTCTGATGGCGCCGGTATTGTGGTCGCAGTGGGACCATCTGTAGCTCACCCAGCTGTGGATGATGAAGTTGTCATTTATCCATCTTTGAATTGGGGTAGGATCGAAAGTACGCCATCGTCTGACTTCAGAATACTCGGTGGCCCCGATAACGGGACTTATGCCGAGTACATTTGTATCTCTGCAGAGAATGTTTTCCCCAAGCCCATCGCCCTGTCGTTCGAATACGCGGCAGCTTTTCCCCTGGCGTGCTTGACGGCCTGGCGCGCCCTTATCACCAAGGCACGCGTTCAGCCCGGCGAGTGGGTCTTGATTCATGGGGCTGGGAGTGGCACTGGAAGCTTTGCTATTCAGATTGCTAAG
>CAZAQS010000233.1:0-7507 GCA_964486825.1 uncultured Anaerolineaceae bacterium | reverse complement strand
GGGGCGGCTGCCGGCGGTGGCCGCGATGGGCTTCGACGTCCTCTACCTGCCGCCGATCCACCCGATCGGGCGCAGCTTCCGCAAGGGGCCCAATAACACCACCGTGGTTGGCCCGGATGACCCTGGCAGCCCCTGGGCGATCGGCTCTGACGAGGGCGGGCATAAATCCATACACCCGCAATTGGGGACATTGGAGGATTTCCGGCATTTAGTCGAGCAGGCCAGGAAGTACGAGATCGAGGTAGCGTTGGATATCGCCTTCCAGTGCGCTCCTGATCATCCCTACATAAGCGAACACCCGGAGTGGTTCCGCCAACGGCCGGATGGGACCATCCAGTACGCAGAAAACCCTCCCAAAAAGTACCAGGACATTTACCCTTTCGACTTCGAGACCGCTCAGTGGCGCGAGCTCTGGACGGAGCTGCTCAGCATCGTGCAATTCTGGGCAGAGCAGGGCGTGCGGATCTTCCGGGTGGATAACCCGCATACCAAACCGTTCATCTTTTGGGAGTGGCTGATTGGTGAGATCAAACGCAATTACCCTGAGGCTATCTTCCTTTCCGAAGCTTTCACACGTCCTGCGGCTCTTTATGGCCTGGCAAAGCGTGGCTTCACCCAGTCGTACAACTACTTCCCCTGGCGAAATACCAGGTGGGAACTGACCCAATATCTCACAGAGCTGACACAGACCGAAGTGCGTGAGTATACAGGGCCGAACCTGTGGCCTAATACCCCGGATATCTTGCCCGAGTACCTGCAGTTCGGTGGGCGCCCAGCTTTTATGGCGCGCTTTATCCTGGCGGCCACCTTGGGCCCCAGCTACGGTATCTACGGACCGGCCTTCGAGCTATGCGAAAACGCCCCCCTGGCGCCGGGGCGAGAGGAATACCTGGATTCGGAGAAGTATGAGATCAGGTATTGGGATATCGAGCAGACCTACAGCATACAGAAGCTGATCTCCCAGGTGAATGAGATCCGGCGCGAAAATCCAGCCTTCCATGGAAATCACAAACTGCGCTTCCACGAGGTAGATAACGAGCAGATCATCGCCTATTCCAAGAGCAGCCCGGATAGGACGAACCAGGTGCTGGTAGTGGTCAACCTTGATCCCCATTACAAACAATCTGGATTTATCACGCTGCCCCTGGAAGAAATGGGCATCAATATGCGCCAACCGTACCAGGCCCACGATTTGCTGACCGACGCCCGTTATCTCTGGCATGGCATGAGCAACTATGTAGAGCTCGACCCTGAAACGGTGCCGGCGCATATCTTCGTGATCCGGCGCAAGGTGCGCACCGAGCACGACTTCGACTACTATCTCTGAGGGTGGTTCAAGCCCCTCACAGGTACTGGCACCACCTTACGGATGTCCAGCTCTATTCTGTCACTTTCTGCGGGAGATTTGAAATAATCCGAAATACAGGCGGCAATTCCGGGGGAATATACTAAGGAGGAATTTATTACGATGGATAATTCTACCCTTACCTTTACAGCTCAAAGGATGGAACTGGAGCATATAAACCGAAGCGAATTTGTCAATGCTATAGTACATCTCTATCGAGGGGAGCTGGGTGAAACCACAGCCTGGCGCAGCCGCATCGATACCACCACGCATTGGGCGGTAGTATTAAGCGCTACTGCTCTGAGCTTTGTTTTTGCAGACCTAAGCAGCGAACGCCACGTGATTATCCCTATCATTACCTTGTTTTGCACCTTCCTGATGCTGATGGAGGCGCGGCGCTACCGCTTCTTCGACATCTGGCGATCCCGTGTGCGTATGTTGGAAATCAATTTCTACCGCCCAATGTTAGCTGGCACACAACCATCCATGCCGGATTGGGCAGAAACTTTAGCTCATGATATGGAATGGCCACATTTTCACATGCCCTGGTGGGAAGCTGTCGGAAGGCGTTTACGGCGCAGTTACCAGTGGATATATGCAGTGCTACTGGGAAGTTGGATCGTCGTATTGATGTCGCATCCAACCGACTACACATCCGTGGCTGAGGTTATCGAGCGCGCCTCGATTGGGCCTTTCCCTGGACGTTTCGTGATCGCGGTCATGCTGATATTTTACGGGGCATTATTCCTTTTAGGCGCATACAGTTTCTGGTGTAGCCGTATCAAAAAGGATCTGCCCGCTGGCCACCCACTTCGCATGAATATGGCGCATCGGGAGGAGGCATAGAGTTTTAAAAGATAATGCCGCTGGTATCTTAGCAGGAGGCGTTTTGGACAACAGTCTCCGGTGTATGCTCAGGCTTCCGAGCAGACAGTGGCAGGAAAAGAGCGGCGACGGTAGAAACTGCAAAGGCAGCCAGAGCGAACCAGATAGATGGAATGTAGCTACCTCCGGCTCCCAGGCTTGATCCCATGTAGGTTCCCAGGGCGGGGCCAATTCCCATCACGATCAACGTCGCCAACCCCCAGATACGGCCGAGAGATTTTCGCCCGTAGATAGAGCCTGCGTAACCGGCGCAACCGCCGGGTTCGATAGCCCAGTAGATGGCGAACATCACGCAGGCCAAAACACCAATAGCGAAGGAACCCGCCCCGCTTACCAGTAGCAGCAAACAAGCTACCACTCCAACAGCGGGAGCAAATATGAGCATGCTTTTGCGCGCTCTTGTCTCGTCGCCCAACTTGCCTACAAGCAAATCGGCTACCCTGCCAAGCAAAGGCATGGTAAAGATGCCCGCGATCCCGATGAAGATATAAAGATTGGTTGCAGTAGCCAGATTCATGCCTGCATCCACTGTCCAATAACGCACCACCTGGGTCCAGATCAGGAATTCACCAATCATGGCTGTCAAGAAGACGACAATCGTTCCCCAGATTGGCAGTGTTTTATATGCCGTTTTGGGTGTCCATAAAAATTCCGCTTTCTGAGGACCTGGACCGTCCAGAGCCAGGCCGTAGGGTTTGAGGTTATAAGCCTCTGGCGGTTTCTTGGCAATCGCGGTAGCCAGCATCAAGGCTACGAACATGATAACTGCCAGGATGCGCATGGCAAACCGCCAGCTATCCGGGCCAGCTTCGGGACCGGTCAAAATGGGCTTCACCACCAGGCTCAGCACAACCTGGGCCAGGGGGGCGCCAGTGAAGGCTACCCCCCACCAGGTCGCATAAGCCTTGCCTACGAACCAATTGCGGACAGAGATTGTGGACGATACCCAAAGCATACCCGTACCCACGCCAGCGAATAGACCGTACAGGGCCAGGTGCAGGTAAGGGGATGAATTCGGTACAAGGCTGGTCAACAGGAATCCCAGTGAGCAGAAGATCGCACCCAGAAAATAAGCTGGACGAGTTCCCCATTTATCAATGATCATCCCGCTGAAGAAGGCGGTGACAGCATAAACCGACATCATGATCGAGTAGCCGGTGGAAGGCAGGGTCTTCTCCCAACCGGTGCTGCTGATCATGACCGGGTTTAGGATGGAGAAGCTCGAGCGGAATCCGAACAGGCAAAAAACTGCCAGCCAGGAGGCTGCGACGACCATGTATCCCAAACGTTTTGCATTCTTGTCTGCTATGGGCTTACCCACCTGGTCACCAGCCAACCTCTACCACCAGGGCGGGGTGGTCCGATTCGGGACCGGTATGGAAACGGGCCGACCTGACTTGCAGATCCGGCGAAAGGAAGACGTGATCGATGCGCCGGTCAGGCCGGTATCCGACCTCGTCGGCGCCGCTCGGCCAGCGCAGCAGCCAGGCGTCCTGCAAACTTTCCGTCGTCAGGGTATACTGCTCGGTTTCCGGACGGAAGTTGAAATCCCCCATGGCGATCACATCTTGCAGCCCTCCCAGCTCTTTCAGGAAGTTCTCTTGTTGGATGAGGGGACCGCCGTTGCCCAGGTGGGTCACGAAGACGTTGACAAGCCGCCCGCCAACCCTCACCTGAGCGTGGATGGCGGCCGCCTGCTCGCCCTCTGAGTACATATAGAAAGTGCGCGGGTTCTCGATCGGGTAACGCGAAAGCAGCGCGATCCCAAATGTGCCGGTCACCGACTTGGGTCCATAATAGGAGTGCATATCCAGCCGGTCTGCGAAGTAACGCACCAGGTCGTTATTACCCCCGGCAATGCGGGTAGAGTCCGACTCTTGCAGCCCGATCAGGTCTGCCCCAGCGGCTCGCATGACCCTCAACTGGGCCTGTGGATCGCGGGACCCGCTTTGGGTATAGCCCTGCTGGATATTATAGGTCATCACCACCAGGCTGGTCGGCTCCCCAGGCAGGGGATCCGGGGTTGCTACGGCGAGGCCGGCGCCGATCAGGGCAGCCAGCCCGAGGCCAATCACGCTCCCCGCCACCGGTCTGGAAAGAGGCGGCCAGAGAGTGGCCCAAACCCGGCGCACCAGGAGCAGGGGCAGCGAAGCTGCCAGGCCTAATACCAGGTATACCAGCCAAAAGCGGTCGCGAAAGAAAGGCCCAACCACGGGGATATAATCGTAAACGGTAGTAAAAACCTGGGCGAAGATCATTACCAACAGGAACAACGCTGCCAGTCCGAAGGCGCCTCCCAACTTGCGCTGTGAAGGCCTGAGGGTTGCCAACTCGGAGACCAGCAGGACGAAATTCACCAGTATCACTGGGAAGAGCGCAACCATCAGCAACGCGGCAACTCCTGCCAACGGTCCGGGCAAGGGCTCAGGCAGGGGATAAACGCCAGGCACAACTGGGAAGCGCATCTGGTGTGGCAAGATCGTCCCTAAGAGGGCGGCGATAAAGATCAGGTTCCATGCCCCCAGCGCCAGTGGATGAGCGTACCGCCGCCTGTGCGGCATGCCAGCCATCCACGCCCCCAGGGCGCTCAAAACCGTAACACACAGTCCGAGCAGGACGATATAATTGGCCCCGCTCCAGCGGGAGATCACGCCAGGGCTTGCGAAGGCAAAATAGAGCAAAGCCAGAACCGCCACCATCCCTACGCTCAGGCCGGCAGTGGGCCAGAAACCTGCTCCGCTGGTGGAAAGCTCCCTCAGACCGACCGGCGGGGCCTCTGCATCCGGGAAATCCTCGCCAGACAGGTCGTCTTCCATGCCCAAGCGCAACCGTCCTGGAAATAGAAGCATCCAGGCGCCTACGCCAGCCAATGCGATAGCTATAATGCGGAACCAGGTCTCGGCATAGGGGTACAGGCCTGAGTTCCAGGCCCGCAGGAGGATGGAGATAGCCAACCCTACCGCCAGACCTCCACCCAGCTTCACGCCCACCTGGAGCCCGTTCTTTGCCAGGTCACCCTCAACCTTATTTGCCTGGGCTAACTCCCACAGGCGCGCCGGCAGGTAGATCAGGAAGCAGGCTGCTCCAAAGCCGTTGGCTAGCATGCGCAATCTGGTATCCAGGAAAACGCCTCCCACGCCAGCCAGCAACGCCAGTACCGCTACCAGCGCAAGCCTCCTTCCCTGCAGCGGGCGTGGCAGAACCAGCAGCAGCAGCGGCGAGAACAGAAATAGCACGCTGGCGATCTCGGGCGGGATAGAGGTGCCCAGCAGCCCAAAGGCGTAGATGGCTTCTACGAACTCGCTGATGAGCTGGAAGAAAAAAAGGAAGAGAATGCCATAAGCGATCATTACTGGTCTCCTGGCAGTTCGGTTGGCAGGATATCGGTCCGGTAATTAGATTATAGCAGTAGAGACGCCCCGTTGGGGCGTCTCTAGGGGGGCTCTCTTTGAGGGCGTCTCTACCCCATCTCTCGGATCATTTCTTCAAGCTGGGAGATGACCTGCCAGGATCGGTCTAGCTGCTCGGTAAGGGTCGAAAGCCAGCGGTCTGCCGCAGTGTAAATGTCTTCATCCGGGCGAGGAGTGTCGAGCACCTGGCGCAAGTCGCCGCGGCCGCCTTTCTTCAGATGCAGGGTCATGCGAAGGATGGCCATGCTGCTGTAGCCAGCCCTGCGAAGCATACGGATGACGCGCAGCTGGCCTATCTCCACGCTCGTATAGGTACGGTAACGGTTTTTGGGGTCGCGTGGCACCTGGATAAGTCCGTTGCGCTCCCAGCTACGCAATGCGTCCGGGGTCACTTGTAGGAGAGCCGCAGCTTCCTTGATATGCAACGGCTGCTGGGTGGCATCGGCAGCCTTACCTTCCGCCCACCGCTGGAGCAATGTTGCTGCCGTTTCGGCTTGCGCCAGCTCAGCCTGCACGGTCGCCAGGTGACCATAGGCCAGCTCGAGGGCGCCACCTAAATCCCCTGAAGCTGAGCGGCGAACCAGGCCAGCAGCGGAGGCCCGGATGACCTTGCCGGGATAAGGGCCGCTAAGGGCTGTGCGAGCGAGGATCATCTGGCGCAGGTGCAAAGGAGTGAACTTCCTGTAACCGGCTGGAGTGCGAGGGATGGGCGGCAGGAGGCCCCATTGCTCGTACAACCGGACGGTGTTCGGATGCACACCGGCGCCTTTGGCGATCTGTACTGTAGTCAGGTAATCTCTGGTTGACATTATGCTATCGTAGCCTGAATTTTAATTCACAAATCGTACATCCGATAAGGGCTCTTGTGGGATAATAACCCTACAAATCCCCTCCGTCGTGGTAGAGACCCGGCGGGCCGTCTCTACCAAATATTCAATTACATGGAGAGAGCTTGATCGAAACATTGACGAACCTCAACCCGGTTTTACAGGCCTTGCTGGCGACGCTATTCACGTGGGGGATGACCGCCCTTGGGGCGGCAGGGGTGCTTTTCAATAAGAAAGTTAACCGCAGAGTCATGGTATTAATGTTGGGGTTTGCTGCCGGTGTGATGATCGCGGCCAGCTTCTGGTCGCTACTGGCGCCAGCCATCGCCATGATGGACGGCAGCGGGATACCATCCTGGCTTCCAGCGGTGGTCGGATTTCTAGCAGGCGGCGCATTTCTGTGGATCATCGATAAGATCCTGCCCCACTTGCACCTGGGCCTGCCCATGTCGGAAAAGGAAGGCATCCAGACGACCTGGCAGCGCAGCATCCTGCTGGTGCTGGCCATTACGCTGCACAATTTCCCCGAAGGGCTGGCTGTTGGAGTAGCTTTTGGAGCGGTCGCAGCGGGAATGCCGGCAGCTACGATAGCGGGGGCGGTGGCCCTGGCTATCGGCATCGGTTTGCAGAATTTCCCCGAAGGACTGGCTGTTTCCATGCCACTGAGAGGTGAAGGACTATCACGCTGGAAGAGCTTCCTGTACGGGCAGGCCTCGGGATTGGTAGAGCCTGTAGCAGGGGTGCTTGGTGCGGCGTTGGTTCTGTTCATGCAGCCCATCTTACCCTATGCTCTGAGCTTCGCAGCCGGGGCGATGATGTTCGTAGTGATCGAAGAGCTGATCCCGGAATCACAGCGTGGCGAGAACACCGATATCGCCACGATGGGAGCCATGGGTGGATTTGCGGTGATGATGCTATTGGATGTAGCCCTGGGATAATAGCCGGCAGGTAGATGGCTGACGATTAGCGCTCGTCGCCGCTGCCATGCAGGACGGCGCGTATCTGGCGGTCACGCAGCTTGGCGATATTATGCTCAGCCA
>CAZAQS010000232.1:0-7519 GCA_964486825.1 uncultured Anaerolineaceae bacterium | reverse complement strand
AGGTTCCTGGTCGGTGAGTTCGAAGCGGTCACCAGTGCGCAGGAGATCTTCGTTAAAGAAAGACCTCTCTCCAATGGTCAGGGCAAGGGCACGGTAACCGCTGATGACGCTACCTATTTCATCGCGCGATTCCAGAATGGCGCGTTAGGCTCATTCCTGGCCACTCGTTTCGCCACAGGCAGAAAGAACTATCTGCGCCTGGAAATTTTTGGCAGCCATGGCAGTCTCACCTTCAACCTTGAACGGCTGAACGAATTGGAATTCTATTCTCTGGACGATGAATCTTCTGAGCAAGGATTCCGGCAAATCATGATCACAGAGGCAGTTCATCCCTATATCGACGCCTGGTGGCCGCCGGGGCATATCATCGGCTGGGAACATACCTTTATCCATGAAGTCAAAGACCTGTTAGAAGGCATACACGCAAACCGGCCCGTCGCACCAGATTTTTATGATGGGCTGCGCTGCCAAGATGTGCTCGATGCAGTTGTCAAATCGGCGAGTGAAAAAAGCTGGATCCAGATTCCAGAGAGAGACTGAGTACAGTGTATTTTTACGGGGAGTCCGGAAAGGATGGCTCACAAACATGGTCGCTATGACAATTATCAGCCGCGAAAGCAAAATCCCGCTATACCAGCAATTGTATGAAATCCTGCGAGGCAATATCATCCGGGGAGATTGGCAGGTAGGGCAGATGATTCCTCCCGAACCTGAGCTGATCGATCACTACCAGGTAAGCCGCACAACAGTCCGCCAGGTTTTAGACATGCTGGTCAGTGAAGGACTTATTTACAGGCAGCAAGGGCGAGGTAGTTTCGTCGCCCAACCGACTCTGGAACAGGGCTTAACCCGAATTATCAGCTTCACCGATGATATGCGAAACCGCGGATTAGAACCCGGCACGCGAGTAATCTTTGCTGGATTGCTGCCTGCTCCTGCTGACATTGCCGAAAGTCTCCAGGTCCCAGCGGGAATAGATCTCGTGCGGCTGGAAAGACTGCGCATGGCGAATGCAGAACAGATTTGCATAGAGGAATCCTATCTCGTCCATTCCCTCTGCCCGGGCATCCTGCAGTATGATTTCGCCAGCAAACCGCTGAGAGAAACGCTGGAAGAGAAATTCGGCATTCGTCTTGTGCGGGCTAAGCAAGTTATCCGCGCCATCCAATCCTCTCCGGAAATCTCTCAACTTCTTAAGATTCCTCATCTATCTCCATTGTTATTTATCGAACGGGTTTCTTATTCTCAACATTTCACACCTGTCGAGTTTCTACGCCTCTACTTCCGAGGCGATCGATATACTTTATACAACGAGCTTCAAGGTTGATGCCAGGCGGAGGAACCATTGTCTGAGACAAAAAAAAACGACTATCCTAAGATCGTTTGCCTAGGTGAAATCCTGGTTGACCTTTTCCCATCCGAGCTGGGCCGTAAATTGGCCGATGTTTCGGCTTTTCATCCCAATCCTGGTGGCGCTCCTGCCAACGTCGCCGTCGCCGCTCGCAGGCTCGGAACACCAAGTGGATTCATCGGGAAGGTTGGGGATGATGCCTTCGGCTACCACCTGATCGAGGTTCTTAAACGGCAAGGGGTGGAAACTAGAGCGATGCGCGTTGATGAATCTGCACGGACAACGCTGGCGTTCATCGCTCTCCCGGATGAAAACACAGCTGAGTTTGTTTTCTATAGAAATCCCGGCGCTGACCTTCGCCTGCGTCCAGATGAGCTCGATCGTGAGATGATCCAAAATTCCCTGGCATTGCACGTCGGATCACTCAGCTTGGTTGATGAACCAGCCCGGAGTGCGACACACGAGGCGATTGCCTTAGCGCGCCAGGCTGGCGTTTTGATATCTGTTGACGTCAATTATCGTCCGAGCTTGTGGAACAAACCAGAAGATGCATTGGAGCAGATCAAGGAGATACTGCCCTATGCTGACCTACTTAAGGTGAATGAAACCGAATGCGCACTGCTCACGAATCGAACGGATGAAGCCGGGGCGATGGAACTGCTGGCTGCCGGGCCGGAGCTGGTCGTGGTAACCAGGGGGGTTAATGGCAGCCTGTTGTTTGCTGACAACATTCGCTTATCTATGCCCGCTTTTCAAGTAAACACAGTAGACGCGGTAGGCTGCGGCGACGCCTTCGTGGCCGGTATGCTCGTCCGATTAACCGCCGGCACGAATTGGAAGAAAAACCTTGTAGAGCCATACTTGGATGAATCGTTGAAATACGCTAACGCGGTAGGAGCGCTCACGGCTCTCAAGCACGGTGTTATCCCTGCCTTGCCCTCTGGCGAGGAGGTCGACCGCTTTTTGGAGACCGGGGTTATCCCCTAATAAAAATGAATCAGGAGAGTTAATGTTGAAAACTAAAAAATCCATTAGAGACATACAAGAGTTGAAAAATCTGGCCCGGGATTTGCGCCTCGACATTTTGGAGAGCACGACCCGCGCTGGTTCGGGTCATCCTTCCAGTTCGTTCTCGTCCGTAGAAATTCTAACCGCCTTGTTCTTTGGTGACTTATTAAATTATCGACCGGAAGAACCCGATTGGCCGGGTCGCGACAGGTTTATTATGAGCAAAGGGCATGCCGCCCCCTTGCTGTATGCGGTTCTGGCAAGGGCTGGCTACTTTGAGCTCGAGCTGCTGGAAACCTTACGAGAGGTTGGTAGCCCGGTCCAGGGGCACCCAATACAGGGAATGCTGCCGGGGATCGAAGCTACTACTGGCTCTCTCGGTCAAGGCTTGTCGTTAGGCCTGGGACATGTACTCGGCTCCCGACTGACAGGTCAGGACTTCCGGGTCTACGTGCTCCTGGGTGATGGAGAGTGCGAAGCCGGGCAAATCTGGGAAGCAGCTATGGCTGCAGCCCATTTTAAGGCCGACCGTATGATCGCCATTTTGGATTACAACAAGTATCAGGAAACCGGCCCCATTAGCCGTGAGATCGGTCTAGAACCACTGGTGGAGAAATGGCAGGCCTTCGGCTGGCACGTGGAGGAAGTAGATGGTCACGATATAGGGGCTCTCATCGACAAGCTGACTTTGCTCCAGGGTGTGCATGGCCAGCCCTCCATCTTGATCGCCCACACCGTTAAGGGCAAGGGTGTCTCCTTTGTTGAAGCAGATTTTACATTCCATGGTAGAGCGCTGACCCCCCAGCAGGCGGAGCAAGCGCGGGAGGAAATCTTATGCGCCTAGGCGAAAGAGCCGGATTGAAACCCGGCAAACCGATGCGAGATTACTTTGGCGAGGCAATTTTGGCAGTAGCCAAAGAAAATGAGAAAGTTGTCGTCCTGGATGGTGATCTAGGCAACTCCACCAAAGCTGAAACTGTCCGGCAGGCCTTCCCGGAACGCTTTTTCAACCTGGGTATCGCCGAGAGCAACCTGGTTGGAGTGGGAGCAGGATTGGCTGGCGTTGGCCTGATCCCCTGGATCACGAGCTTCTCTTCATTCCTGCTCTGCAACGCTTACGATCAGCTCCGGCTGGCTGTAGCAATCTCGAATATCAATGCAAAAATCTTGGGCAGTCATGGAGGTATCACCCTGGGTAAGGACGGCCCCACTCAGATGGGCATCGAGGATTTCGCCCTGGTCGGGGGCCTGCCCACTGTCGTGATGCTCGTTCCGAGCGACCCGGTTTCGATGCATGCACTGGTGCGTATAGCAACCGATTATATCGGCCCAGTCTGGCTGCGCTCCAGCCGGGTAGCTATGCCTTATATCTACGAAAATGGCAGCTCCCATTTCGAAATTGGCAAAGCAAATGTCCTGCGCGAGGGTCAGGATGTGAGCATTATCGCCTGCGGTATCATGGTGGCTGCGGCGCTGGATGCAGCCGTCACCCTGGCTGATGAGGGCATCGATGCCCGGGTGGTGGACCTGTACTGCTTGCGACCTCTGGACATAGACACCATTACCGCTGCGGCGCGCGAAACCGGGGCTGTCGTCACAGCCGAAGAGCATCTGTTGACAGGAGGTATGGGCAGCAATATCGCCCGTGTGATCGCCGAAAATAGCCCGGTTCCCATGCGTTTTGTTGGCCTGGCCGATGTATACGTAGAATCGGGTGACCCGGATGAGCTGCTCAAGAAGTATCAACTGACGGCAGATGATATATGTGCAGCCGCGCGCGCGGCTGTAGCAGCCAAAACTACGACTAAAGAGGCTACCTTATGATACGAGAAGATTTGCACCGTTTAGAAGCAGAAGGCAAGCCGATACGAGTAGGGGTCAGTGGAGCCGGGTGGATTGGGAGTGGTTTTGTCCGCCAAGTATCCCATATGCAGGGCATGGTTGTCAATGTGCTGGCTGACGAGGATTTGTCGGCGGCCCGCCAAGCCTTTTTGGACTGTGGCTACCGGGGAGAAAGCATAATCGAAGCCCACCGGCCCAACGAAGCCATGGATGCACTACGGGCAGGAAAGCGGGTGATTACAACATCCTATCGCCTGGCAGCTCAACTCGAGCATGTTGATATCGTGGCAGATGTAACCCCTTTCCCAGCTACCGGGGCCGAGACGGCTAGTGCATGCATCGAGTACGGCAAAGATATCGTGATGGTGAACATAGAAGCAGACGTTACGGTAGGCCATATCCTTAAGGACAAGGCTGAGAAGGCGGGTGTGCTTTATACGGTCTCATCTGGGGACGAGCCGGGCTGCCTGGCCGAGCTGTACGATTTCGTTACCAGCCTTGGCTATGAGGTGATCGTCATAGGTAAGGGAAAGAACAACCCCCTCAACCGGGCCGCCAATCCAGATACGGTCGCCGAGTCTGCCCGTAAGGCAAACAAAGACCCATTTGCCGTGGCTTCCTATGTTGACGGGACCAAAACAATGTTCGAGATGACCTGTGCGGCTAACGCCATGGGCTGCCACCCGATGCAGCGCGGCATGCTCGGGCCGGAGGCAACCCTTGATAATGTCTCACAGATCTTTGCTCTGGAAGAAGACGGCGGCTTGACGAAGTTCCCTGGTGCTGTCGATTTCGTTCAGGGACAGTCAATGACCGGCGGGGTATTTATCACGGTGCGTATCCAGGATCCTCGCATTGCTGCGGACCTGCAGTATCTTAAGGTGGGGAAGAGTAATTATTTCACCTTCTTCCGGCCTTACCACTTGTGGTTTTTAGAGGCTCCCATTTCTGTCGCGCGTGCTCACATATATCGAAAAGCGACCCTGATGCCTCTGGATGAGCCGGTAGCGGATGTGATGACTATCGCAAAATGCGATCTTCAACCTGGTGACCGGTTGGATACATTTGGAGGTTACACCTTTTACGGGGTAATAGACCAGGCTGGCACTACCAGGGGATTAGAAGCCCTGCCGGTGGGCCTGGCCCCAGGAGCTAAAATCTCTCGCCCGATCAAAACCGGTGATGTTATTACCTGGGGAGATGTTACTCTTGATGAGAGCCAAACCGTTGTAAAGCTCAGAAGGACGCAGGACAGGCTACATCAAAAATATTTCGAGAATATGAAGAATTCCATCGGAGGCTAAAATGCGAATTGGCGTATTTTCAGTATGCTATCAAAATTATCCTTTTGAAGAAGCTCTGGACCGAATCAAAGCGGCGGGAGCAACCGCGGTCGAAATCGGCACCGGCGGGTATCCAGGCAGCCATCACTGCTCTGTAGATGAACTTCTGGAAAGCGAGAGCATGCGCCAGGAATATCTGGAGAAGGTCGAGGCTCGCCAGATGATCATCAGCGCCTTCAGCTGTCACTATGAGCCGCTCTCTCCGGATAAAACAATTGCAGAAGAAAGCGATCTGATCTTCCGAAAATCAGTCCGCCTGGCTGGACTGATGGGCGTTCCGGTTGTGAACGTCCTCTCTGGCTTGCCCGCAGGCAGCTCTACGGATACCCAGCCCAATTGGGTCACCTGCCCCTGGCCTCCACATTTCCTCGAAATCATTGACTACCAGTGGAACCAAGTTGGTATTCCCTACTGGAAAAGCGCAGCGCAGTTTGCAGAGCAGCATCAGGTTAAGATTGGGATCGAGATGCATCCCGGTATGCTGATTTACAACGTGGAGACGCTCTTACAGATGCGCGAGGCTTGCGGCCCGGCCCTGGGCTGCAATTTTGACCCCAGCCATCTCTTCTGGAATGGCGTCGACCCGGTGGCAGCTATCCGCCAATTGGGCGAGGCGATCGTACATGTGCATGGAAAAGATAGTTATGTCGATGCCCTTAATGTGACTGTCAACGGCTGCAATGACCACAAACCCTACAGTGAAATCCCCAAACGGGCCTGGACGTTCCGCTCGATCGGTTATGGACATGATATCAAGACATGGAAAGACATCATCTCAGCTTTACGGATGATTGGTTATGACCATGTGATCTCGATCGAGCACGAAGACGCATTGATGTCCTTCGAGGAGGGCATCTCCAAAAGCCTGGCTGTTTTGAAAGAAGCGGTTATGCTCGAGAGCCCTGGCGAGATGTTCTGGGCCTGACAAATATGTATACACACGGCAGGGGTACCTGTATCGATACAGGTACCCCTGCCTGTTTCAATTTTCCGCCGGTTAGGGTGCCCCCAGAAGACTAGACTACTTTTACATCTAGACCAAAAACAGGGGCAATCATCTGGATATCCACCCGATTGTGGCCGGTCATGAGCAGGTAATGGTGCGATGCGATCTCCTTCATGAGACGATGCCCGTCTGCCACCTTGATTACGGCGCCATTGAGACAATCGGAGTTGTCGTACTGAACATAACAGGCCAGGTCACCTTCTGCCACAGAAAGGGCTGATATACCTGGCAAGAGCTTTGCCAGGGTGCAGTCACCCTCCGGCAAGCGTGCATCGATGGCGGTTGCATTATCATCTACAATACGCAAGACCTTCTTGCGTAAGGTCCATTCCGTAGCAAAGGTCTGTGGCACGACTCCCAGGTAGCCACAGTGAGCGGCCAAGACATAATCATCCGGGTTGGACTCTACCTCAGGGAAATACGGTATCCGCTCGTGCTTCAAGGCCGCCTGCCCCATCAAGAACGGATAAAGGTTGGTCATCATGATGGGGACACCCAGAGACTTGTGCAGCATATATTTGGTCACCATACTAATGGTGTCTGCTTCACAGCCCCAGATCAAACCGCGTTCCTGGTACAGCATATTCCAGGCCAGGCAGGGCGTTGTATCCGAAAAATGCGACTCGTTCAGGCAGTTGATTCCCATGGCGCGGATGCTCCCATCCTGATGGAGCTCATGTTTCAGGGCAAGATAGACCTTAAGTGCGCTATTGCGGGCGCGCGGGCTGATATCTCCCAAGTTAAGATGACCCTGCCACTGGGACCAAGCAGCTTCTGCCTCCATATCAGAGATCTGTTGGGCAGCTGCGCCAAATTCCCGGAAGCTCTTCTTCACAATCGTTATCCCGAAACGTTCCACCAAACGCGTTAGGGCTTCGTTCTCCCACCAATAAAAGCGCTTGAAGATACTGGCTTGGAATCCCTCTCCTGGGTTATCCTGGAAAACCAAGAATTTGGTTTGCTTGAGCT
>CAZAQS010000231.1:0-7627 GCA_964486825.1 uncultured Anaerolineaceae bacterium | reverse complement strand
CCTGGCAGAGCCAGGCCACCCGGCTCCAGTAGTGGGTGTCTGCTCCCAGGCGCAAGCCAGGATGTGGGTGCTCTGGCTGCTGGGTCAGGACCTGGAAGGCCTGCAGAGGGCTGAGGCGGATACCCCGCACGGTCCACGGCGCAAGGTACGGGGGGGTCTCCAGGTCTAGCTCCCAGGCATGCGGGAGCAGGGGTGAAGGAAACGGTCCACTGCGTGTAGTCGGCAAGCGTAGCGCTAGATTACTCTCTTCCCCTTGCATCTTCAACAAACTGCGAAGCGTGGAGACAGATCCGCAGAAGGGATGCGCTTTGCTGCGTGGGGAAGCCGCCAGCCGGCCGCGCCGCCAGGCCGGTGCGGGCGAGTCCGTATCCTCGCTCCAGAATAACATCTCTCCGCCCTCAGCAGGGCTACGGGGGGGTATCCAATGGGCGTGAAGGATATGCATTAGCGTTTTCGAAATGGGTAGCTGGCGATCCTCGTAAGAAATGCGCCCAGCCCTTTACCTCGCAATACTGCGTAGGCTCGCGTGATGAGATTGGCAGGTTTGGCCTGGCCGGCTTTGAAGTACCGCCTGAGCTTATGTTTGATTTGCGGGTCGATATAACCCGCCGGGCGTGAGTAGGAGCCATCCACAAATTGGATCGGAGCTGAAGGCGCCGGGATCTGCTCCTCTGGAAGGGGGCTGTGGGCCAGGAAAATAGCAGTCAGCGTAAAACTCTTGTACATATCTTCGAGCGTGCCGGGTTTGAAGGCAAAGCTTTGCTGGTTGATCTTATTAAGACCGTAATGTTCGGGTGCAAAATCCTGGCCGATCTCTCCAACACCGTGCAGATAAGGGGTGACCTCTCCAAAATAACCCTGCAGCACTTCGGACCACTGCCGGGGGCTCCAAATATGCAAGTGGTAGGGATTGATAAGGTTCAGGTATTCGAGGCGCTGGTCTGTGATCGGGGGGACCGCCAGCAAGAGAGTCCCGCCAGGTTTGAGTAACTCCCAGGCGGAGTGGAAGAAATTGCGGATCCCCGGGACATGTTCGAGGGTGTTCGAGCTGAAGATAAGGTCAAAATGTCTCGGGGGTAACCCGTGCATATCTCCCAGGTCCATCACCTGGTAATCCAGGTTCGGCCTTTGAAAATGATAGCGGCTGAACTCCACCGCCCTGGCGTTTAATTCTAGCCCGGTCACGTGTTTTGCCCCTGAATCTGCCAGGTAGGCGCTTCCGTAACCGCTTCCGGAACCGGCATCCAGGATGGCGGCGCCTCTCACATACTGAAACGCAAAGTGATAAATCGACAGGTGCCCGTAGAAGACGTGATCGGGCGCCAGGTGAGTCACCCGCTCTCCCTGATCCGAAATTTCCTGGACATCCCAGATATAACCCGGTTTTTTCTCTGCAGTATGGCTCACACAGGTATCCTTTTGCAATCCTCAAACTCGGCCGTACTGTCTATGGCAGCCGGATGGAATATTCAGCGACGGTTTGTAATTACCAGCAGGCCGATGCCTACGATGGCGGCGATCGCGCCATAAACCGCCCATTGGATCTGCCCGGTCATAAAGCTGCCAGGCAGGATATTGATGCCTTGCAGGATCCAAACCCCTCCGGTAAGGACCAGTAAAGCTCCTAAAATATTCCTGATTACTTTCACGAAAGGCCTCCATGCTGAAAGAGTCCCTGGTGGGGGAGTATATCAGAGTTTGTATAGCGAATTTAAGATGTATAATAATTTTAACCGCATCACGCAGAAACCACCTATATCGCCAAGTATTGATATCACAATTCAATAATTTATCGGGCTATTGGGACGCACCGGTTAATGGTTGTACCGCCATGTGGAAATTGGGAAATTCTATGGAGGAGTCTCCACGTAGTTGTGCTTGAATACCTGGTGGAGGGTAAGCCATGGGCGCAAAACCATTGTTGATGAATTTATCTCAACCCTGCCTCATCCTGCTGGCGCTTTCGCTCTTAGGGATGTCCTTATCTTCCTGTTCATCGGCGCAGTCTGCTGCAGATAACGAGATATTGGTTGCGCTGCACCCTGAATCGGCGAGGCTCTTGACAGATCCGGCCGGGCCAGATCCCCTCCATACAGGCCTCCCATCCATCGACTCCCTGAACCGCAAATGGCAGGTGCAGCAGATGTCCCGCGTTTTCCCGGATATCTCCCCGGATGATGAAGCTGCCGTTCGCCAGGGTTTGACGGGGATATTCAAATTGATCGTACCAGCCAGGACCGACCTGCAGGCCATGATCCAGGATTACCAATCCGATCCCAATGTGGATTATGTGGAGCTGAACAAGGCTTTCGAAGTCAAGTAGTGGGTGAATGCACCCGGAGGAGGGACTATTCCATGAGAGGCAGGCTTTTCATTCTATTTCTTGGTCTGCTGGGTATCATCGTGCTCTTCCTGGCGCCGTTGAAAGGAGGGATAGGTGGGCGGTTAGACCTTGCCCCGGACGTACCCCTGGAAGGTTCTTTCATTCCAGACCAGATCCTGATCGGACTGCAGGATGGAGCGACCGGTATGTCCGGGCCGTACCAGGTGAGCGCCGGTAGATTCGGGGTTGCCTCCCTGGATCGCTTGAACCAGAAGCATGCTGTCCGGCAGGTTTCTGCAATGTTCGCTGAGCTCGACACGCATGATGGCGTGGCAAAAAAGCATGGTCTGGGGGATATATATAAGCTTACTTTCGAGCCCGGTACGGATATCTTTGCTGCTATTGCCGAATACCAGTTAGACCCGGCTGTCGCTTACGCAGAACCGAACCGGATCTATCGCGCCAGTGAAATCCCCAACGACGTAGATTTCTACAAACAATGGGCCTTGCACAATACAGGTCAAACCGGCGGCAGCCTGGATGCAGATATCGACGCTCCCGAAGCCTGGAATATCCAAAAAGGGCAGCCTTCCATCACGATCGCCATCGTTGATACCGGTGTGGACTACAACCATCCAGACCTATCCGGTGGTCGAATCCGTACGGATATCGACAAGGATTTTATCAACAACGATAACGACGCCATGGACGACCACGGGCATGGTACGTACTGTTCGGGGATCGCGGCTGCCAATATGGGGAATACGGCGGGGATAGCCGGGATTTGCCCGGGTTGCAAGATCCTACCGGTTAAAGTGCTCGATTCTGGCGGCTCGGGAAGCGCAGAAAGTGTTTCTCAAGGCATCCAGTACGCAGCCCAATCCGGGGCACAAATCATCAGCATGAGCCTGGGTTATGCATCGGAATGTGGCTGCTCGCAGACAGTCGCCCGGACGATCAACTATGCTTTCGAAAAAGGCAGCTTGCTGGTAGCCGCCTCCGGCAACGACGGAACAAAAACGGCTCTGAGTTACCCGGCCTCCTCTCCGAGGGTGATGTCTGTGGGGGCCAGCGACCACAAGGACCTGGAAGCAGATTTTTCTAACCGTAGCCCCAGGCTGGATATCATGGCGCCCGGGAAGGACATTTACAGCCTGGAACGGGGCGGCGTGTACCGTACAGCCAGTGGTACTTCTGCTGCCGCTCCGCATGTTTCCGGAGTCGCCGGTCTGGTGTGGTCAGCCCGGCCGGCACTCACCAACGTCCAGGTCTGGTGGGTGCTGTACCAATCCGCGGATAATTTTTATGTGACCGGGAGCGTCTCTTCTGAGCTGCTTCCTACCAGTATGGATGGTTCCGGGCTTCTGAGCGCAACGCCCCGGGTCTACCTGCCTTTCACATCACGAATGCGGGTGAATTTGGGTCGTTTGAATGCGTACAACGCGTTGCGAATATCGTTTATCGGCCAGGTTTCTGCCCCGGAAGATACATGTAGCGATGAACCCGATTGCCCGCCGGGATGCGGGGCTGAGGTCACCCTGTCCGGGGACGATATGGCCCTGTCCGACCTGCGCTTGCTACGCCTCTACAGGGATGAGGTTCTCTCTAAAACCGAGAAGGGTAGGCGCTGGATCGATCTCTACCAGCGAAACCGCCTGGAGAGCGCCTGGATCCTGGCTTCGAACGCCGGATTGAGGACCCAAACCCGGCAGGCGTTGGCCGGCTGGATGCCTTTGTTCGAAGCCCTGGTCTTTCCCGATTCTATTCCCCTCGGGCAAGCGCTTTTGAGCTCCCAGCAAGCTGAGGCCCTGGAGCTTGTGATCAGCAGCATAGCAGCCCATGGCAGCCCTCAACTGGTCTCGGACCTGGCCCAGGTCCAGGCTGAGATCGAGATCCGGCGCTTTATCGGCTGGGATATCCGGGATGCCTGGGAGGCGTTAAATAAGTAGTCCCTGATCTTGTCTGGTGCTTGCTGAAGAGATAGGAGTAATAAAGGCAACTATTACTCCTATCTCTTAATGAAAAGGCGACAAGCTCTGCTGCTAACAGAACATTACAGTCTGATAAAGGTTGACAGCCTCCTCCCTGCGTTACGGTTTCCCCGGCGACTTGAACATCTGCACCCGGTCCCGGCCTTCAATCGCCTGCCCGCTAAAGGTGTAGCCCGACAGTACGCCTTCGGTCGAGCTACACATCAGGCGTGTCTCGCCTAACCGGAAGTGGAAGATCAGGTCCGGCAGCCCGTCGCGGTTAACGTCTTCCACACGCCGCCCCGCCTGGCCCTTGTGGCGGTGGGTATCGGTCGCCCCTTCGAAGGTCACAGTGGTGTGATCGACCGTCAGGGCGTCGAAGCCCGGCGTGCTCAGCACCGCCACAGACAGGACCCGGTTGGGGACCGTACATTGTATTTTGTTTTCCGGGTCGTCCGGCAAAATGTCGATTGTCACCGTCCTCACGCCGGGAACGACCACGATCTCCGGGCTGGCAGGGCTGATCAGTTCGTTTTTCTGGAAATCGCTGGCGGCGCTGTAGGTGCTTACGCTGATGTAGTGCCGCCGCCCGGGCCACAGGCCGCTTAAGACATACTCCGAGGTGGTCTTATCGTAGGTGGTATGTGTGGCGTAGGCCGGCCCGCCCGGTTCGAAGCCGTAGGTGATGATGTAGTACCCGGGACCCGAATTGAAGGCTACCGGCTCCCAAGACAGGCGCACGCTGGTCTCGGACAGCACCTCGGCCCGCAGACCCTGCGGCGGGACGGTCTGGGTCAGGCGCCAGCCGGGGCTCTTCGCATCCAGGAAGGCGGCGGTGGCAGGGTCGTCGGCGTAGAACATGTTCCGGCCCAGGTTGAGCTCGCCCAGGTTGGTCAGGTTGGTGATGGTGGCCGGCACATCGCCGCCCAGGGCGTTGTGATCGAGTAGCAGGATCTCCAGGCTGGTCAGGTTACCGTACTCGTCTGGGATGGGTCCGCTGAAACGGTTGCTCCAGGCGTTCAAGTTTTCCAACCGGGACAGTCTGCCCAGTTGGTACGGCAGGGTGCAGTAAAGCTCGTTGTCGAAAATGCTTAGAGATCTCAGGTGTGTCAGCTGGTCCAAACTGGTTGGCAGCCAGCCGCTCAGGTTGTTGCGCCCCAGTTCCAGGTGGCTGACGTGACCGTCTTCGCAGAACACGCCCGCCCAACTGCAGGGAGGCGTCTCCAGCCAGTTGCGGTTATTGTTCCACCAGATCCCGTTCGTAGTGTGGTAAAACTCTTCCAACGCCTGGCACTCCGCATAGGGGACCTGGGTCTGGAGGGCGCAGCTGCTCGGCGGGGCTGTCAGGGCGAAGGGAACCCCCCGCTCGGTGACCCCGTCGGTGATGAGTATCCGTCCGTAGAAGGCGTAGGGCTCGACGGCCGGGTAAACCATTTCAGAGGTATTCACCTCGACCTCCACCCACACCGCCTGGCTCTGTCCGGGGGCCAGGCTCAGCGCGGCCGGCTCTACCCAAACGGCGACGCCTGGCCCAAGGCTGCCCTCAACCGCCAGCGACAGTTCCGACTCCCCGGCGCCCAAGTTGTGCAGCGTGAGCGGTAGGCGACGCGTCCAGCGGCTCTCTGCCAGGTCCACCCGCCCGAAGCTGAGCGAGCCGGGGTAGGCCAGGAAGGTGGAGGCGGCGGCCCGGTCCACCCGCAGCTGCCCGGCGCCAGCAGGTCGGGCTTGATCAGGTAGCCGTCCAGCGGCCCCTTGGAGCTGAAGAAGGCGATCTCATCCGCCTTGGTGGTTGCCCCGACCGAGATGGCCAGCTGGGAGGCGCTGGGGGAATGGATGGTGCGGTAGTCGCGGCTGTTGCCTGCACCAGCCACGGCCACGATGCCCTGCGCCGCCACTGCGTCGACCGCCTGCGCCAGCAGATCTCCTGACGAGCCGATACTACCGAAGCTCATGTTGATGACGTCCACCTGGTCGACCACGGCCCGGTCCAGGCCGGCCAAAGTGTATAATGTTTATGGTTATATTTCTACATACTATTAGAATAACCTCATTCCTTCCCCAATTCACAGGATCGCTGCCCTGTGTATACTCGCACCTGGAAAGATTACCTGCTTACCGACACAGCCATCCTGGTCTGGATGGCTGTGGCATTGGTCATCCTCCATTGCCTGGTCAACAACCAGTATGGCTTCCACCGCGATGAGCTCAACTTTATTGAAGATGGGCGCCACCTGGCCTGGGGGTACGTAGATTGTCCACCTTTTACGCCCTTTGTCGCCCACATCGCCGAGATGCTGTTCGGCACATCGCTGGTTGGAATCCGCTTCTTCCCGGCTGTGTCGCAGGGATTGGTCCTGATCCTGACCGGGCTGATGGTTCAGCGCATGGGTGGGAATCGCTGGGCGCAGGTCATCGCTGCTGGTGGCGCTATCATCTCCGGAGTATCGCTATCTCAGGGCAGCATCTTCATGTACGTCTCCTTCGACTTCCTTTGGTGGGTCACGGTGGCTTATGGTGTGATCAGCCTGCTTAAAACCAGTGATGCCCGCTGGTGGCTGGCGATTGGCGCGGCAATTGGCATGGGCATGATGACCAAGCTGACTATGGGTTTCCTGGTCGCTGGCCTGGTCGCGGGTGTGCTGTTCACACCAGCTCGCCGTTACCTGAAAAGTCCCTGGTTATGGGCTGGCGTGGCCGTATCGCTGCTTATCTTTCTTCCCAATCTGCTCTGGATGGCACAACATGACTTCATTTCAATTCAAAAACTGTCCGCCATGCATGCCCGTGACGTAGGGAATGGGTATTATAAGTGGTTCCTTTTCGACCAGCTTTACTCTGCAGCCAATCCCTCATCCATTTACCTGTGGGTTTTTGGATTATATTTTTTCTGGCTCAGCTCCGGCGAGCCTAACTACCGTCCCTTGGTCTGGATGTATACTGTGCCATTGGTGGGATTCATGGCCTTGCAGGGACGTGGTTATTACCTGGCCCCCGCCTACCCCATGTTGATTGCCGGCGGTGCTTACTATATCAGCGAGCGGGTGCGTAACCTGACTCCAGCCCAACGCAACGCCCAGTTTTCCTGGCTCTATTACAGCCTGATCATCGGTGGACTGGTGGCGGCCTCACTGTCAATGCCGGTTGTGCCCTTGAATTCGTTTTGGTGGAAACTGGCCGATAACATTCACCAGCTATACCGTGAGGAAGTCGGCTGGCCTGAGTTGGTAAGGACTGTGGCGGATATCCGCGACACCCTTCCGCTTGAAGAGCGCTCCCGCCTGGGCATCCTGGCAGGCAACTATGGCGAAGCCGGCGCGATCAACGTCTACGGCCC
>CAZAQS010000230.1:0-7719 GCA_964486825.1 uncultured Anaerolineaceae bacterium | reverse complement strand
TCCTTATATCTGGCTGATAAAATGCCGAGTCCAATGCCGACTGTGGCAGAGATAGCCGCAGCTAAAAAAACCAATTCAAGGGAGGCAGGCAGAAATTCTTTAATATCACTCGTAACAGGACGCTGGGTTACTAAAGAGAGACCAAAGTCACCCTGTAGCGCACCCCTGAGCCAGTAATAGTATTGAATGGCTAGTGGACGGTCCAGATGCATACTGGTATGAATTCGATCTACCACCCATTGTGGAGCACGCGCTCCTACCGCCATTCGTGCCGGATCCCCTGGCATGATCCTGGCGATTATGAAGATCACAACGGATAGACCGAGAAGAACAAATAAAGAGTAGATCGTACGGCGGATTACAAATCTGATCAAGGACATGATTCCGGCCACCTTACGGAAAAAAATACCAGATTTGGCCTGTGCCTAATGGGAAGGGGCTTCCCACTAAACACAGGCCAATGAAACTTTCAAATTATGGACAGTTTACACCGATTCCTGCTGCATAGAGCTGGTAGCCCATCAGTATGCTGGTCTCATCGCGCGAGGCAGGCCAGTCAATACAATCACGGTAAGCATGTTTCTCTACCTGATCGTACAGCCACATGGAGACAGCCCGATTGACGAGATCCTCTTGAATCGCATAGTACTTTTGGTAACGTTCCTGATCGTCCAAGGTGGCTAGAGCATCATCGATTGCTTCATCCAATGCTTCATCTAGAAGCCATTCAACTTGCTGCCAGGTGCCGGTCGTGCTTGAATGATAGCGCTGTTTCAGCATCAATCCGGCCTCGGGTAGATCGGAGGAGACATAGATGGTAGCGATATTGGGACTTGTTTCCAGTTTGCTGGTGTTTTCAACCAAGCTAAGCCAAGGAACCTTTACAATTTCAGCAGGCATTCCGATTTCGGCTAAGTTTGACTGGAAGAGCAGAGCCCACTTCTCCTCATCAGGAACTTCTGCAACCCAATTCAATACAATTGGATAATTGGCAATATCCGCACCATATTGGCATAGGGCCAGTTCCTCTTTTGCTTTTTCGAGGTCACGTTTGTAGACCAGGACATCAGGGTTATGACCAGCAACCCCGGCAGGGACAGGTCCTACCATTTGCTTTGTACCCGGCCACTCCAAACTCACAGCAGTGTCATAATCAAAGGCATAGGACATGGCTTTTCTGCAGTGCTCATCATCTGTTGGAGCTTTCTTGTTATTTACCATGTAATAGAAAGATGAAAGGGAGGTCAGAGGAGCGATACTGACTCCATCTATCCTCTCCAGCGCCTCATATGCTTCGAAAGACTGCCATTGGTCCGAGATCTCCAGTTGCTTGTTTTGCATCAGGCTACGCACGGTGACTGCTTCGGTTGTACCAATGAAACGGACTTCATCGGCTGCTTGGGGATGGAAATCACCCCACCAATCGCTGAATTTCTCCATCAACAAATACTGTTCCAAGGGAAATTCTATGGCCATATAGGGACCTGAACCCGCATCATTGGTCTGCAACCATTCCTTTCCATAGTCGCCATGTTCACCATAAGGTCCATCTGCTTTTGTATTCTGCCGGACCAGATCTTCATTAGCAATATACAAGCGGACCAGGCTGGGTAGGAATAATGCGCTGGGCTGCGCAAGAGTAATTTCCACGGTGTAGTCACCCGTTGCCTGGATGTCTTTGATGTGAGGGGTAACCAGGTAGGCATAACCTTCACCGATTTCATTCAGGCGGTTATAACTGTAGATCACATCACTAGCCATCACCGGGGAACCATCATGGAATTTGGCATCCTGACGCAAATTAAAGGTGTATACAGTGCCGTCCGAAGATACTTCCCAGGACTCAGCCAGTGCTGGGTCAACTCCTCCAGCTGCATTCGGAAAAACCAAGGAGTCATACAGGTTGGCCAGGGATGTGGACGCGGCATAATCATTGCCCACAGCTGGATCGATACGGTTGGGCCAGGAAAAGGTGACCCTCAGGACTTGCTTGCCCGGTTCTGCTGCGGGGGGTTCCTCAGCAACAGGAGCAGGAGGCTCCTCAGCAGCAGGAACAGGAGGCTCCTCAGCTGCGGGCTCTGCCGGAGCTACCGGTTCAGCCGGAGCCGGAGCAGGGGTGGCTGGGGTTGCGCAACTTGTTAGTAGCAAGCTCACCAGGATCAGGGCAAATATTAGTAGTTGGTATTTTTTGTTCATCGAAAAGAACTCCTCTCCTCTTGTCACTACTCACTGAAAAATCTTATCGGGTAGTCATCGGGTCCTTTGATTAGATAGCTCTACTCACCTCCTTCCTGCATTCTTTGCTAATCCTGGTCGTAGGTTAACGATCAATAACTAGCCCAACTTCGAATCAAATGGCAAGGTTGGTCAGATGAATTTGACCAAAATTCAAGAAACAACGCATCGTAATGGATGCTGTCACCCGCCTGCAAGGTGTAAGTTTCATTTCCCACCCGTACTACTAGCTCGCCGGACAGAACATAAACCATTTCCTCGCCGTTGTAGGGGACAAATTCCTTATATGCTTGTGGCTCTATCACCATCCTGTACACTTGTAATATATTATTCCCATTTGTTTGGGATAAAGGGTAGCACACGATTCCAGGATTCAGGGATTGCGGCTGTTGCTCCTCCCCGTAACGCCGGATAATGATATCGCTATCTAATGAATCAAAAAAATAGCGTGCATCAACATTTAGTGCTAAGCCCAAATTCATCAAGGTATTCAGTGAAGGCATCGTCTTGTCTCGTTCGATCTGAGATAAGTAACTGGTAGACAGACTAGCCTTCTCACCCAAATCAGCCAAAGTCATATTTTGAGCAACACGCATAGTCTTGACTCTTTCGCCAATACTAATTTTCATTATTTGTTTTTCCCAAAATAGTTACAATGAAATTAATTGGATTACAAGCTTGATAAAAATATCAGAAGATAGAAGGAGTAATCATGGAAATTGCCGTTACAGGCTGATCTGAATGGTTCTCTAAGCAGTGTTTGATACTTGAATTGAAATAAATACTATCACCAGTTGACAGGTCATAACAATCCTGGCCAATAGAAATGTGCAGCTCGCCATCTATAACATAAATAAATTCCTCACCCAGGTGGGCACGATATTCATCAGTGGGAAGAGCCTCCGAAACAGGAGAAAAGGTCAGCATAAAAACCTGCAAAGCTGCATGGGGAAACTTAGTTGTCAAAAGAGAATACTCAATTGCTGATCCTTCAATTTTAAAGCTTGCCCTTTCATCTTTTCTGACAACTTTCGTTGGATTCGTGAAATCAGGAAAAAAATCAGTTACCTTGACTCCCAGAACCTCGGCGATCGCATACAATGTCACAATCGAAGGGGCAGCCTGGTGGCGTTCTAACTGAGAGATAAAGCCAGGTGAGCAGCCACTCTTCTCGGCCAACTCTTCCAATGTCATTCCTCGCCGGTTGCGGAGCTCTTTAATTTGGTGACCAATTACACGAATTGTGGTGGACATAAAAATATTATAGTATTTATAAAATATTTGTCAATAAGCACTTTTGGAAGGAGAATACATCTGGTTTGCCAAGGGTAACCAGTCCCAGATGGAAGAAAACATTCGCCTGTGGTTTGAGCCGGATGTGAATCCAGATGTTTCCCATAGTGGCAGGTTGTCCTGAATCTGGCCCAATCTCAATGGCTGGAGTAAGCGTCTGAACGGTGCCAATATTATGGGACATGAACATTCTCCTTCCAGCGTCACTTCCATTGCTTATATCGAATATGAGGAGGGCGGCGATGGCTTTGGAGGCCTAATGAGCTATGGATGATGGGGGCGAAGGGGGATAGACACCCGATGACAATACATTGATAGAATATCCTCTATTATTTACAATATTAGACTACTTCTGTCAAATTAAGGAAAGTATTCACATTGTCAACTTCCTAAGGGGTGATATCCTGCTCACCTGTGATGACATTTTCCACCCAAGCCAGGATAAGGAAGCCCTTGAAATTTAAGTTACAATGATGGTAGGCTACCGGCTTTGGAAAAGAAGAAAAGCTTACTCAACCCTTCAAAATGTTTGCGATAGGTCAGCATGTACAAGCGATGTTTGACTACGAACCTGGCGATCATCCTAACCCTGTTAGCCGGATGTATTCCCCCTCCCGGGGCGGTTCTCGAAACTCCGATTAGTTCAGCCTCTGGCATACCTGAAGCTGAAGAGGTTGAGATCCTGGTTTATTTCACCAGCACCTCGCGCTATGCACAAGGTATACAGCCCTATGAATCTCCTGTCATTCGCCGTATTCCAGCAAATATATCTTCACCTCGAACTGTGCTGGAGGAGTTTTTTAAAGGGCCGACCCACACGGAACGCGAGCTCGATTTGGAGGCTATCACCAGCGGCTTTACCGGTTTACGCAGTTTCGAACTGAAAGATGGCTACGCGCACGTATATCTCGAGGGCAGCTGCCAATCGTTGGGAGCTACGTATACAGTGGCACAACCCATTCTCCGCAACCTGGCACAGTTCCCAGACATCCAATACGTCAAGATCTATGATGAACATGGGAGTACGAATGACTCGCAGAGCGCCGGGCATTCAATCCCGCTATGCCTGGAGCCATAATGAAACCCCTCCCGATAGAGGCGCCACGATCCTACAGGAGCTTTAGCGAGCTTCTGAACCATGAGGTGGAAGGGAGAGATTTTAAAAGGATCGTCAGGGAATGTGACTCCCACACAGCAATCGTCGCGCCTCATGGGGGAGGAATCGAGCCTGGGACGTCTGAGATTGCCAAAGCATTGGCGGGTAATGAGTATTCCTTGTATTGTTTTGAGAGCTTAAAGAGAGATGGCAACGAGATCTTGCATATCACCAGCCATGAGTTCGATGATCCCCTGTGTACCCGCATCATGCAGAGCGCCAAAATTGTCGTATCCATTCATGGTTGTGGTTGCGAGGAGGATAAAGCTGGCATATTCGTTGGAGGCCGGCATGGACCGCTAAGAAGGCAGCTAATAACATCTCTGAGGAAGGCTGGTTTCGAGGCCATTTCAGATGATGGTCGCCATCCAGGAATACACACAGGCAATATCTGTAACCAGGGGCAAACTGGAGCAGGTATTCAATTGGAGATCAGCCTGGGGGTACGACGCTCGATGTTCGCAGGAATGAGCCGGGTTGAGCGCCAGGTGACAAAACCACTCTTCCGAACTTTTGTTGATACAGTCCGCTTAAGTCTCGAAACACACAACCTTTTCATTCGTTACCCTGGATAAAAAAATTTTGTATCGCATACCTGGATTGTAAAAGAGGAAAACTTATGAAGATATTGGTCACCGGCGGAGCAGGCTATATCGGCAGCCACACCTGCGTGGAGCTGCTTCAGGCCGGGTACGAGGTGCTCGTTGTAGATAACCTGTCGAACAGCAAGGATGAATCTTTGCGTCGCGTGCAGGAGATAAGCGGGAAAAACCTGGCTTTCCACAAGATCGACCTCCTGGATCTAATAGCTCTCAACGCCCTGTTCGAGGTTAACCAGATCGAAGCGGTCGTACACTTTGCAGGCCTGAAATCGGTCGGTGAATCTGTGTCGATTCCCCTGACCTACTACAAAAACAATGTGAGCGGCACGTTAGGCCTCCTGGAAGTCATGCAAAAACACGGGGTCCGGAAGCTCGTCTTCAGCTCATCCGCTACTGTTTATGGAGAACCGGAAAGTGTACCGATCCGGGAAGATTACCCGTTATCAGCGACCAACCCATATGGAAGGTCAAAGCTGATGATCGAAGATATAATCCGGGACTTGTATATCTCAGATCGGAGCTGGAATATCGCCCTGCTACGTTACTTTAACCCGGTAGGAGCCCATTCCAGTGGGAAGATTGGTGAAGACCCGCAGGGAATTCCCAACAACCTGGTGCCTTATATTTCCCAGGTAGCGGTGGGCGCACTGCCTGAATTACAGGTCTTTGGGGATGACTATCCAACCACAGACGGAACGGGGATAAGAGATTATATCCATGTCGTCGACCTGGCAATAGGCCATTTAAAAGCTTTAGATCTCCTGTCCAGGCAACCGGGCCTGGTTACCTATAATCTGGGGACAGGAAAAGGTTACAGCGTGTTTGAAGTTATAAGAGCCTTCGAGAAGGCCAGTGGCAAGAGCATTCCCTTCAAAGTAGTGGATCGCCGCGCAGGAGATGTTCCAGCGTGCTACGCTGATCCTTCCCTGGCTGAGAAGGAGCTAGGTTGGAAAGCAATGAAGGGGATCGATGAGATGTGCACAGATGCCTGGCGCTGGCAGTCGAATAATCCAAGGGGTTATGAAGTAGCGTGATTATGGGGTGATTATGGATACTCTGGATATAAAAGTAGCCTGGGGAAAATATACCAGCGGCCATAGCATGCTGCCGTGGGTTCCACCGTTGATAGCAAAATCCTGGGAACGCTGCTGGGCCAGCATGTTGCCGATGGCGCCCGCTACCTTAGCCAAGCTGTCCACCAAGCATTTGTTAAGTGCTCAGGTTGCGAATTTCGAACTGCTTTCCATTGCCCGGCCAATCATTGAAGACATCTACCAGTATATCGAGGGGTCCGATACAACCCTCCTGATATGTAACAGCGCGGGCTATGTTCTGGATAAGCTGGGGGATGAGAGCATGCTGGATTTCTTAGAAAAGAATAGCGTCCAAAACGGATCTTTGCTGTCTGAATCAGAAATGGGTACAAATGCCTTTGGGCTGGCGCTACGCGAGCGGATCCCGATCCAGATACGCGGCGCTGAACATTTCCGGGCGCAATATCACGTTCTGGCTGGAGCGGCAGCTCCGATCTTTGACATGGCCGGGCATTCTTTAGGGGCATTCGGCATTTTTAACTATGACGACAGTTATCATCCCCATACCCTGGGTATGGCAGTGGCCGGCGCACGTGCAATCGAGGGACAACGCCAATCCGACAAGCTGCTCTGGGAACAGAACAATAATGTAGCCAAGTTGAATGCCATCCTGGCGAATATCGTGGAAGGGATCCTGGTATGGAACACAGAAGGGATCCTGATCCATGCCAACCAGGCTGCTACCGAGCAATTTGATTTGAGCATGGATTTGCTCATGGGACGCAGTATGGATGAGTTCGTAGAGTTTCCCGACTTCATGAGGCAAGCCATTAACGACCGTAAACCGGTAACAGATGTCGAGGTGAGTCTCAAGGTAGGGCGCCGCTTTGTAGACTGTATCATCAGCCTACGATTCGTCCGTAGCGGGAGGAATGTCCAGGCAGTCATCATGCTGCTGCGGCCTACATCGGATGTCCGCAAGCTTATCCAGCGCCAGATGGGCGTCCAGGCCCCCTTCACACTCGACCATTACGTTGGTAAAACGCCGAAGGTTCGCAATATGTACCGCCTGGCAAAGAAAGCTGCCGCTGCCAGAGCGAGCGTCTTCATCAGCGGAGACAGTGGGACGGGTAAAAGCTTCCTTGCGCATGCCATCCACCGCCAAAGTCCCCGCAGCGATGGGCCCTTTGTAATCTTCTCTTGTGCATCAATCCCCACAGAAATGATCATATTGGAGTTGCTGGGTCACGAGAACCAACCTGGGATATCGGATGCCGGGAACCGCCCAAGCAAGTTCGAGCTGGCAGATGGAGGAACATTATTCTTTCAAGATGTACATGCCCTACCTCATGCGGCTCAGGCTGCCCTATTAAATGTTTTGGAATTTGGAATAGTCCAG
>CAZAQS010000229.1:0-7721 GCA_964486825.1 uncultured Anaerolineaceae bacterium | reverse complement strand
GTTGGGCCAGCGCTCGTGGTAATGCTCGGCTAGGTTGCGCATAGACGGCAAGGGGATGTCACGCCGCGCCTGCACTTTCAAATGCGTGATGGCAGGCAGCGGCCCGGATTGGTTGGCCACCAGCGCCTGGTGCACGAGCTGTTCGGCAATATCCAGGGTCGGGGCGCCAGGGGCATTCAGAGCCTGGCGGGCCTGCTTGAGCAAAACGCCCCATTTCTGCGGGCCGGCTTTGGGGTTTGGCCGTCCGCCAAGCGCCGTCAGGCTCTCGTAGGTGTCCCCCGGGCTGCCGTGCCCGGAGATCTTGCATTGCGCCAGCAGCTCCTGGGCTTCCAGGTACTCCGGATCCATCTGGCAGAGCGCCTCCAGGATCGGCAGAGCGCGGGCGAAGTTCGTCCCGCCGCGGTTGTTCCGGTCCCGGAGCAGTGCTTGCGCGTGTAGCAGGCTGACGTTCAAATCGCCCGGGTAAGCTGTCAACCACGTCAGGGCGGTGTTGCGAGCGAAGCGGGTTTCGCCAACGTCGATAGCCGTCCTTAACAAGGTCAGCACGAGGCTGCGAGAAAGGTACTGGGGTGGTGAGATAGGGCTTGACTGCCCGGTGGGTGGCAAGTTAGTTTTCATGCGTCCATCGATACCTTGCGGCGGTTATGAACCAGGTTTAGGGCCACGACGGCGCCTAATTGGCGGTGAATGGCCAGGTCGGTAGGGGCCAGATCGACTGCCTTACGCAGCATGCTCTCTGCGCCAAGGTAATCTTTGCTTTCCTTCAACGCCAGGCCGGCGTGGAAGTACGGCTCTGCCCGCTCGGGGGCGGCTTCCATGGCCTGCTTGTAGACCTGCAGCGCCTGCATATGCTGGCGGCGGTCCTGGAAGGCGCGCCCAAGCTCCAGGTAAGCCTCCAGGCTGCCCGGGGACTGGCGCACAGCTTCATTCAAATGGTGGATGGCCTGGTCGAGCTGCCCGGCCTCTCGCAGCATCTTGCCCAAGAGCAGGTGCAGTTGTGCCTGTTCGCTGATCTCTAGGTAGCAGGCTTTGCCCAACTCGCCCGGGTAGGTAACCGCCTGCAGCGCTCTCTGAGCGGCCCGGATGGCGTTCTCCTGGTCTCCGGCGCCTGAGAGCGACTTTGCCAGGGGCGCCAGGACGATCGGCTCATCCGGGTACTCTTGGGCCAACTCTTGCAGGGCAGCCAGGATCGTTTCCGCTTCCTGGGAGCGGGAGAGGAGCTGCAGCCGCTCCAGGAGCAGTGGCAGGCGCTCGTGTACCTCGGGCAGGGCCTTGTCGATGGCGGCGATGGCGTCTGCCGTGCGCCCCAGGCCTTCCAAAGCCCGGATCAGCAGCAGTACAGGGTAAGGATCCGTGGGAGTGGCTTGCGTCAGGTCCTGCTCCGACAGGCGGGTCAGCTCACCCAGCCGGGAGGCTACCAGCGCCCGATCGTAGGCCTCCTGGAAATCCCCGGCCTGTAAAGCGATTTCGGCTCGCAGGACCAGGGGTTCGCGGCTGTCCGGGTCCAAATTGATGGCTCGCTCGGCGCAGTTGGCGGCTTGCTTGATCGAGCCTTCTTGCCCGGTCGAAAGGTGGGCGCGCGCCAGCGAGAGCCAGGGCTCGGCCTGCTGGGGGGCCAGCTCGCAGGCCTTCTCCAGGATCTGGATGGCGTTAGCGGAGGCTTCTGCCGCCCCGCCCGGCAGGACCATTTGCGCTTGCTGGAGGTAGGACTGCCCCAGCTTCAAGTAATGCGGCATATAGTTCGGCTCCAGCTCCGTCGCCTGCTCCAGGTGGATAATTGCCGAAGCGAAATCTCCAGCCCGGCCGTAGATCTCGGCTGCCAGCGAGTGCCAGCGGGGCTCGTCTGACCAGCAAGCCAGGGCGCTGTTAATGTAGGTGAGTGAAGTGGGCGGGTCTCCAGAGCGATAGGCAACCCGCCCGGCCAGCGCGTGGTACAGCGCATACATTGGGTGGTTTGTAGCCGGCTCCTGCTCTTGCGGCTCGCCAAACTCGTTTTTCACGGCGCTCAACGCAGCCTGGCAGGCTTCGTCCATATGGCTGGAGTCGTTTTCCAGCGCCAGCGCTACCTGGACCAGCACGGCCGGGTGCAACGGGTAATTACGGGCTGCCTGCACCGCCTGGGCGATCAGGTCCCCCTCGCCTGCCAGCCTGTCTCCCGCCAGTGCGGCCTCGGATTCTGCCGTAACCCTCAGCGCGGCAGCCAGCGCGGCCACATCCTCGGGATTGGAGTGCGTGGTGGGCAAGTTCGAGAAGGCCTGCGTGGTCTCTCGGCTGGGGTGGAAGGCAGCCTGCCCGCGCCCGGACCAGCGAGCGATGATGGCGACCGCCAATTCTGGGTTCTCCAGGGTGGGGTTCCCGGCCTGGATGGGTTTATGGGCCCATTTATAGATTTGTTCGTTGGCGGTTCGGATGGCGTTCTCGAATTTCTGGCGGGCAGTCTCCTCCAGGGCTTCTGCGCCTGGGCCATGCCGGTTGACCTGAAGGTCGTCGTGCAGGCGCTGAGCTTCTGCCCTCAGAACCAGCACGCGCGCCAGGTTGATGTGCGGGAGAGGCTCCAGGGGTGACTTTCGGACGGCCTGCTCTAGCAGGGCCAGGGCTTTGTCCAACTGGCCGAGCTCGATGGCGCTCTCTACCAGGCCGTGCAGGTTGAGGTTGTTCCCATTGTCCCGCCAGGGATCCGTGCCTGCCGAGGCCTGCTGGTATTGATCCAGGAAGTCCCATGCTTCCAGGAAGGATTGCGTGGCAGCACGGTGCTCACAGCCCACCAGCTGTAGCCGGGCTTCGATGGCGCGCAAGCGAACTTTTTCATGAGCTGGCAAGCTATCGAAATGGGAAGACTCCAGGGCCATAGCCCAGGATTCCCCGGCCGTTTTTTCGTCCCCTGATTCTAAGGCCAGCTCTGCGCGCATTTGGTAATATTCCCGGTAATCTTTGTGGCCGCGCAGCGAGAAGTTATCGATTTCTTTATCCAGTATTGGCGGCACACTCAGGTAATCCCGGGCCTTTTCTGGCTGCAGCAGGGCTCGAGATATGTCGGCTGCCAGAATGCGCGCCCACAGGTGGTGAGGGTTGATCGGGGAGATATCGGGAGCGTTCAGGATGCGCTCGATATGGGCCAGTGCTGCCGGCAGGTCCCCGGTAGCTCGTAAAATACCCGCCGCTCGCTTGTGGAGATCGGGGGCGTTCTCTCCCTGCGGCTGGATTTTGATGGCATCCTCCAGGCTGGCCAGGGCCTCTTGAGGGCGGCCTTGTTCGAGCAACAGGTTAGCCTTGGTGCTCCATAAGGATACGTCCCCAGGGTAGTGGGAAATGGCCTGGTCCAGGACCGCCAGGGCAGCCAGCGTATTCCCGGCCTGCTGGTATGCCCCTACCAGCGTGTAGGCAAGCTCGGTAAACTCTTCTTTGCCGAAGGCTTCACCCCTGGTATAACCCGTCATGTGGATGGCCCGTTCCAGGCACTCGACTGCGCTGTGAGGGTCATTCAAGCTCAGCAGGTACCTGGCTGCCTGGTGGAGATCTTCGATTCCGGCCTTTTCTGCCTTCAGGACGGTGCGGAATGTCTCCAGCGCCAGGGACTCATCTTCGATCTGCAGCTGTACCTTTCCCAACCGCACCAGCAGGTCCGTACGGTCGGGGGCAAGCTGGAGGGCGCGCGTAAGGGTGTTGAGAGCCTCCGTACGGACCTGGTACGCCAGGTCGCCCGAAACCGTGTTCTGGAAGATTGGGCCGGGTTTCCCGACCCATTCGATAGCCTTTTCGGCGAACCAGATCAGGACATCCAGGTCTTCGAGCGCCAGGCCTAACCCGACGCGCGCTGATTGTAGAGAATCATCCAGCAGGCCGGCTGCGTAATACGCTTCTGCCAGGGTACAGGGGATTTGCGGGTTCTTCGGATCGGCCAGAGAGGCTTCCTGCAGAGCAGCGATGGCGATATCCGGCTGGTTGAGGGCCAGGGCTGCCTTTCCGAGCCCGAGGGATATCCGGGAGCACCATTGCGGGTCCTCAACCAGGTCGGTTTCCAGGGCTGCCTGATAAGCCTGTAAGGCTTGCTCCAACTGGTTGTCCTCCGATAAGGCTTCAGCCAGTAGCGCCTGGGCTTGGACGTGTCGTGGGGATAGCTCCAAGACTCTCCGCAGGGAGGCGACAGCCTCTTTGGGCTGCTCCTTACAGGCCAGCAGAGCCATGGCGTAATCCAAATGCGCGCTCATGCTGCCTGGATCGAGCTGCAGGACATACGCCAGCACCGGGGCCGCCACGCCCGGCTCGTGCAGGTCGAGCAAAACTTTCCCATACACGTACGCCAGGCCAGGGAAGGCCGGGTCGAGCCGGTAGGCTGGCTCTAGAACCGTCCGCGCATCTTTCAAATGGCCGAGCTGGTAATACGTCTCTCCCAGCCGGAGCGAGACCTTCGAAGCGCAATCTGGTGTACAGCCCTGGGCCAGGAGCTGGTTAGCTTGTTGGAACATGGCCAGGGCCTGGGTGGGCGAAGGATGCCCGTGGTTTTCCCAATCCTCCAGGTAGGCCTCTCCCAGGGCCAGGTAGATCCCCGGCGCATCCGGAGCAGCCTGGGCGCCGGCTCTCAGCGTCTCCAGGGCCAGCGAGGTTTCTGCGCCCCGGGCCTGCAGGCTTGCCAGCGACAACCAGGCTTGCGCCTGGTGAGGGACGAGCTGAGTTGCGTTCCGGTAGTGCTCTTCGGCTGGCTGGCGCTCTCCAAGCTCTTCTAGCGCCTGCCCGAGCAACAGGTGGGCGGAGGCTTGAGCTTCGATTTCGTCCTCCTCGCTCTCCATCGCCAGAGCCTGGCGGCAGGCCTGGGCAGCGCTTTCCGGTTGCCCGGCTTTAAGCGCACAATTGGCCAGCGCGCACAGATCGACTACTTTGGGAAGGGACTTGGCTATTTTGGAAGCGCCCCCATCCACGATTGCCTGGCGCTCGTTTAAGGCCATTTGCCAATAGCCGGCTTTTTCCAGGAAGCAGGCCAGCTGCCGGCGCAAGTCCAGGTCATCGGGCGCCAGGCAGGCGGCAATTTGAAGGGTCCCGGCGGCCTTCTGGATTTTGCCAGCCTCGAACAGGGCATTTCCGAGCAAGGCCAGCAATTCCGGATCGTTCGGGCGCTGCAGGGCCACGGCCTGTGCTGTATGAGCTGCTTCCACCGGCAGTCCAAGCTCTAATAAGAGCTTGGCCATCTCCTGGAATGCATAGAACACGGTAGGGCTATCGGGAAGTAAATTTTCATGTAAAAAGAGGAAATCAATTGCACCCAGGGCCGCCAATCGAGCGGCGTCTTTATCTTCACCCTTCAGGGCCAGGCGAGCAGCAGCCAGGGCGGTAAAGATATACTGGGGGTGTTCTCGCCCACCAATTCCCTGCAAATACGCCTCATCCGGTAGCCAGGCGCGAGCTTCATCCAGCCTGCCGGCTTCCATAAAGGCTATCGCAAGGTTCGCCCGGTAGAGAGGCGAGTGAGGCGCCAGGGAGACGGATTTTTGCCAAAATTCTAACGCCTGCTCCGTTTTCCCCTGGCTTGAATAGGCCGTGGCTAACTCAGCCGCCAGACTGGCCTCCAGGCTCTGGGTGTTCTCCCAGGCGCTCTCGAGGACTTGCAACGCCGAGGACGTACGCCTGGCGAAGCGCTTCACTTTCGCGAGCATGAGCATAGCATCCAGCTCTTCCAGCTCTTCGAGAGGCTGTTTATGGATGCTCTTTGGCGTCTCCTTTGTGCTAGCCCCGGCAACTCCCTCCTGAGCCTGCATCCAGGCTTCCAGGTTCAAGAGCAGGTCCGGCCGTGCGATAGACAGCTGGTCTACCAGGGGCAAGGTCGCTGCCAGGGGCAGACCAGCCAGGATGCCCTGGATCTCTTCGGACATTTTTTCTGGAGAGAGCGGGTTAGCCAGCAGGGCATGGCTGGCAATCCGGTATAGCTCCTTAGAAGCCGGTGGAGACAACAGAGCCCTGACCATTTCCCGCTGATCGGGGACAATCCCGTATAGGCAGGCCAAAGCTGTACTCCAGGTGCGTGTGAGGGAACGGCCGCTCTTTTTTGCCTGGGCTAATAATTCCTGGCTCAAACCATCCCACGAACCGACCTTCCGGCGGCGCTCCCGCAATACCAACGCAAGCAGGCCGGCCCGGGCAATTGGGGAGTGGGCTTCTCTTCGAGAGCACGACCTGCCGGTCTTTTCACTGCCCTGGCTGCGTAGGGATTCGTATGCCTGAGCTGCGTTCTTGCGCAGGCCTGGCTCAACCTGGTACTGGATATCGGCGCGTAGTTTTTCAACCAACTTAGTCGCTCTACCTGTGCCCAGTTCCGGCAGCTCTGCATGGATAGCTATCAAGGCCAGGTTTGCAGGGGATAACGAAGTCCAAACCGATAACTTTTGCGACAGGGCAAGCTCTTGAAAGGATGCGTCCTGTAGTTTTTCCCATATAACGCGGTCTTGCCGTAGAGCGGCAATCACCCACGGAAGTATGGATTCGGGAAGCGCGCTTTTTAGTTTAAGAATTACCGGCACTGTGCTACCTGGATTCATGGTATTTGTCCAATATCAAGGAAGGCGGAGGACCAGCCAGATCGAGGATCCCATCAGTAGCAAACCCGTCACGGTCAAGAAGATCCCAATTCCGGCTGCCGTCCTCACCAGGTCATTCAAAGCGGTCAGAAGGGTGGAAGCGTTACCGACCAGACCGGCAATCTCCTCTGCCAGGCCTTTTTGCGCCAGGCGGGTCGTTTGAGAGGCGATGGTGCGTACATCCCGGCCCGTGGTTCTCGAAACCAGGATGATGACGCCGATCCAAAAGGTACAAACGCCGATCACAAACAGCCCAATCCCCATTGCAAGTTGTATTTCGGGAGTATTGAGGGAAAACATAAGCATCCTCCTGCTAAGAGTGATTTACCAATGGCAAAGCTATTATTTGACGATCCGGGCTTGGACGGAGAGGGTAGGGAATTCACAAACAAGGCTCCCGCCCAGCCCACGCAATTCCTGGATCTCGGTCAGAATTTCTTCGGGATTCAAATCCGTGCTAAAGTGTTTATTAATCAGGCCGGCAGGCTCTCTGGTTTGGTTGGCCTCTCTCCAGGCCAATCCCCAGCAAAGCTCCTGGTAGAGGGAGGCCTGGCTGAAGAGCGCTGAATACGGGTCCTCCCCTGCATCCCGCAGGCCGGCGACTGCCTGGCTTCCGTATCCTTTCGCCGGATCGCTGCTCTGGTTGAAAGGGGAACTATCAGGCCTGGGGGCAGGGGAGTAAACCAGGTAATCTACCACTTCGGCCAGGGCAGCTTTGTCCAGCAGGATATAACCACTCCACCAGGGGATTTGTTCCTGGATGATGCGTATGAAAGCTGGATCGAGCCTGCGAGCGCCGGCCTCCTGCTGAATGCGGAAGCTCTTTGCCAGCTCATCTCCAAGTTCACTCCGGTTGAGGGCTGGGAAGATCGGCAATAAGGTGAGCCGGGGGTTGTCGGGAACGTAGAGTACAGCCCATACGCCCGTCAAGCGCGGATGTTGAGCTTCTAGCCTGTCTACAGTGATCAGCAAGATGCTGCGTTGCCCATTCGCCAGGGCAGGGATGGAATTGGCCAGACCGGCTGTCTGCTCGATCACGGGATAGGCCAACCCGGTCCTGTCCGGTAAAACCTTCGAACCTCCGAGATAACCAACCAGGAGGTTCACCAAAAAAATTACCAGGTAGGGCAGGCTACGCAGCTTTTTCATGGACCG
>CAZAQS010000228.1:0-7752 GCA_964486825.1 uncultured Anaerolineaceae bacterium | reverse complement strand
AGCCATATTCTAGACGATGCCATCCCGTCTTGGGGAAAGTTGATGCTCTACCATATTCCGCAAGTGACCCATGTGCCGATCACGATTCGCCTTGTTGAAATGCTTCTAAAAAAGGAAAATACCAGGATAGCGGGTATCAAGGATAGCGAAGGTTCCATCGATCATTTGCGGGATTATTGCAATCATTTCCCGCAATTATCAATCTTTACCGGAAATGATCAGCTTATCCTCGATTCGCTAAAAGCTGGAGCGGTAGGATGTGTCACAGGAGTGGTCAATGTCTTTGCTGCCTTGGCTGTGGAGATTGTCCAGGCCTTTTCCAGTGGGAACCCGGTAGCAGAAAATTTACAGCAGCAACTTACAGCGATATGGAGAGTCCTCGAACACTATCAGCCTTACACAACCTTATTAAAAGCGCTGCTCACTTTGCGATATGAAGATTCAGGATGGATGTCTGTCCGGGCTCCTTTAGATCCAATGTCGTATACACTTCTCGGAGAAATGGTCGTTGAACTGCAGAAATTAGATCTCCCAAAGGCGTATGAATGGATCCGGCAAGCGGACGTGAGTAGGTTGAAGCTGAAGGAGTCTATTGAATGAGATGGAAAATGGCTTTGGCTCAGCACCCTATGTACCTATTAATCCGCGAGGATACCCAATGTGCAGAAAGGACACCGCCTTGGGGAGCGCCAACAATAGCTGACTATATCGATCGCGTACGCCAGAATCTCGCTTCACTGGAGCGTTATCCCCACCTAAAGCTTGGGTATGAATGGTCTGGGATCGAGCTGGAGCTCCTAGCCCAGGACGCACCCGACGTACTCGAGCAGATGCGAGATTATGCTCAAGAGAGCCGGGTGCAGTTCTACAACGGAACCTACGCTCAACCTCACCTGCAGATCCTTAGCTCTGAGGCCAACCTGCGACAATTCGAATTTGGCCTGGATACCTATCGAGCGTATGGGCTGGGTAGGGTACTCGCCTACGTGCACCAGGAGGCCAGCGTCCACGAGCAGGTGCCGCAGCTTCTCAAAGCATTTGGTTATAAATTTGCGGCTGTGCCGGGCTTCCTCTCAACACTTATTTGGCTTGATGAAGGTGAGCTGGTGCTGCATGGGGTGCGCGGCCCACGCTTTGTGCAGGGAGAAGAGTTTGCTGCATGGCAGGGGCTGGACGGAACACAGATCCCGCTCTACTTGCACCAACCCATCCCGCGTGAGATGAGCCTGGCAGAAACCCTGGCTCGCGAGGAAGTAATTGGACAGCAGAGCGTCCCCCCCGTCCTGATCGACATGCCAGACATGATCCCCATCACGCCAGAATGGATGGATGAAAGGAAAGCGGTAGAGTTTGTTCTGCTGAACGAAGCCCTGGCCGAGCGTTTGATGCACAATCCGGCGCGTGCTCGAGCGCGCCTTTTTACCCACTGGAGCTACCTACAGGGCATCCGGGTTGAGGAGTTAGCGCGAACAAATCTCGGGGCGGAACGTAGTACTCTGCGTGCGGAAGCCTTCCAGGCCCTTGCATTCACTCTGCTTGGAAGACAGCCTGAGCCAACCTGCCAGTTGTGGAAGACAATTCTGACCTGCCAGCATCATGATGTGCATTGTTTCAGTGCACCTGAATTACGCGAGAAATCTATTGGTCGTCTTCTGGAAGTCCAACACCTGGCACAGCGCATCATACAGGATGCTGGGGAGGTAGTGGCAGAGAACATCGACACTCGAGCGCTAGCAGGAGAGTGCCAGGTTTTTTTCAACTCCCTGCCCCACTCTATCGATGGGATTGCCGAGGTCACGGCACATGCTGGCATCTCTGCTGTTGAGGATCACCAGGGGAAACCCGTCATGGTAGAAACCATTTCCTTGGAAAACGACCACAACCTGCTACGTTTCCCGGTTCACCTATCTGGGCTCGGCTATACTACCTACACGCTCAAGAGGGGCGAGGAGCCCTGTACCTGGAGTGAAATGAAGGAAACACTCGAATTTGAAAACTCCTTCTTTCAGGCAATCGTCACGCCGGACGGCGTCTTTACATCTTTGAAACTCCAACCGGACAAATTTGAGCTACTGGATGGAGAGCGAGGAGGCGGAAACCAGCTAACTGCCACTGATAGCCAGGCCATCAGTCTGAAACAGGAGGGTACGCAGGCACGGCTCGATCGTCTGACCAGCGAGCCGACTGTACGCGGACCCAGCCTCCATTGGAAGGTCGACTCTCCATCTCGCATCCTCCATAGCCCACTCGGGGTTAGCCTGCTTGCCTCCGGTTCGATGGGCAAGAGCATTGGCGCCCAGCTCCTGCTCCGCTTTTACAACAACCTGCCGCGCATCGACCTGACTTGGACCTTCAACTTCCAGCAGGCCAGCGTCGGAACGTTCTTCGACGACGATTCAAAACTCTTGACCCGATGGCCATTAGCCTTTGATGCCGATATCTATCATGATATTCCCTTCGGGGTAGTAAGAACACGCCAGGACCGACCATTTTTTCCTACTAGCTGGGTGGATGTTTGCGATGGACATCGAGGGGTGGCTTTCTTCCACCAAGGCACGCCTAAGCACTGGGTAAACGAGGACACGCTTGTGAACGTCTTTGCCTGGGGGGAAGATACCGATGCTATCCATAACGGGCTTGGGCACAATCGCTGGCTGAAGTCATTCGACCAGCGATTGAACGGAAGCCACCGGATCAATAGCGCCGTCTATGTCCATACGGGAAACTGGCGGACCGGTGCAGTTGCCGAGGCTGCACTAGCCTACAACTTTCCGCCTGTGGCAATCTCCACACAATCCCATACAGGCTCACTACCTCTCCGCACTGAAGTCCTGCAAATCAAGGACCCGGGCCTCATCGCCACCGCCGTCTTTAACCGAGGAGAACAGGTCGTGTGCCGGGTCTATGCAGCAGGAGGGGAGCCGGCGCATAGCAGTACCCACCTCAAAGGGCTACGCCAGGAAGGCTTCCACTCCATTGCTGGAGAGGAAGTGTCCATCTTAGCCCCATATCAGATCGGTGAGCTGCTATTTGGCCGTGAGGGCTTATAAGAACAGGATGTTTTGGAGAGATAGGTAATCGGATGAAAATGGGAAAAGTAATATTTTACTGCTGGCTTCTTTCGATAATTTCCAATTTCTTGATTATGGACAGATTTAATAAGGAGGAGAAATGAAGAGATCAGAGATTAATTCAATTATCCGCAGGGCGGATGACTTTATCAAAAAAAATCAATTTCATCTTCCACCATTTGCCTACTGGAAACCGGATGACTGGTCCATGAAAGGGGATGAGGTTCGAGAGATTGTTGATCGACAATTAGGTTGGGATATTACAGATTTTGGTTCAGGCAATTTCGAGAGGATTGGTTTATGCATCTTCACTATTCGCAATGGTGATCCTGCAAATTTTAACAAGAACTCCGGTAAGCTCTACGCTGAGAAATTGCTAATTGTCGAGCCTGGGCAGGTAACTCCCATGCATTTTCACTTCAGGAAAACCGAGGATATCATCAATAGAGGAGGGGGGGATATTATTATACAGGTGTACAACTCCACTCCCGACGAACAGCTTGATTTGACTCAGGACATTGTAGTTAGCCTGGATGGCACTAGCTGTAGAGTAGACGCAGGAGCAGTTCTAAAACTAAAGCCGGGGATGAGTATAACAATTCCGAATCACCTATATCACAAATTTTGGGGAGAAAATAGTCGAGTGATGATTGGAGAGGTGTCCCTTGTCAACGACGATAATATTGATAACCGCTTCTTAGAGCCCACTGGTCGATTTCCACAGATCGATGAGGATGAAGCACCATTATTCCTATTATGCAATGAGTATTCCAAATACTGGTCGGCGATGGAAAAACCAACAGTAGAATTTTTATGAGCGAGATTGATGCAGTTGTGGCTGGTCATTTATGTTTGGACATTAATCCTGATCTTTCCGAGTTTGAGCCAGGTAAATTTCTTGATTTCCTATCACCGGGTAGATTAATAAATACTGGCAAAGTAAGTTTCAGCACTGGGGGTACTGTATCTAATACGGGTCTAGCTCTGCACAAATTAGGTGTTAATTGTCGCCTCGTTGGAAAAGTGGGGGCAGATATATTTGGTCAAGCTGTTGAAAAAATTATTGAGGAGAATGGTCAAACACTATCTCAAAGCATTGTCAAAGGGGAAGAGGGAACTTCATACACTATTGTGTTAAATCCACCAGGAATTGATCGGATCTTTCTGTACCATCCCGCGACAAATGACACTTTCACCTCAGCTGATATTGATTATGGGCTGGTAAGGAAAGCAAAACTATTTCATTTTGGCTACCCCCCATTGATGAAAATGATGTTCTTGGAAAATGGCAGATATTTAGTTGAAGTCGTCAGGCTCGCGAGGGAAACAGGGGCAACCGTGACCCTGGACATGGCATTACCCGATCCTAATGCTCCATCAGGGAAGGTAGATTGGATCCAGGTATTAGACGGAGTTTTGCCTTACGTGGATATCTTCCTGCCAAGTATCGAGGAAATTACCTTTATGCTGCGACGGGATTTTTACGAAGATTGGGAAGCAAGGGGTCTAAAAGGGGACATTTCAATGCTGGTTTCATCCGAGAATCTGAATATTCTCAGCAGCTATATTCTTATGAAGGGTGTAAAAATTGTTGTATTGAAACTTGGGGAACATGGTTTGTATGTTCGAACCGCCTGCAGGGACAATCTTGCAAAGATGGGCAAGGCAGTGCCATCAGATCTAAGTAAATGGGAATGCACTGAAATTAGATCATCTTGTTATAAGGTCAATGCCTTGGGGACAGTAGGGTCAGGCGACGCAACTATTGCCGGGTTTCTCGCAGGATTGTTAAAAAACCTCTCGGTAGAATTAGCTGTGAATATGGCGGTTGCAGTAGGGGCTTGTAGTGTAGAGGCAAGTGACGCACTCAGTGGTATCCGGACATGGGCAGAGACAGAACAGCGTATCCGTCATGGATGGACTAAACGTGAGTTGAACCTATTAGATGAATGGAATTACCTACCCAACCTCCAGCTATACAAAAGGAAAGTAAGATGCACGCGTTGAATTAATCTTCGTCTCAAGAGACAGTAGGGGGTCAAATGCTTAACAATTCAGGTAGATCAAATTGAGAATCTATACAATTACCATAGTGAGAAGGATCTCAGGCTCGCTTCGAGAGCTCCGTTCGCTCGTAGTCGCGGATGGATTCCATGATGTGCATGCCAACTGGGAGGCCTTGTTGGGTACAGTAGTAGTCCCAGACGACACCGAAAGGCAGCCCTTTGAGCTCCTCGAGCAGGGCCATGCGGGCGGTATAGTCACCATCGATCTCCAGCTCGCGCAGCTCTTCAAGCGGCTCGAGCTGGGCAAACAGCAGAGCCCGTAAGACATTGCGAGTCCCGATGGTCCAGGCTGCCACCCGGTTGATACTGGCATCGAAATAATCCAGGCCGATATGGACGCGCTCCAAGAAGCCGCCACGCACGATCTCGCTGGCGATAGCCTGAACTTCGTCTGAAAGGAGCACCACGTGGTCGCTGTCCCAGCGGACACCACGGCTGATGTGCAGGAGCAACTCATCCAGGTATAGCATAAGGGATGGGATCTTGTCCGCAATCGATTCGGTAGGATGGAAATGACCGCTGTCGAGACAGAGCAGGAGCTTGTTGTGTATGGCATAGCCCATGTAGAATTCGTGGGAGCCGACCACGTAACTCTCCGAGCCAATGCCGAACAATTTCGATTCAACCGCGTCCAGGTTGTATTGGGGGTCTAGCTTGTCTGCCAGGATGGCATCTAAGGAATCCTTCAAGAGCATGCGGGGGGTCTTGCGGTCTACGGGGAGGTCTTTGAAGCCATCGGGGATCCAGATATTCGTCACACAGGCAGTGCCCAGCTCTCGCCCGAAATACTCTCCAATCTGCCGGCAGGCGATGCAATGCTCGATCCAAAACTGCCGGATGCCCTCATCATAACTGGAAAGGGTAAAGCCTGCCTCAGCCTTGGGATGAGAGAACAGGGTAGGATTGAAATCCATGCCGATCTCCATGCCCTTGGCCCAGGCTACCCAATCCTCAAAATGGACCGGAAGTAGCTCGTTGCGCTCGACTTTTTTTCCATAGGTTTCGGCGTAAATAGCATGCAGGTTCAGGCGGTGCTGGCCGGGGATCAGGCTAAATGCTTTTTCCAGGTCGCGGCGCAGCTCAACGGCGGTGCGCGCTTTCCCGGGGTAATTACCGGTGGCAGCCAGCCCGCCGCCCAACTCCCCGCCTGCGCCTTCAAAGCCTCCTACGTCGTCCCCTTGCCAGCAGTGCAGGCTGATGGAAACACGCTCCAGGTTTTTTAAGGCCAGTTCTGTATCTACACCAACTTCAGCATAGCGCTGTTTGGCGAGCTGATAGGCGTCGTTTATTTTATTTGCATCGAGATTGTTGGTCATTTGGTACCTTCCTGGGACCAGGCAGCTGATCCTTTGATATCCTTATGCGGAGTGCGGCGATTGGCCAACGAGCAGGTGACAGGAAAATTGTAGACGAATTTGGGTATTTGTCAACGGGAAGGTCGCCCAAATTAATACCGTATATTCACCTTTTTCTACATTATTCTTTGGTAAAATTGCACTTCACGATCACGACCCCACCTTACTAAGACTCACCAATGGAAATATCTAACCAGGGCGCGTTGCTTTGATCGAATGCGACTTGCCAAAACCCGGCCGGTAACGAGTGTCCTGTCTATTTCGTTCCGAGATACTGGAATCTCATTCGGCGAAAAACCAGCCTTAAGTGCATCCTTTTGCAAAGTTGCCGCTCCAACCTGCCACCACAGGTAGCTCTGCCTTCCTACTTGCCACCCGAAGGCTGAGCTACCTAACCAAAACTTTATCAGGGAAAATGGTACTATGGAAAGAGACAATGAATCCCAAGGCAAACCCTTCTCCAAAAAGAATATCGTAAAACTTTCTGCTGGAGCAACCTTAATCGTAGCCCTGGCGCTGCTCATTTTGGCCGTTCTACCGCCAAAAGCACAACCAGAAATCATATCCCTCAGCCAGGCAGCCGCCGCAATTGCGGCAGGCGATGTGGAGAGGATCGAAGACACAGCTGCGGCTGGTGACTTTACCATCTACTTCAAGGATGGGAAAGTCGTAAAAGGTATAAAGGACCAGCAATCTTCTCTGCTGGAGCAGCTGCACCTGTTAGGCATTAACAGGTACCAGCTCTCAACCGTAGAGTACGAAATCTTGAGATCCGCCTCGATCGGCAGCATTGGGACGAGTATCCCGTTGATCCTGATTTTGTTGGGCATTCCGGCGATCATCTTTTTATATCTTCGACGAAGAGAAGGCTTTGGGAAAAAGGCATTCAATGAGGCAAGCATACCCAATACGTGCTTCGAGGATATAGCCGGGTTGAACGAGAACATGGAAGAGCTCCGAGAGGTCGTGAGCTTCTTGAAAGAAGGAAATAAATTTGCTGAGGTGGGTGCAAAAATGCCGCATGGCATTCTGATGGTCGGAAACCCTGGTACTGGCAAGACATTGATGGCGAAAGCCATTGCCGGAGAAGCAGGGGTGCCCTTTTTTGCCACCTCTGGTTCAGAATTCGTCGAAATCTATGTAGGGGTAGGAGCGAAAAGGATGCGATCGTTGTTCGAGAAGGCCCGCAAAAAGGCGCCTTGCATTGTTTTTATCGACGAGATCGACGCGGTTGGGCGGGCCCGGCACCGTTCAGAGAGT
>CAZAQS010000227.1:5070-7774 GCA_964486825.1 uncultured Anaerolineaceae bacterium | reverse complement strand
TGCTTCTTCCAAAGCGCGCAGAAGTTCAACACGAGGTACGCGACGTTCGGCTTCAGCGACGCGGCGAACCTCGACGAAGGCGCCCTGTGGCCGGTCGCCTACGCGCTGAAGGAGTTGACCGCTGCCGAAGAGGCAAAGATCGGCGCGCTCGTGAAGAAAGCGGTGAGCTGAGGACTGAATCTCGCTACTGGCCCCCGCCCTAGTTCGTGTTTTTTCTGCTCCCGAACATTATCCACGCCCGCCCCAGCGCCTGTAACGCAAACCGTTGGGGGAGCTATGGTCAATCATTGTTCTTCTCTCACCAGGTACAATTTTCAGAACAGATATTTGGACTTCGGCCATGTTCAACCAGCTGCTATGCTCAGGCGTGTAGTGAAACTCCAGTTTTTTGGTCAGGCGCCGCGCTTGCTGAGGCGAAAAAGCTTCGTAAAAGGCGGCGGTCGAATGGGTAGTGACTTTCATAATAATGCGCCCTCCAGTTCATGTGGTTTTTGACCAATTTGTGAACCTAAGGGCACATCTGTATCTGTTTTCGCTAACAGATGGGTGCTGCAGTGGGCGGAACAGGTACCGGAAGCTCTCTATCCGCCGAACCTGCGACCTCATCTGTGTAAGTTGCACCTTGTATTTGTCCATACAATCCATCCCATACATATGGGGCAAAACGTCCTATCTATCGCCATATATAGGGGTAGAAATATCCATAATGTCCACGTTTTCCATGCCGGCATTCGCCAACTGCAGCAAAACTACCGCCGATTGCCTAGCATGAAGTAGAAATGACGCGCTGCTGTTCTTTCCAAGGTCTAATATATAAATTTATTATAGATGGGAGATGTATGAGTACCCAAATGAACTGGCCACACATGCCAGGCGATATGAGACGAAAAACAACACTGACCGTGTCAAATATGCTTTCTGCATATATTTTCTCATAAACCTCGCGCACAGAAATTCTATGATCTCCAAGTCGTATTTATGCGTCCAGGCTTGCATATAAATCGATGAGTAATTGGTCAGATTGCCCTTACCACAAAAAACAAAAAATCGCCTTGCGTATGTGGGTCCCCTGTGCTAAAATAACCGCCATTATGAGAGCCATTTTGCCTTCTTTCATCGTCCATCATCATGTTCATCATAACCTCACCGGTATTCCTGACCGGTCAGGACGGCTTTAAGGACGGCTCATATCTCAATAATTACAATAAGGTATCAGCAAACCATAAGCGCTCCCGGTCAGGGAGCGTTTTTTGTTTTGCAGAGAGTGTGAATGATGAATGAAACTAGAAAAGAAATCCGAATTGCGCTGCCAAGCAAGGGTCGCCTTGCTGATGAAACTCTTGATCTGCTTTCAGCTGTAGGACTGCGTGTCCATAAACCCAACCCCCGTCAATATCGGGCAGAAATCCCCAGTATGCCGGGTTTGACCGTCCTCTTTCAGAGAGCCGGCGATATCGTAGTCAGCGTCAGGAAGGGAAGCGTGGATTTCGGAATTACTGGTTGGGATGTGGTCAGCGAGCAGAGAGGCAAAAATAGAGAAGTCCTGGTGCTGCTTCCGGAATTATGCTACGGGTATTGCACATTGAACGTTATTGTGCCTGAAAGTTGGGGTGACGCGCTCCGCATGGCAGATTTACTCGAACAAAAGTGTAAACTGAACAGACCGCTTCGGGTCGCATCGAAATACCCAAATCTGACCCGCTCCTTCTTTGGAAAAAATTCATTACAGGAAATTGAACTCATTGAAGCCGAAGGAACCCTGGAAATCGCTCCAACCATCGGCTATGCCGACCTGATAGTAGACCTTATCTCTACCGGTACTACTCTTAGAGACAACCGGCTGGCGCCGCTCGAGGATGGTCAGATTTTAAAGTCTCAAGCTTGCCTAATTGCAAACAAAGCTGTGTTGAAAAACCGTCCTGAAGCCCTTGGGATGGCTCGCCAGCTGTTGGAATTCATCGTCGCTTACCTGAGGGCCTCTGAAAATGTGGCAGTGTTTGCAAATATCCGTGGCGAATCACAGGAGATCATTGCTGAACGAATGTTTGAAAAATCTGTAATTGGGGGGCTGCAAGGTCCCACCATTTCTCCCGTAATCACCAAACAGCTCGATAAGTGGTACGCCGTCCACCTGATTGTGAGAAAGGACAGGCTTGCTAAGGCGATTGAAGAGCTGCGCCAGATAGGAGGTAGTGGAGTAGTGGTCACACCAGTCGTATATATATTTGAAGAAGAGCCTGAAGCTTATCAAAAAATGTTAGCCGCTCTGGAGGAATAAATGATAAAAATTTACGATGTAGAAACCGCCCGGGAAACTATCCTGCGCCGAGGAGCCGAGGATGTTTCGAAGGCCAGTTCTGCCGTTTTGGAGCGTATAGAAAGGATTTTCGGTGTTGGAATTACACCTCCTCAAGTTGTCTCCAGGATACTGGAAGCTGTGAGAGTGGAGGGGGATAACGCCCTCAGGCATTGGTCAAAAGTTTTGGATAATGTCGAGTTTGAAGATTTTAAGATACCTGTAGAAAGACTAGAAGAAGCTTACAAATCTATGCCAGCTTCTCTATGCCGCGCGATGGAAGATGCTGCCCAGCGCATACGCGCCTTTCACAGCTTGCAGCCCTTGCCAAATTGGGAAACTGACTCACTGGGAGGTCGGGTAGGTCAAAGGGTTCTTCCCATAGAACGTGTTGGAATTTACGTACCT
>CAZAQS010000227.1:0-5060 GCA_964486825.1 uncultured Anaerolineaceae bacterium | reverse complement strand
CAGCTCCCCTGCCATCCTCTCTATTGATGTCAACCATTCCGGCTCAGATCGCAGGCGTTCGACAGATCATAATTTGCACGCCCCCTCGTCCCGACCCTGCCATCCTCGCAGCAGCTTACATTTGCGGTCTCGAGCAGGTATACCAGGCAGGAGGCGCTCAATCCATTGCCGCCATGGCTTACGGAACAGAAAGCATCCAAAAAGTGGATAAGATAGTTGGAGCTGGCAACCTGTTCGTTACCCTGGCGAAGCAGCAGGTCTATGGGATTGTTGGGCTGGATGGGCTGGCAGGACCAACCGAGACCATGATTATTGCTGATGGAAGTGCTAACCCTGCCTGGATTGCAGCGGATTTATTGGCGCAGGCGGAACACGACAGCCTGGCTTCGGCTGTCTTGCTCACTCCGGATTCTAAATTGGCGTGTGATGTACAGGCTGAGATAGAACAGCAAATACATTCACTCTCCCGATCAGAGATCATTAAACAAGCGCTGGAACATCGAGGGGGCATTGTCCTCACTCAAGACCTGGATACAGCGGTCGATCAGGCAAATGATTATGCCCCTGAACACCTATGCCTCTCGGTTGCTGCTCCTGAAGAGCTTGGCAAAAAGGTAAGGAATGCCGGGGGATTATTCATCGGGGAATATTCTTTTGAAGTTTTAGGTGATTATGTCGCAGGACCCAGCCATGTAATGCCCACCGGTGGTACAGCACGCTTTGCTTCTCCTCTAAATGTGCTGGACTTCGTCAAAATTACCAGTCTCATTGCTTTGGATAGAGAGACCAGCTGCAGACTAAGCAGTACGGCAAGGCAAATTGCGCAGGCTGAGATGCTCACCGCACACGCAGTCGCAGCAGCCGAGCGAGAGAGCGATTGATATGTTCAAAGCCGCCGACCTTGTACGACCCCACATACTTTACATGCCCTCATACAGCCCGGTTCTGCCGTTTGAAGTGCTGTCCGAGCAGTTAGGTCTTCCTACAAATCGGTTGATCAAAATGGATGCTAACGAAAACCCATATGGCCCGCTTCCAGAGGTCCGTCAGGCTCTGGCAAACATACCGTTCCCCCATATCTATCCTGATCCGGAAAGCCGTGAATTACGTGCTGCTATAGCAGACTTCCATGAGGTGCCCGTCGAAAATATACTTGTGGGGGCAGGAGCAGATGAATTGATCGATCTGCTTATGCGTCTGTTCCTGGAGCCAGGGGATGCCATGCAGACTTGCCCTCCTACTTTTGGTATGTATGCCTTCGATGGAGATGTGAACGGTGCACGCCTTGTTTCTGTACCCCGCAGGAAGGATTTCTCCCTGGATATAGAAGGGATTGAAAGGGCAGTCCACAAAGAAAAGCCAAAGCTGTTCTTTTTAGCATCTCCCAACAACCCTGACGGCAGCCTTACCGGAGATGACACACTCCTAAGGCTGCTGGACCTGCCCACAGTGATCGTCTTGGATGAGGCTTATATTGATTTCGCTTCGCCTGGCTGCAGCTGGCTGACAAGAGTACCAAGTCTGGAGAATTTGGTTATATTGCGCACTTTCAGTAAGTGGGCGGGTCTGGCAGGCATGAGGGTGGGATACGGTGTTTTCCCAACCAATTTAATGCCGTATTTATGGAAAATTAAACAGCCCTACAACGTCTCAGTTGCTGCGGCGGCGGCTGCTATCGTATCTCTGCAGAATGCATCCAGGTTGGAAGAGATAGGGAAAAAGATTGTGGCTGAGCGCCAGGCTCTCTATGAGGCACTGCAGGAGTTTTCGTGGCTCCAACCTTACCCATCGCAGGCGAATTTTATCCTATGCAGGGTCATAGGTAGGCAGACAGATCAGATAAAAAAGAGACTTGCCAGTTCCGGGATCCTCATACGATACTTCGACCAGCCCAATTTAAGGGACCATCTTCGTATTAGCGTGGGGAGACCAGAAGACAGGAAAACATTAGTCAAAGCCCTGAAAGGGATGGAGTAAATATGCGAAAAGCTCAGGTGCATCGAAAAACAGGAGAGACAGATATTCAAGTCGCTTTGAACCTTGATGGAAGTGGTCTTTACCAGGTAGAAACGGGTATCCCTTTTCTCGACCACATGCTAACTCATGTTGCAGTACACGGGTTGTTTGACCTGGAGCTCAAGGCGCATGGCGACTTGCATGTGGACTACCACCATACAGTAGAAGACTGCGCCCTTGCTCTTGGACAAGCCATCGACCTGGCATTGGAAGACCGCCGGGGAATCATCCGTACAGGATACGCCTATGCCCCTATGGATGAGGCTTTGGCACTTGTGGCTTTGGATCTTTCTGGGAGACCTTACACAGTGGTACAGGCTGAATGGCATACGCCAGCAGTTGGAGGCATGGCAGTCTCGCTTTTTCCTCACTTCCTGGAATCATTGGCTGTAACAGCTCGCTGCAATCTGCATGCCCGCATTCTATATGGAAGGGACGATCACCACCAAGTAGAAGCGCTGTTTAAAGGTTTAGGTCGTGCTCTGGATACAGCCACCACTCTGGATGTGCGCCGGGGTTCGACAGTCCCAAGCACGAAGGGCAGGCTAGTATGATTGCTCTGGTTGATTATGGGATAGGGAATCTCCGTTCGGTCTTCAAAGCTCTGGTATGGGTTGGAGCAAAGGTCTCCCTGACATGCGAGCCTGAGCGAGTTCTGCAAGCGGAGAAGGTCATTCTACCTGGCGTTGGAGCATTTGGAGGTGGAATGGAAGGATTAAAGTCGAGGGGTCTTGGGGACGCGGTGAGAGAATCGGTTATCCTGGGCAAGCCAATTTTAGGCATATGCCTGGGAATGCAGTTGTTGTTCGAGTCAAGTGATGAAATCGGCCTACATCAAGGACTAGGAATGATTCGGGGGGATGTTATCCGCTTTCCGGAGGTAGATATAAAGGTACCACATACAGGTTGGAACCGGGTATTCACTGAACGAGAGACACCCCTGCTTTCCGGACTTACATCCGGAAGCTACGCTTATTTCAACCACAGTCATTACTGCCGTCCTACATCTCAGGAGGACGTCCTGGGAACCACAGAATATGGGCTTTGCTACCCTTCTGTTGTAGGGAATGACCAGCTTTATGGGGTGCAGTTCCATCCCGAAAAAAGTCAATCTTTAGGATTGAAAATCCTGCGCAACTTTGTGGAGAAATGTTAATGGGAAGCTTTACGATTTTTCCTGCCATTGATCTACGCCGTGGCAAGGTGGTCCGGCTTTCCCAGGGAGATCCGAGCCGCCAGGTGATTTATGGAAATGAACCAGGGGCGTTTGCCAGACGTTGGCTGGAGGAGGGTGCTCTATGGTTGCACGTGGTTAACCTGGATGGATCCTTTGATGAGGGGAGCATCGAAAACCTGGAAGCCCTGAAAACGATATTGTCTGAAGCTAGTCGAGCCAATCCTCCAGGAAAGATTCAATTTGGAGGTGGAATTCGTTCACTGGATGAGGTTGATAAGGCATTCTCCCAGGGAGTGGACAGGGTAGTGTTGGGTACTGCTGCAGTAGAAGATCCAGATTTACTAGAACAGGCACTTGGTCAATACGGGGGTTCACGGATCGCGCTTGCCGTGGATGTGCATGAAGGAGAAGTGCTTGTTCGCGGCTGGCAGCAAGGTTCCCGAGTCGATCCTACCTCTTTAGGGAAGAGGTTTGCAGGGATCGGAGGAAAGACTGCCGTCTATACAGATGTTTCTAGAGACGGTATGGGGACTGGAGTAAACGTAGAGGCAGCCCAAAGACTGGCAGAACGATGCAACCTTGCTGTGATTGCTTCCGGTGGTTTTTACAGTAAGGAAGATGTCCAGCATGTGAGGCTGGCAAGTTTGGCAGGCGTTATTATCGGAAAAGCACTTTACCAGGGACAGGTTGATTTGAAGGAGATTCTTTCATGTTAGCCAGACGGATTATTCCCTGCCTGGACATCAAGGATGGACGGGTTGTGAAAGGCGTGAATTTCATAAACCTGCGTGACGCTGGAGATCCTGTAGAGCAAGCCCAAATTTATGATCGTATGGGGGCTGACGAGCTGGTTTTCCTGGATATATCTGCCAGCCCCGAAGGACGCCAGACGACTGTTGAAATGGTGAGATGCGTAGCTGACAATGTATTCCTACCTCTTACTGTAGGAGGGGGTATCCGCACAGTAGAAGACATGCGCAGGATTTTATTGGCAGGCGCCGATAAAGTCAGTGTCAACACTGCCGCGGTAAGGGAACCGGGACTGCTTTCAGCAGGGGCAGAACGATTTGGGGTCCAGTGCATTGTGCTTGCAATCGATGCCTGCCGGCGTCAGGACGTCGGTTGGGAAGTCTATATAAATGGCGGGTGCACACCTACGGGTATTGATGTCCTTGATTGGGCAAAACTCGGAGTATCCCTGGGCGCAGGAGAGATCTTGCTCACTAGCATGGACGCTGACGGCACATTATCAGGATATAACCTGACTCTGCTTTCTGAAGTGACCTCATCAGTTAACGTTCCTGTGATCGCAAGCGGCGGTGCAGGAAGAGTGGAGCATTTTGCCGAGGCCTTTACTATCGGAAAAGCTGACGCCGCGTTAGCTGCATCTCTATTTCACGACAACCAGTTGACCATCCCCCAAGTCAAACGTTATCTGATGGATCAAGGGATTCCCGTCCGTGCGGTGGGGACCTGAGTAGAGAGTTCGGCTGCCGGCTGGCAGCTTGCTGCCAGCGGCGGTACAGCTTGGGTATTACAAAGCGCGGGAATTGAAGTGACCCAGACCTCCAGCATAACAGGAGAACCGGAGATGCTGGGAGGTCGGGTGAAGACTCTTCATCCTGCCATCCATGCTGGTCTACTTGCCACCGACCATCCTGAAGACCTGTCTGTCCCGAAAAAGCGCGGCTGGTCTCCCATTGACCTGGCGGTTGGCAACCTATACCCCTTCGAACAGGTGACAGCCAAACGAGGGGTAACCCTGGAGGAAGCCATAGAGAACATTGATATCGGTGGGGTGGCAATTCTGCGGGCAGTAGTCGTCAAGCACACAAGCCCCTGCGGTATCGCCGTTGCCCCTGGGTCC
>CAZAQS010000226.1:0-7824 GCA_964486825.1 uncultured Anaerolineaceae bacterium | reverse complement strand
AGTTTAATTATGACCGAAATCAAAACTCTGGATTATCGAGACACTACGTTGGGGATGCGGCGGTGGATGGCTTGTCCGGGGGAGTCATGGGTGGCGTTTTGATGGCTTTTTACCTGGAAGCTGCCAGCCTGCTGATGGGGGCAGACCTGGGGTAAATACGGGTTGTTAATGCTGCTCCTGGCGCGCGGGCTGCTCTTGCCCAGCGCCGGATCAGCGTTGCTGGAGATCCCCCTGGTCCACTTTGGGATCGCTCACCTGATCTTTGGAGCCAGCACCGGACTGCTGTCCTACCGTACCGGCTTCAACCGGCTGCGGTAGGACAGCCGCGCCCGGATTGGCGGGTCAGGAATTGGAATGGGGGCGCTCTTTGGGCAGCTTGGGGATCAGCCAGGAAAGGAAGGCGTCCGAGGAGCGAGTCTGCATCAAGACGCGCCCCGGGCCGCTCAGGTCTACCACCAGCCCCTCACCACTGAATAAGGTCGACTTCATGCCACCGACTCGCCGGACTCGGAAGTCGATCCCTTCGGAGAAGGCAACCAGGTGACCTGTATCTACAGTGTAGCCTTGCCCAGGGCCAAGGTTCACCTCGTGAATGGCGCCAAAAGAAGACAGCAGCAGCTTGCCCTGGCCTTGAGCACGGAGCATGATAAGTCCCTCGGAGGCGAAGAAGGTCTTTGCCCCGCCCCACTTGGTGTCGATTGCAATCCCTTTTTCCGAGGCCACATACGAGCCGGACTGTACCAGCAGGCTCTCATTTTGCATGTCCAGGGTGAACAGATCTCCTGGCAGGGCCGGGGCCACGGTGATCTCGCCACCTTGCGCTGGCGCCTGGTAAGTGTTTTGAAAGAAGCTTTCGCCTCCCAGCAGCGCTCGCCCAAGCGATTTTAGGATCCCGCCTGTCGCGCCAGTCTCCAGGCTAATGCCTGGCGTCATGCTGACCATCGCGCCGCCTTCGACACGCAGCTCTTCCCCAGCTCTCAGCTTGATTACACCCAGCGAATAGGAGGGTTTGTATAATATATCGATTTCCATCTTTTTATTTCCTTTTCAATACCTTGTTATCGTCTTTCCAGTTTATAGTCTTTCAAGCTCTCTCCCGCTGGTCAACCGGGAGGGTCTCAGTGCCCATACCAGCCCGGCATAGATTAACCCTACACCCAGGGCCGAGCCCCACCAGGGGGGTTGTCCGAAAACCAGGACCAAAAGCACTGCCCCTGCTCCGGCGGCAGTCACGGCTGGTCTGCGCCAATCCCTGCGGAATAGCAGCAATGTTAACCCCAGCCCGAACCCGGCAAATCCAGCCAGCCAAAGCAGTAGCTCGATCTCGGTCTGCCATTCCGGTTGGATCTGACCCTCAGCGCGCTCGCGCAGTCCCTGCAGACCGCGTCGCTGCATAACGAAATAGCCGGGCTGGAGCAGCGGGTCGAGCGTCCAAATCCCGGCTGTGCGCTCGCGCATAAGCAGGCGTGTCGTACCATCGCCAAGGGGGAGCAAGCTGTACTGGTAGGTGGTATGCCAGTCTGCTGTCGTAGGCTCTCGTACTCCGTATATAAACGCCCGTCCTGGATCCAGGGTTGCGATGTGGAAGGGCGGCGGTCCAAAATCGCCTGGGCAAAGACGGACCTCATCGCCTACCTGCGGGTTTTGCAGCTCCGGGGTGATACGGTCCAGGTTGACGATCGGGCAATTGATCAGGCGCTCGAACCAGGAGTACGAATACAAGCCACCGCGCCCGGCCCCCATCTGCGCCAGCCAGGGCCAGACCTGCTCAGGGGTAGCCTGGATGGTGATCCCCAATGTTGCAGTGCGCTGCGCCTCCGGTACCAGCTCGTCACCTGGTAGAGGCATGGCGGCCTCGTCCGCTGTCGCCCCCCAGCTTGAGAACCAGGGTTCGAGGGCGAGGGTCGCGATCCCCAGAAAGGCCGCCAGGATCAGAATTGCCAGGAACAATCGTTTGATGATATTCAATAATTCCTCCTTCAGCCAGCTCGTTCAACCGGGTGGCGCAGCACCGTCTTCAGCTTCTCGGGCGCTCCGCGGCGCGGGTCGCCCACGTAGATCTCGTGGTGCGCTCCACGCAACCGGTAAGCGTTCTCCCGGGCAAAGGTTTCCATCTTTTGGATAGTCGCCGGTTCTTCGGAATACGGACCGATATGCATGACCTGCATGCTCAACCCCTCGTGGAAGGTATCTAAGCGCAGCTTTTCCAGTGCAGGGGATGGCTTTCTCTTGCGGAGCTGCTCCAGGCCCGCCTGGAGCATTTGAGCGCTGATATGCGGTGGCTGCATGATCATAGCCGTCCAACGCCAGTTATCAGGGCGAGTGATGTCGAACTCGCCGCCTTCCACCCACCACACGGCTTCCAGGGCCATGACCGCATAATCAAGCGGGTCATCCTGGCGCTGCTTGGATTGGAACTTGAGGGTGTAAGAGATGCCGTAAAGCACCTCTACGGCCTGCTGGAAGGCGGGCGATGAGCCTGGCGTTTGTCCAGCTTCGATCTCGCCGTCGATCATAGCGAACAGAAAGGGTGGCACATCTACCAATTCTACCGTCTTTGCTGAGGGCTGGTATAAGTGTTTGTATTGTTTGCGTAAATCTAGCTTCTCCACGATGCCTCCATATTCACCAAAGCAGTAAGCGCCTCCAGGCGGTCGACCAGCCCGGATAAGATCTGGAAGGTCTCCCGGACGGGTGCGGGGGTGGTCAGGTCGACGCCTGCCTGATTCAACACCTCCAGGGGATAGCCAGAGGAGCCGGATTTCAAGAAGCCCAGGTAATCGTCGACCGCTCCGTTCTCCCTAGCCAGTATCCGCCGGGCAAGTGCATGTGCACCTGAGATGCCGGTCGCATATTGGAATACGTAGTATTGTTCGTAGAGATGCGCGAAGGTGGCCCAGGTGACTCCCACTCGCTCCCGGTTGAAATCCATCTCTTTACCGTAGCCTTCAGCAAAGTAACCAGCCAGGATGTCGATCATTTCATCCGCTGAAAGGCCTTCGCCGCGTTCGATGCGAGTATGCATTTCTAGCTCAAAGCGCGCCAGGGTAGGCATGATGAAGAAGTAACGGTGGAAGTTGGACATTGCCTCTTCGATCAAGCTGACCTGGAAGGCTGGATCGGGGACCTGCTCCAGCAGGTGAGCGCGCACCATGGCCTGGTGGAAGTTAGAGGCTACCTCGGCTATAAAGAGAGAGTACTTGCTGTATATCACCGGCTGGGTTTGCCAGGTGTAGTAGGAATGCATGGAGTGGCCAAGCTCATGGGCCAGCGTGCTCAGGCTGAAAAGCGTGTTATTGTAGTTCATCACGATGAAAGGGTGGGTACCCTTGCGCCCGGCCGAGAAGGCTCCGGATACCTTGCCGCGGTTTGGATAAACATCCACCCAGCGTTGCTCCAGGCAGCCCTTGCGTAGGACGCTCACGTATTCATCGCCCATCGGCCTCAATCCCTGGACGATCCATTCTACAGCCTGTTCGTACGTGACCCGGGGTTGCGACTGGGTAAGAGGAGCCCAGATGTCGTGAGGGTGCAGGGTCTCCACGCCCAGGATCTTCCGGCGTGCAGCCCAATAGCGATGCCAGGTGGGCAGGTTCTCGCGGAAGGTATCGATCAGGTTGTGGAACACCTGAACGGGGATATTATGCTCGAACAGGGCCGATTCCAATGCGGATGTGTGTCGCCGGGCGCGGGCTTTTACCCAATCCTGCTTGAACGAAGTGCTCAGGTTGCTGGCCAGGGTGTTTTTGAATGAAAGGTAGGTGTCATAGTAACCCTCCCAGGCCGTACGGCGGACTACCCGGTCAGGGTCTGCAATTAAGGTGCCCAGTGTACCGTCGGTAATGGGTCGCTCGACGCCCTGGGAGCTCTGCGCAGGTGGGAATTTCATATCAGAGTTTGAAAGCATGCTGAAGGTAGTCTCTGCTCCCTGGAAGGGGTCTCGCAATAAACCCAACAGCTCTTCCACCTCTCCCGAGCGGATATGCGCTTGCTTGCGAAAGATGTTCTCGAAAAATTGCCGGTACACCTCCAGGCCTGGCTCACTTTCCAGCCAGCTCTCAAGGATCGCTTTGCCGACCTGGAGCAGCTCGGGACCGTAGAAGGCAGTAGCCGCATGGAGCTGGCCATTCAAGGCCGTGGCTTCTCCATAGCGCCGGGCAGCAGCCTGGTCACCGGTATCTACGTGGTAGTCGACATAGGCGTAGGCGGCGATACGGCCTGCTCGTCCCATGACCTCTTCCATGGACTGGAGAGCCTCCAGCAGGATTTTGGGCGACTCCCCCAAATGACCCTGATAAGCAGAGATCTGTTTCAACAACTGGCTGGTTTCTTGGACCTCTGCCTGCCATTGACGAGAGCTCTCGAAAATGCTGGCTGCGTCCCATTTGTATTGCTCGGGAATATCCGACCGTCCTGGCACACGATTGGTTTTCATATAGCTTCTCCTGTGTGGATATCGGTCCCCCTTTTCCGGAGGCCGTCAAGCCCGGGTGGGCGAGTGCTAAGATTATTTTACATGAGGCAGGGGAAAAGAACTCGAAGATGCCCCCACGAATATGGCGTGATGAGGGAGGGTATACTGAACGTATATTGAATGGAAGATGAAAAGCAGGCGGCAATGATCCCAATCTACAGAAGGTTGGCTGACTTGGGCAGTCTTATGGTAAAGGTTGTGCCGTCCCCTAGCGCACTACTGGCTGCAATCGAACCCCCGTGTCGCTCAGCAATCTTCGCACAGATCGCCAAACCCATGCCGGTGCCTTCGAACTCCGACTTGCCTACCAGGCGATGGAAGGGCTTGAAGAGCTTGTCTGCCCGTGCCATGTCGAAACCAATCCCTTTATCCTCCACCATCAACTCGACATACCCATCTTCACCGGAGCGAGAATGAACCTTTACATTTGGTGGTTCGCCGGGCCTGTGGAATTTGAGGGCATTTGCCAGCAGGTTTTGAAGGAGCTGGTGCATCTGCAGCGGGTCGGCGTGGATGGCGGGGAGATCGTCCAGCTCAATTATTGCGCCGCTCTCCCTGATCCGGTATTCAAGATCGGATAGCACCTGTGAGGCTATCCGGTTGAGGTCGCATCTTTCCGAGGGCTTGCCTTGCATGGAGATCTTGGAGTATGCCAGTAGGCCGTCCAACATTCTTTGCATTCGCCTGGCTGCCTGGTCCATGCGTTCCAGGTAATCGAGCTCAGAACGATCCAACCGGTCTTTGGCCTGTTCGGTCAGCTGGCTGGAGAAGGCCTGCACCTTCCGGATGGGTTCCCGCAAATCGTGAGAGGCCACGAAGGCAAAATCCTCCAAAGCCTGGTTGCTCTGGCGGAGCTGCTCTGTATACCTTTCCAGGGCAGCCTGAGCCTGCTTCCGATCAGTGATATCGAGGCTGCTACCTACCATGCGAACGACGCGTCCATCCGGAGATAAGAGAGGCTGGGCAAATGAGACGATCCAACGCCACTTACCGGATTGGTGGCGGACGCGAGCTTCCGCCTGGAATGCCAGGCCACTCCTCAGGCATTCCAAAAAGACATCCACGTACCCGGCACGATCATCCGGATGCACCAGCGGGTGCCAACCCCCGTTTCCCGTATACCCATCGGTTATCCCGAAGTAATCACTGTAAGCGCGATTGATGAACTCGATTTTCCCTTCCGCGTCTGTGACCCAGATGATGACAGGGGTACCGTCTGCCATCGTTCGGAAGCGCTCTTCACTCTCGCTCAGGGCTAGCTCGGCGCGGGCTCGCACGACTGCGGACCAGGTTCGCTCGGCAGTCTCCTCGACCAGGTCGATTTCCGCCGAGGTCCAGCGGCGAGGTTGCGCGGCGCTGGCGACCAGGGCGGCTGCCAGGCGCCCGTCTTTCACCAGTGGAACGACGATGAGAGCTGAATACTGGGCGCCAGCAAACCTTTCCTTCTGCGATTCGGTCAGGCTGGCCTCGGCTGAAACATCCTCGATCACCAGCTTCCCTCCTGCTTCAAGGTCGGCGAGTATGTCTTCCCCGACCTCTTCCAGGTTCAGCCGGCCAGAAATCTCTGGTACACCGTCGTTAAAGGTTTGAGTGATGAGGGCTTGCTCTTCGTTTGGCAAGAGATCCACATAATGCACCCGGTTGGCCTTGAGATGTTTCCCAAGAACGTGCGTGGCTGCATTCCGGATTTCATTGGGGTCCCGAAGTGACCGCAGGGCGTCTGCCAGCGCAACCCGGTAGGCGTCTCGCCGGCTGCTCTCGAGGAGGGCCTCATCGGTACGTTTACGTTCGGTGATATCGAAGAAGAGGATGCCTACCTTGGCCTCTTCAGGCGCTCCGATACGGAAAGTATTCCCGCTGAACCAGCGATGCATATCTTTCGCTGGGAATTCGAAACGCACCGGCTCTCCCGTCAGAGCCACCTCGCCATAGAGATCGAACCAATGACTTTCGAGGCCGGGGACCAGTTCACGGGCTGTTTTCCCAACCGGATCTACCAGGCCAGTTTGCTGCTCGAAGACCTTGTTGATTTCTAAGAAGCGGTAATCGTAAGGCCTGCCCTGCTCGTCAAAGATCATCTGGATGATACACAACCCTTCATCGATTGAATCGAAAAGCATCTGGTAGTTTTCTTTGGAGTGACGCAACTCCTCTTCAGCCTTTTTCCGCTCGATGAAATCGGCTGCCTGGCGCGCCAGCAGGTCGATCAGCCGCAGGGTATGGCTTTCGGGACGGTGAGGCCGGCTCCAGTGTGTGGAAAGGACGCCCACCAATTGGCCGGAGCGAGTCAGCAATGGGGTGGACTGGACCGCTCGCACATTGGCCTGGTTAAGGATCTCAAGGGAAGGAAAGCCACAGAAAATTGGGCTGCTATCGACATCTTCAACAATAATACGCCTGGATTCCGCCAGGGATGCACCGCAAGCGGATGGGTGTGACGCGTTTACATCTGAATAGTAGTCCAGGAAAGGTTGCTCGAAGCCCTGCTGAGCGACGATGAATAGGGATCCTTTTTCTTGATCCAACATCTGAAGGTTGCCCATATCAGCCCTGGCGATCTTTATGGCAGCCTGCACAACAGCCTCCAACAGGGTAGATATATCACCATTTTCTATATAATGGGTGCTGACCTCGTGCAAGAGCTGCATTGCTTCCAGATCGGCCGAGAGTACGTCCTCATTGTGCTTGCGCTCCAGCGCATAGCGGATGAATCTCTCTAACAAAAGTGGCGTGGCTTCCTCCTTCGTCAAATATAAGGTAGCCCCGGCTTGCATGGCCTCTATGTCGACCTCCAGGCTGCCTCGCCCGGTATAGAGGATCAATGGCGATGGATATCCCTGCTCAGACAGCTCACGGATCATCTCGATACCGGTTCGTTCACCCAGGTCATAATCGATTAGCACAGCGTGGTAGCTGTTGGAGTGTAGCATCTCCATCCCAGCCTGGTATGTATTAGCCCAATCTAGCTGTATAACACGGCCGCGCGAACACTTTAGCATGTTTCGCGTCAGGCAATAATCGTCCTCGTCATCGTCGACCAGGAGGATATTCCAGTTTTCGAAAGGTCCCTGGTGCGGTTTTACATGATTCATTAGATTATTTTCTTTCTGCGCGTCAATTTTGATCATCTATACCATTAATTTACCTGCCTCCATGATCTACAAAGGGAGAGCACAGGGCAAGGAAGCCTATCAGGAGTCTTCTGGCAAGGCTGTATGTTATTATGCCATAGAAAAAAGAAATTACAATAGGAAATGATGATCGCCCTCCATCGAGTAGGCACGTAATGGAGCTCGACGAGCAATGTTCGTATGAAATTGTGTTATGAGAGACTATATTCCCAACGAAGA
>CAZAQS010000225.1:0-7844 GCA_964486825.1 uncultured Anaerolineaceae bacterium | reverse complement strand
GATCGCTTTTACCGGCGGCGATGAGCACCTGGGCCAGCGTGATGTGCTCGAACTCGCGCGTGTAGCGGATGTCATCATCCACCGATAGCCCTTGCTCACGCGCCCACCCCAGGGCTTCGGCCAGCCTGCCCAGCTTGAGCCAGACCCGCGCCTTCAAAGCCGCGACGGGACGCACATCGGGCAGGGGGCCTCGAATATACACGCGCTCCGCCTCATCAAGCAGAGCGAGCGCGCCGTCCAGGTCTCCCTGCGCCTCTTTCAGGTGTGCCTGAGAAACGCATAGGCGATGCGGCCAATCTGTTAGCGCGTTCTGCTCGCCCAGCTTCTGGCTGGTCTGCAAGTGTTGCTCGGCGGCTTCCAGGTCACCCCGTTCAATATATAGCTCACTGAGGCCGCGATACAAATCTGCCGTTCCGAGCGGCATGGGCTCGCCCTGGCTGGTCGCGAGTCGCAAGGATTGCTGATAGATGCTTTCCGCCTCATGGAGGCGGCCCAGCGCCACCCTGATGTCGGCCAGGAGAAATGTGATGCCGATCAGGGTCAGGATTTCACCGGTTTTCCGCAGGTTCGAATGGAAATCGGCCAGGGAACGCTCGGCTGCCTCCAGGTCTCCGCTTGTATACTGGGTAAGCCCCAGGAGCGCAATGGCCTGGTTGTACCTGACCTGATCATCTTCGGGGGTCATTTCGAGCGCCTGCTGGGCATACTTTACGGTGCCTGGGACATCGCCAAGCGCAAGGGAGCGGTAGGCCCTGGCGGTGGCGATCGAAGCTGGCAACGAGCGAAATTGTTCTTGATCCACGACGACCATCTGATCTGTCGGCATGTCCAGCCAGCGCTCGGCGTCAAGCAAACGAGCCTCGCTGGCCTCCAACTCGCCGCCATCCAGCAAAGCCCAGGCATACCCCACGCTGAGAACCGGCCGGGCGCGAATCAAGACGTCAGGTAGCGCTTTGACCCAGCCAAGCCATGTGGAGGATTGGTAACTGAGGTCCATTGATGACCATGCCAGTTCGATCAATCCTGCGGCGCGCTCGAAGTCCTCGGCAGCCAGGGCGTGCCGGATGGCATCCGGTCGCAAACCGTTCTGTTCATACCACGCGCTCGCCCGCTGGTGCAGGCTGGGAACCTGCTCGGGTTGGTCATCCATCAGGTGCGCCTGTAGCACATCGGCGAAAAGGTGGTGATAGCGATACCACTGGCGCTGGTCGTCGAGCGGGATGAGGAACAGGTTGCCACGCTCCAGGGTTTCCAACATTCCCCTGCCGCCATCTTGTTCGGTCACTGCGTCACACAGGGGACCACTCAAGCGGTCGAGAATGGCGGTTTGCAGCAAGAAATTGCGCACGCGCTCGGGCTGGCGTTCGAGAACTTCCCCGGCCAGATAATCGAACACAAAACGATGGCTGCCGGTGAAGGCCTGGATAAAACCGGCGGTGTCTTGATGCCCCTGCATTGAAAGCGCGGCCAGTTGCAGACCGGCAATCCAGCCTTCGGTACGGGTTTCCAGGGCGGCGATGTTTTCCACCGAAAGGTTGAGGTTCATCATCTGGTTAAGAAATGCACCGGCTTCCTCAGGGGTAAAGCGCAAGTCGGCAGCGCGCAATTCTGTCAGCTGGCCCAAGGCGCGCAAGCGAGCCAGGGGCAGCGACGGGTCTTCACGAGTGGCGATCACCAAATGCATCTGCAGCGGCTGGTGCTCCAGCAGAAAGGTGAGGGCCTCGTCGACGGAAGTCGACGCGTCATCCGGTTTGGAATCGATCGCATGGTAGTCGTCCAAGACCAGGATAAAACTATCCGGTATGGCGGCTATTTCGTTGAGCAGGGTTGTCAGAATCGATTCGGTCGGCGGTGGCTGAGGGGATTGGAGCACAGCCAACGTCCCTGCTCCAATATTCCCCCCGCCGGTTTTTGGCGGCAGTGTCTGCAGCGCAGCGACGAGGTAAGTCAGAAAGCGTGCGGGGTCATTATCCCCTTCGTCCAGCGACAACCACGCCACCGGTCGTTTGCAGCCAGTGATCCATTCGCTGACCAGGGTGGTTTTACCGAATCCAGCAGGGGCAGAGACAAGGGCCAGCTTGCGGTGCAGACCCTCATTCAACCGCTCTACCAGGCGCGGGCGCTGCACCGCTTTCGGCGGCGGTGGGGGGACGTAGAGTTTGGTGGCGAGAATCTCTGTTGCCATCCCACAATTATAAAACCGAATTTCTTATAGCTCCGTAGGATGGTCGCTATTGTCCGACTGTTGGCAAGAATGGGGATCGCATCGACGATACTCGCTTAAGAACCAGCCCTCCCAAACGATGATTCCCTGATCTCGCCAGATGCGCCACGCCCGCATACCTTGCACACGCTGCGCCGCCGGTAATAGTAGCCTAACGTCGCCACCGCAAGCGCGACACCCCAAACTGTGAACAGCAAGGTGGGGCCGAGCTGGAAGATGATCGCCCCAATGATTCCTGTCCCTTCTAATCCTGTGGCCGTCATGTTAGCGACCATCTGGTCTAAGCCGGACCAAATCCCGATGCCGCCCACGATCAGCAACACCGATACGAGCGCGGCCGGGACGACCGCCAGCGCAATGGGGACCCGGCGCCCGGCCAGGCCGATCATCCAGCGCGGGAATACCTCACCCCAACGCTGCACCAATCCGAGCGTGAGGGCAGCCCCCACCAGGCCGAAGGTCGCCAGGAAGAGTCCCGAGATCCAGCTCCCGCTCTCTTGTCCAGAACGCAGGTACTCCTGGCTCATCCCCAGCGGAATGCCCAGCGCCCAGGCGTAACGGGTGAGGGCGTAGAAGACCGGCGCCACCATCGACACATACACGGCGATGCGGCCCCAGCGCGCGGCCTGGTTCGGTCCATGCCATCCCTCCGGGCTATCCTTGCGACCACAATACAGGCAGGCGTCCCCGCTCCGGCGGCTATAGCAGACCGTAGCCGCCAGCCACAGAAACCCGCCGGCTAGACATAGCAACTGGTGGATCGTCGACCATTGAGTCAACATCTCCAGGTAGACCTGTCCGAAATCATCGCCGCTCAAGAGCTTGACGATGCCCAGGGGAGTGTAGCCGAGGGTGATCAGCAGGTTGAGGTCGGTCATGAGCAGCAAGAGGGCGTCGGCGAGCAGTGCTCCGGCAGTGATGAGGAGAGGCCGGAGCGCCTTGCTTCGCACCCCACGCAGCATCGCCGCACCCACCGCCGCCGCAGGAATCCCTGCCATCAACACGAATATCCAGGCCACGCCCGGACCGAACCGTGAAACCAGCGGTCCCAGGCCATCGGACACGTTTTCGGGGATGTAAGGGAACCCGTTCCCGCTCACCGCCCAGTAGATCCCCAGCCCGGCGTAGATGAGCGACCACGCCACCGCCGCATAGGGCGTCCAGCGCTGCCAGTCGCGCACCCCTCCACCACGATCGGCAACGACACTGGCCATCCCATTTGATCCCGCGATTAGAGTTTTCATGGTAACCGTTCCTTTTCAAGTTATCTCCGCCATTTGCTGTAACCGATATCGTTAATTTACGATACGATTGCAACAATATCGTTACAAAGATCGTTAAAATAGCTGTAATTGTGAACTGCTTTGAGTGCCGGTTCCTGTCCCCCTGGTTGCGATGCCATCCCTCCCCCTGGTACTTCTGGTTGCGATGCTCTGCGTCGCAACCGCTCTCCGGACGCTCCGCGTCCCGCTCACCCCTCCCTCAACAAAGCCAGAGCACGCCTCTTCGCCCGGCGCGGCGTCAAGCGCAGTGCACACCTCGCCTCATCGATGGGTTTCAGGATGCTGTCGATCCAACCAAAACAAAGCGCCTCGTCCATCGCCTCCCGCTGGGTGATGGGGCGTTGTGACCTGGATCACCGGCGAGAGGTCAGGTTGGCGTGACGCTTGCTTTGTTGAAGGTAAGCGAGCAGGCCAAGAATGCCGAACACCACCAGATACGCCAGCCGGATCGGCAGGCCCATGAAAGCGTTCCACAGGCTGGATAAAGCCAGGCCCAGGCTGTAGACCGACAGTATCGCCAGCATGACGTGGGCTGGATCGCGGAAGCGCCGGCAATAAAGAGCTCCGGCTGCAATCGCCAGCAGCATCACGCCGATTAACCGGCTGGTCAGCAGGTCCCCCGGCCAAACCCAGATCAATGGATTTCCGCCCTGATCGGTGACAAACAACGCCAGGCCCCACAACCCGCTAATCACAGCTGTCCGGGACAGCCAGGCGCGGGTGAGCGGGCCGGAGCGTGCCTTATCGGCAGGTTTCTCTGGCAGGACTAACGGAAGTATTCACAAAATCTTGAGGCACCGGCTGAACCAGAACGCTCTCGATCATCTGTCGAACCAGCCCCAGATCGACAGGATCGGTCAACTTCGATAAAGTCGATTCCCAGAAATGCCGGGCGACAGGGCTGCCCATGGATTGTCCGGCGATGATGGCAGTCGCCAGACCGAGTGCATCCATGAATGCCTTGAGATCCTCAGCCTCTTTAACTCCCCACTTTCCATATCCAAGCCATCCACAATCCACCCGGGGTTGCACTGGCAGTGATCTTCATTACTGGCGAACGTAGCAGTAAATAAAGCGTCCCTCCAGGAGCATGAATAGCATAACCGATGTCCTGCAAGGCCGAGACAAACCGGTCCCTCTTATATTGCAAATGCTCGACATCGATGCAAAGCGGTTCAATGTCGGTTAACGCATGTTGGAGCAATGCGTTCCCTACGCTTCGCGTCCTTTCATCACTTTCTCCTGACTGCCATACTCAGGAAGCGCGGGAACCAGGGAAGAATATGAGTGAAAACGTATTTTTGAAAATTAAATTCTTTGATCGTTTCTTCCGTTATCTATCCGGCCTGCTGACTTACCTTGAGCAGCTGAATAATTCGGAGGTTACCTGATATCAATCGACCGCACCAATTCATCTATCTCGTCCAGGCCTGGCGTGAAGCTGCCAGCGGGCTGCTGATCCAGGAGTGTAACCATTCCAGAAAGGTAAGTAGGGAAATCGTTCATCTCATCGGCCTGCTGCTGGCTTACATCTGCCCCGGCCGGTAGTTCGGGGTGGGTGACCGGCAGGACCGCAGCAAGATAGTATTTGCCGTCGCTGGTCAAGCCCTGGAAGGTGTAGATCAACTCGTAGTTATTGATCGGTAGAACGGCCTGATCGAACTGGGTCAGGAAGCGCACGCCCTTTCCGCTCTGGAAGTCCAGGTACTGCACCTGGGCATGCATCACCTGCGTGGCGTTGAACAACGGTAGGAAGGGCAAATGGTCCCCTGCCTGCTGGGTATCCAGCATAGCATCCAGTTCGGCGGCGATCTTGCCCGCGTTTTCGTTGGCTGAGGCCAGGTCGCCAGCAGGGTAGATGAAGATCTGCGGCATGAGCAGGTGGTTGGCGACGGGGTAGCCTACCAGTGTCAGGCGGCGGTATTGTGGTGCGGCTTCCCAGTATGGCCCGCCGGCGCTGGCGGGTTGGGCTTCCACCGTTTCGACGATCACGTCCTGGGCCACAGTGGAGAAGTCAAGGGTGATCCCGTCCGGCATTTCGCTGTCGGGCTGGGGAGGCGCCTCAGTGACCGGGACCACCGGTGTTTCAGAGGGCTGGGTGGGCTCCAGAGCAGCCGGATTACAAGCCGAAAGCAGCAGGATGATCAAGGCGAAAAATATAAACCAGGGTTTGCGTGAAGAACTGCTTGTGTTCAAAGTATGTTTCTCTCTTTCGAAAAGTTGATGGGTGATTCAGGTCATGCCTAAGACGAATCCGCTGTGCTCATTGTTCCTGGGGTTTCGCTGCTATCTACTTCTCTCCGGGGCCTACCACCTTAATGGCGCCGATCTCCAGAAATGCCCCGAATACGTTGGCTGCATCGCCGTGTTCGACGATACGGCCCTCGACGACACGATCGACATTGACGCCGCTGATTAGAACCTGTTTTCCGGTTGGATTTATGCCCAGCCAGGACCCTTGATGCGTGCCTCGCATCGTGATGCAGGTAGCCACCCATTCACCCTCTGCGATTTGCCGGTCGATCGTCAGGTGAAGATCCGGGTAAGTCTGCCGGACGCCGCGGATATGGGCGATTGCGCCTTCGATGCCCGCGGCAAATCTTTTGCCATCCAAGACTTCGGTGTATTCGGGTGAGATGAATTCTTCGATCGAGTCGACATTTCCCGTGTTGACAACCTCTTCATAATAACGCCGGACGAGTAGTTTGTTGGATTCTATGGACATTCTTCGCTCATTCTCATCTGATTGTGGTTGGATTCTTGCGCTCCGACATCTATTATACAAAATAAGCTTTCAAAAACACGTTAGAAGGGAGCGTCCCTGGCTGAAGGATAGCACATTTCAAACGGAAAATAAGGCATAATTGAGGCATCCGCCAAATCGGGCTGCTGCAAGGAGAAACAATGATCGATTACCTGACCTACTACTATAAGCGAGGTACAGAACCATTTCGAAGCCTGTCTGCGCTGACCGATGAAGACGCCATCCTCATCATGCAGACGCTCTGTGACGACACCCCTTATGGAGCTAGGTTCAAAGACCCGGTTGTGTATATGCGCGATCGAAGGCAAACGGAACGTTGGGTCCGGGAGCAGTTCATCGCCAAAGGGGGGCGACCTCGAGAGATGTACCCGATTCCCATGGTGCTTGGATCATCCAAATGGATGGTGAAAATTTCTCCAGACCCGGAATTGCACGGGGAAATCCGCATCCCGCTCTCGGTCTTTACGGAGGCGGATGTCAGCTTCACCTACCCGGATAGCATGATCTCCCTGGAGTTTGGTACGGAAAAGCCCGCCGAGTTTTATCTGCCCGAGGTTCACGGCAAGGTCTTCACAATGTCTGAGATCCTAGCCCTGGTCGAGTCGAGGGGCGTGCCTGAAGAGCAATGGGAGACAAATCTGCCCTGGTATCTGGCCCCCTATATCGAAGCCCAGGTCTGGAACCACGCATTGCTGGAGGCATTCAAGCCTCTCCCCTTCCCCTAACCCCCTGGTTGCGATGCTCTGCGTCGCAACCGCTCTCCCGACGCTCCGCGTCCTTCTCCCCCTACCTTTGGTTTTCCTCCTCCCACTGCTCGATGAGGTCTGGAGGCAGGAGCGCCATGCCAGAAGGGGTCATCCTGCCTTCCCTCAATAAAGACAGGGCCCGGGCCTTGTTGGTGTCCGACCAGCGGCTCTTCGCCCGGCGCGGGGAGAAACGCAGCGCATAGCGCTCCTCATCCATGGGCTTCAGGATGCTGTCGATCCATCCAAAACAAAGCGCCTCATCCATGGCCTCCCGCAGCGTGATTGGACGTTTTCCAGACGTGCTTTTGTAGAGCACCAGCCAGATCTCCGTTTTATCCCCGTGGTGGTCTGAGAGCCAATCCCGCCATTCCTGGCGAGAGTTTGTGTGCAGCTTTTCTCCTATTTCCATCCTCACCTCCCCTTATAAAGAAAGCATTTGAGAGCCCTGACGCCTTCCAGGGGCGTGATATGCACGCTGCCTTCTTTGCGCGGCAGGTTATACTCGCCGCTCTGGATAGCCTTATCCATCAAGCCGTGCAGCTCAGCCTTCTTCACCGCACGAGCCCTTTCAACGTCCACATTGATCACCCGGAAGGTGGTGGTCAATGACTGAACCGGCCCGTCCCTGGCGCCCTCGAAGGGCGCTCCCGCTGCGGCAGCTACATCCGCGTCGCCGGAGGCGTCGATCACCACGTCCTTCCAGGCGCACCAAGCCGCCTTTCTCCGCCGCAACCACCCCGCAAACCCGATCTGAGTCCTTCAGTACATCGATCACGAAGGTATGGTAGAGCAGTTTCATGCCTGCCTGGACCGCTAAATTCTCCCAG
>CAZAQS010000224.1:0-7845 GCA_964486825.1 uncultured Anaerolineaceae bacterium | reverse complement strand
GCCGGAGTGTCCTACAGCTCTACGATATTGGCCGGGCGATCTATTATGCCGCTGACAATGGGGCCCACATCATCAACATGAGCTTTGGCTCGTGGGATGATTCGCTCATACAGAAGGAAGCTCTGGAATATGCCTCTGAAAAAGGTCTGGTTTTAGTGGCGGCAGCCGGCAACAGCAACTCTGATAGCTTGTTCTACCCGGCGGCCTACGAGAACGTGATTTCTGTCGCCGCAACGGATCGTTTCGACCAGCGCTCTATCTGGTATTCCCCCTACGCCTCCAATCATGGTTATTCCGTTGATCTTGCGGCTCCCGGAAGCTACATTCTCAGCACCTATCATAATAATTCTACATACCCTATGTCTGGCACATCTATGGCTGCTCCGCACGTTGCCGGGGTCGCCGGCTTGCTGCTTTCTGAGCGCCCTTGGCTTTCACCGCAGGAGGTGCGCGCCATCCTGGTCTCCACTGCTGATCCGAAGTCCTTCGATAAATATATCGGCAGCGGGCGGTTGAATGCCCACCAGGCGCTGCTCATGTCCACAGTGCCTCTGGCCGAGATACAATCTCCTACCACCTATGAGTACCTATCCGGAAGGCAGGCCATCACGGGAACTGCCGCTGGCCCTACATTTCAATCTTACTCGCTGGAGTACAGCCCGTCCGGCGCGCCGGGTTCCTGGCAACCCATCGCCAGCTCAAGCGTCCCGGTCACTGCCGGGTGGTTAGCCGATTGGGACGTGAGCGAAATTCCTGACGGAGTGTGGCTGCTGCGACTGAGCGTAACGGATACCGGCGCCAATACCAGCCGTGTTTATCGCTGGGTCATCATCGACCACCAGCTTGCCTCCGGTTGGCCAAGATCTATGAATTCAATTGCTCATTCGCCCCTCATCGTCGACCTGGACGGAGATGGAAGCAAAGAGATTGTCTTCACCACCATCCACCCGGGTTTAGTCCGCGTATGGAAGGCGGACGGATCCAGCCTGCCCGGTTGGCCTGTCGAAGTTGGCTACCAGGTCTGGGGCAGCCCGGCTGTAGCGGATCTGACCGGCGATGACAACCTGGAAATCGTTATCGCTGGTGCAAATTTTGATTTATATAGCCCGTTCAATCCCATTTATGCCCTACGATACGACGGGGAACCTTTGCCCGGATGGCCCCAGGATGTGGGCCACCAGGTATTGGGGACGCCCGTTATCGGTGACCTGGATGGGGATGCGAAGCAAGAGATCCTGGCCTCTACCGTGGCAGACCATTCCGGCGGCGCCCAGCAGGCTATGGTGTTTGCCTGGAAGGTGGACGGAAGCACGATGCCGGGCTGGCCGGTCGTTATTCCTATGGCGCATGCCGAGACCCGGGGCCCGGCTATTGGCGATCTGACCGGGGATGGCAAGCTGGAAGTGGTGGTCGGCATGGCGGATAAATTCGTGTATGCCTGGGATTACCAGGGAGTGCTCCTGCCCGGTTGGCCACAAGAGACCAAGCCCGGCGATATCCACTACGGTTTGCCCCAGGTCGTGCTGGGAGACGTGGATGGGGACGGGAAATTGGAGGTCGTGTCCTCGGCCGTCTCAACCGAGATCCGGGTGTGGGACGCCAGCGGAGCGCTCTTGCCCGGCTGGCCGGTCGCACCGGTGACCGGGTATTCCCTCGGCCCGGTCGCCCTTGCGGACCTGACCGGCGATGGCAGGCTGGAGATCATGGCTCATTCCAATTACAATCGCCTGTATGCTTATAGCTCGGACGGCCTCCTGCTCCCCGGCTGGCCGGTACAGGTCGAACTTGTTTACGGCAACTCGGAATGGCCCCAGCCGGCGGTTGCGGACGTGGACGGCGATGGTCGCCTCGACATCCTGTGGCCCGGCACTGAGAGCAAGGTCTACGCCCTTCAGCTCGACGGTAAGCCAGTGCCTGGCTGGCCGAAGCAACTCCTGGCCTGGGGCACAAATACACCCGCCCTTGGCGACCTGGATGGGGATGGCTGGTTGGATATGGTGGTGCCCGGGATTGAGTATTTATACCTTTATCATCTGCCCTCCCCGACCGGGTATGGCCAGGTGCAGTGGGGTACATACCAGTTTAACCCGGCTCGCACAGGGCGCTTCGAAGCGGAAGAACCCCCTCCGCCGCCCCCGCCCCCCACACCTGACCCGACGCCGCAACCGCCCGTGCTTACCCCAACCCCTCCACCCGAGCCCACACCTGAGCCTCAATCTCAGCTAAGCCTGTACTTTCCGCTGTTTTTCAAACGCTGATTTGGTGAGCAGCTAAACTTCCTGCCGCTCAGGGTTCCTTGCTGCACGGGTCCGGCCGCTTGAGCGGCGCCAGCGCATCTGCGATTTCACCCTCAGACCCCAGCCCGCGTAAGCGTGTGGATCGACGAAGTCGGTGGTCGATTCAAGGATGGCCGGTCGGGGGTTGACCGTCGTCTGCCCGCTGTTGTTGGCCGGAAAGCTGACAGTGACCAGCGCAGTTGGATCCACTTCCAGGATTTTGGCCCGCTGCTGGTCGATCCAGTAAACCAGGTTCTCGTCCATCATGCGCTGCTTATCTCAGCCTCATCCTCCCAACAAATTATGGACTATAATGTTTAATTATTGTATATTATATCCAGGCAGGTTGTAATGCTACCCATTCTGACTCGCGCGGTTGATTTTGCCTCCATGACAGTCACGCTCTGGCTGGCCTTCTATCTGCTCGGAAGGGGTTTTCCGAGCAAAATCACCTTGCGAGCCGTGCTTGTCCTGCTGGCCCTGTCCTTGTTTTTCTCCAGCGCTTTCTTGAACTTCTACCACCAGATTCCCGGCGCTACCGCTCTCCGGGCCGTCTTGCTGGTGGTTGGGTTGGCAACCTGGTACAGCCTGACCTACAACCTATTGACGAGTCACCGCCAGAAAGGGTTGCGCTGGTTAAAGATCGCCATCTATCTCCTGGGGACTCTCACAGCGCTCCTGCTGGCCAGCACCCGGGAAGCCTTCGTCAGCGAGAGGCAGAACCTGCTGTGGGTAGGGCGCATGGGCGTGGGCCTGCCTTATATCGTTTACGGCTTGTATCAGGTTTTGTGCGGAAGCGGGATCCTGTACAACCTGCTCTCCGGCAACAGGATCGGGTTAAAACCCCAGGGCCGCTTCCTGCTCCTGGCCTCTTTCTTCCCCATGCTGGCCGTCGGTTACGGCATCCTGGCACTCGCCATCACCCCTCCCTTGCCCAGGTTGGTGCAGGATCTGCTGATCTTCAGTGGCGTGACTCTGCTGGGCTTATCCGTTGCCCGCTATCAAATACTGGTTGAACGGCGAACCACTCTTCATGACATGCCCATTTCAGGCCTGGCTGTCCTGGGGCTGGCGGGCTTCTACGGCCTGCTGGCCTGGCTGGGAGGAATGCAACCAGAGCTTGTTGGCGCCATCACCATGTTCGCCATACTGACGCACTCGGTATATGACCTGGGGCGCGAGTTCTTGGAACGGCTGCGAATCCGCAACGTAAGCTCCGTCCGCCGCCAGCTTCGACAGATCGAAAGCGATATGCTTGATGAAGATAGTCTCGGGCGTTGCCTCCAAGAAGGCCTGGACCTGTTGTGCCGCACCTTGCGGGCCTCGGGGGGTTTTATCGCCGTGCGCCAGGGCCAAACCTACACCGTGACAGCCTCCCTCCGCTCACTGCTGGTCGGGCGGCAGCTCGACCCACGCGATGTAGAATACGAAGACCTGTCCCCACCTGATAAAGGACGGCTGCGCGAGATCGTCTGGATTGCCCCGGTATTCGAAGCAGGAGTCCAGAAGGCGGCCATTGGGCTGGGCATGCCGGAAAAGCGCCTGGCCTACGCCCAGGACGATCTGGATCTGCTGGCCGAGGTAGCCGAACGGGTCGGGACGATTGTGGCGCTCAGGGATAAGCAGCCTGCCAAGGCTGAAAAACTACGCCAACTTCTTTCCGAGGTGCAATCCAGTGATTTTGACCTGCGCTTGAAGGCTAGTGAGCTGATGGAGACCCTGGCGAGCAACCCGCCACCCGAGCTGGTCAAGATGGTGGAGGAGGGCTTGCGGCAGCTTCCAGACTATATCGCCCTCGGTCAGCTTGGCCTGGTGGATTGGGTGGAGGTGCAGGGTAGCTCGCATATCGAGCGCGGCAAAGAGCTGCAACGTGTCCTGGTCGAGGCCATCGAATCCCTGCGGCCACCCGGCCCACGCCCGGCCGAGCCCCTGCCACGCGTCTGGCATAACTACATCGTCCTGCACGATGCTTACGTGGAATGCGTGCCAAACCGCGAAATCATGTCTCGCCTGTATATTTCCGAAGGCACTTTCAACCGCACCCGCCGCAATGCCCTGCGCGGCCTGGCCCGTCTGGTACTGGAAAAAGAGAAAACGCTTTTGACAATGTGATTTCCACTCTTCCACCATTCCTAGAACGAAAAAAATCCAGGCCGTTTACTCTTGGCGGCATGAGTAGTTTAATAGACCGGAATCTTTATGCCTGTGAAGGGGCTTTTTCTACATTTTATGGTAAAGTTTTGACATGCAGATCTTCACCTTCCTCTATACCGATATCGAGGGCAGCACGCGCCTTTGGGAGCGGTTCCCTCGTTCCATGGAATCGGCAATCTCCCGCCACGAGGCCATCCTGCGGGAGGCCATCGCCGATAACGGCGGCTCGGTCTTCCGCACGGTAGGGGATGGCTTATGCGCCGTCTTCGCCAACGCTTCCAACGCCGTAGGAGCTGCCCTGGATGCCCAGCTCGCTTTACTGGCCGAACCGTGGGAAGAGATTGGTGACCTCAAGGTCCGCATGGCCATCCTGACCGGGGAAGCCGAAGCCAACGGCAGTGATTACTCTGGGGGCAGTCTCAACCGGGTTGCCCGGCTGCTCAACCTGGCTCACGGAGGGCAGGCGCTCCTCTCCCAAACCACGCAGTTGCTCGTACGCGACGCCCTGCCCCCTCAAGCCGGCCTGTTGGATCTGGGCGAGGTCAGGATGCGAGACCTCTCCCATCCTGAGCGTGTCTACCAGCTGGCGCATCCCGACCTGCCCGATGATTTCCCCCCGCTGGCTTCGCTCGATCGCCAGCCGAATAACCTTCCCGTCCATCCCACCCCGCTCATCGGTCGCGAGGTAGAGCTGGCCGAGATCCTGGAACGTTTGAAGGACCCTGCCGTTCGCATGCTGACCCTGACCGGCCCGGGCGGCGCCGGCAAAACCCGCCTGGGACTCCAGGCCGCCGCTGATCTGATCGATCACTTCGCACAGGGAGTCTATTTTGTAGATCTGGCCTCCTTCCGCCAACCCGAATCCATCCTGCCGGCCATCGCCCACACGCTTAGAATCCGCCAAACCAGTTACCGCCCTGTCGTGGAAGAGCTGAAGGCTAAATTGAAGGATTCGGAAATGCTGCTGCTGCTCGACAATATGGAGCAGGTCACCTCAGCCGGGCCGTTATTGGTGGACCTGCTTCAAGACTGCCATCATCTAAAAATGCTTGTTACCAGCCGGGAGCCGCTACGCCTGCGCGGGGAGCAAATCTTTCCTGTGCCTCCTCTTTCCTTGCCCCCCGGAGACCTCAAACACTCCTCCCTCGAAAACCTGACCCAATATGAGGCCGTGCGGCTGTTCATCGAGCGCGCCCAGGCCGTCAAACCCGGTTTCCAGGTGACCAACGAGAACGCCCCCGCTGTAGCCGAGATATGCGTCCGTCTGGATGGCTTGCCGCTGGCCATCGAGCTGGCAGCCTCCCGCATCCGGCTATTTCCACCGCAGGCTTTGCTGTACAGGTTGGGGAGTCGTCTCAGCCTTTTATCTGGGGGAGCGCGCGACCTGCCGGCCCGCCAGCAGACCCTGAGAAACACCATCGCCTGGAGTTACGAGCTGCTCGACCTCGCCAGCCAGCGCCTGTACGAGCTGCTTGCGGTCTTCCCCGGCGGCGCCACCTTCGAATCCATCGAGGCGGTCAGTGGTAGGGTCGCGCTTCTGGGGGAGATGGGAGCGGACCCCATCGAAGGTACCGCCTCCCTGGTGGACAAAAGCCTGCTCCGCCAGGTGAGTGAGGGGAACGGGGAGCCGCGATTTGTCATGTTCGAAACCATCCGTGAATATGCTGCCGAGCGGCTGGACGAAAACCCCGGATACAAAGCCCAGGCCCTGCGCGCCTACGCCGATCATTTTGCAATTTTCATCCAGCGTCGCTGGGAGCAATTGTCCGGAGATCAATCTGGGCCGGCTTTACGGGAATTGGCCTTGGAGATCGATAACCTGCGCGCCGCCTGGCGCTATTGGGTGACAGAACAGGACCTCGAGCAGCTTGGCAAGTTCTTCGACAGCTTGTGGCTGTTCTACGATATCCAGGGCTGGCACCATGCCATGATCGACCTGACCAGCGATCTTTTGAACGTGCTGAAGAACACTCCCTCCACTCCTGAGCGCGCGCAGCAGGAGATCGTCTTGCAGACCAGCCTGGCTTCAGCTTTGCTGCTCACCAAGGGTTACCTTTCCAACGATGTCGAGCAGGCTTACACGCGCGCCCTCCAGCTCATCGAGGAGCAGGGTGAGATCCCGCAGCTCTTCCCGGTTTTGCGCGGTCTTTCTCGCTATTACAGCTACCGGGCTGATTATGAGAAAGCCATCCCGATTGGCGAATACACCCTCAGCCTGGCAGAGCGTCTCAATGACGCCGACATGCGCGTGATAGGGCACCTGACCTTGGGGTCAAATTACTCGTTCTACATGGGATTAAGCCTGGGCCTGGAGCACCTCGAGAAGGCCATCGCCAGTTACATCCCCAACCGCCGCAGCTCCATCCGTTACGGGTTCGGCTCCGATCCCGGTGTGGCCTGTTATATCACCTCGTCTATAAATTTGTGGATGCTGGGTTACCCCGAAAAGGCCCTCCAACGCGCCACCGATACGGTCAGCCTGGCAAAACGGTTGAACCACCCTTTCAGCATTGCCTATGCCATATTCCACACCGGCCTGCTCTATTATTGGACAGGCGAGATGGAGCTTGCCGAAGCCTACGCCCACGAGCTGAATACCCTGGCAGTTGAGTATGATTTTTCCATCTGGAAAGCAATCGGTTCCTGCCTGCATGGGGCCGCGCTGGTCGGCTTGGGCCGTGCAGAGCAAGGCCTGGAGCAGATCGGTTGGGGGATGGATGTATACCAGGGTTTAAATTCTCCACCCATCTTCTGGTCTCTCCTGGTCTTCAATCAATCCCAGGCCTATCTGGACTCCGGGATGCCACAGGAAGGCCTGGATAGGATCTCTACCGTTATGAATGAATTTAATCCTCGGGGAGAAGGCGCCCTGATGGCAGAATTTTGCCGCCTCAGGGCAGTTTTGCTTCTGTCGGTATCTATGGATAACGCCGCCCAGGCCGAAGGCTGGCTCCAGCAGGCCATCGAGGTGGCAAAGCAGCAGAATGCCAGGCTGCTTGAGTTGCGCGCGGCCCTCATCCTGGCACGCTTATGGGGTGAGAAGGGTAAGGGGGAACAGGCCCGCCACTTGCTGGAGCCGGCCTACAGCGCCATGACTGAAGGCGTGAATATTCCTGATATGCAGGCTGCCCGAGAACTGCTTGAATCGATTTAACCACAAAGGGTATAAAGACCCACTCAGGATTGGAAAAATTCTATTCATTCACACCCAAGGTCACAATCGAAACGATGTGCCCATTAAGTAATCCGTGGTTATGAGGTTCCCTACCCCTTTTTCAGCATCGGCACCTTGACGCCGCTCTTCTCGGCGAACTCGATCGCCTCCGGGTAACCGGCGTCGGCGTGGCGGATCACGCCCATGCCCGGGTCGGTGGTCAGGACGCGCTCCAGGCGGCGGGCGGCTTCCGGCGTCCCG
>CAZAQS010000223.1:0-7864 GCA_964486825.1 uncultured Anaerolineaceae bacterium | reverse complement strand
TGTTACTCCGGTGCCACCCTTGGGGCTGAACACAGAAATGATCTTCCCATTTTGGGGACCACTTTCGATCGGAGGTTTTGGCCCTTCAAAATCCTTGTAGTCGAAGGTATGTACCTTCATTTTATCTTGCAGGGCAATCTCCCCGGCCCGGTTCACGGCCAGGCTCAGCTCATCCAGGGTAGCGTCATGGGTCACGAAATCAGACGCACCATTTCTCATGGCCCGCAAAACCGTATCGTAATACTTGTCTTCTGATACTACCACCACCTGCGTCATTGGCAGGTCCCGGCGGATCATCTCTGTGAGGTTCAATCCGTTAACGTCTGCAAGGTTAATATCTACGATCGCTACTTCCGGCTTGCTCTCCCGAATCTCATGGATTGCTTCCTGTCCCGTTCGAACGTCTTTTAATACCTCTACGTTATCCATTAGATTGAGCAACTTGCGGAGCTGTTTGGTAACCTGCGGTGTACTTTCAACGATAAGAACCCGAATACGTTCCTGCGTTTTCATAAAAGTCCTCCTGATCGAGGTAAATTGATCGTTCACCTAAACAAATTGCGAGGTCTTGAGAAAGATTACGCATATTATAATGACAAACCGAGCTTAAAGGTTGTTATTCAAACCCTCAAAACTGAAGGGGGTCTACCCCTTGAGTAAAACAATCCTTTGGTATACACTAAAGATGGTTATGTGAATAAGATTACATTTTGATCGCCGTCAACTACAAAAACAAGCCTACATTCACCATCAGGTAAAGAACTTGCAGCAAAATTATGTGCTAGTGGGATTTATTAATAAGAAAGGAAAGAACCTAGTGTTTTTAGGACAGGTGTTGACCAGGAGGCGTTATGGCTAACCAAGAGATCGCAGGAAAGGTCCTTGGAAGCTCATCCCCCGAGAGCGAACTCTTAGAGCAGGAGGAGATCGCGAACGATGAATGGGTCGTTGATCAACCAGTTCCAGAGGAAAACAAGGTAAGAGTAAACCCGATAAAACGTAAGGTAAGCGCGGTCCGGGCATCGATCGAAGAGAGGAACAGGCTGCAAGATGAGCTGAGAAGCTTCCCGTCGACATTAGAGAAGATGGAGGAGCGCGTATTCCAGGCGCTTAACGATTACCGCATCTATCTTGTTAGCCTGAGTTTCAAAGCTCACAAGGTTGACACCGAGATATGGGAGCTATACGAACACTGCCAGGTGGTAGCAGCGAAGGTCAGGCGCGAAACAAAAATGCGCATGATCCCGTTTATGTCCAACTCTGTCTTAAAACAGCATTGGCAGGCCTGGAAAGATGCGAACACAGCTCATAAAAAACTCTTGCAAACCATTGAGAAAGCCCCCGCATCTCATGATTTCTATAACAAGATGCTAACCTTCCAGGAGATACGCCACAAAGAAAGGCTTACCCTGGAAGAAAGCAAGAAAAAGATCGCCGAAGCCAGGCAATCTCTCGAGATAGCTCTTAAGGAAATTGACAATCTACATAAAAGCGGCGATGAAATCACCTATGGATCCAGAATACTTACCCTCGGTGAAGCCCAAACGAACTGGAACCAAAGGCTACATGAGTTTTACCAGGTCGACAAGTACCATATCGTGCGCGTGGATGAGATCCTGCCCAGGATTAAAAAGTTAGAAGCTGCTATTCGGGATGCGCCTGTCCTGGCGCGCTGGGTGCGCACCATTGAAGACCAATACACTCGTCTGAGCTCGCTACACGATGTCCTCGTCTCCTATGGTAAAAGTGTAATTCCTCAGAAGGAACTGGCGCGCACAGCCGTCATCTTGCACGAAAAAGTACCTCAAAACTGGACCAGCGGTGACCGGGATGAGCTTGAACGGAACTTGAACACGCTCGAAGGCTTCATCAGCTACTATGAAGACAAAGTAGAAGCTGAGATTGCAGCCGCGGAACGCCGCCGTCCCGGGCTTACCCGCGCCCTAACCATGAGCCGCCAGGAAACCCCCTCCAGCCTTGGCGATCTGATCCTTGTGGCGCAATCATTGGTCGGCGCAATCGATGCACGGGACCGCTTCATGCGAAATCATTCACGTAAAGTAACGCAAATATCTTTAGAAATTGGACGCCGCCTAGGAAAGAGCGAATCAGAATTGGAATACCTGGAGCTGGCGGCTCTATTGCATGACGTTGGAAAGCTCTCAATTCCAGAGAATATCCTCACGAAAACGCAACCGCTGAACGAAGACGATTGGAAGATCATCCAAAAGCACCCATTTTATGGAGCACAGATCATCAAGCCGATTAGCATTTTGAACGGCATTATTCCCTGGATCTACCACCACCAGGAACGTTGGGATGGGATGGGGTATCCAGACCGCCTGTCAAAAGACAGTATTCCACTCGAGGCCAGTATTATTTCAGTTGCAGAGGCTTTCACAGCCATGACGACCGAGATGCCCAACCGGGGGATTTTGACTCAAGGCGAAGCATTGCAGAAGATAAAGGATGAGTCCGAAAAACAGTTCAACCCTCAGGTTGTTGAAGCGTTCAGTGATGTCATCAAACCCAATAAAGATGCTTGATCTCTACTAGCTTATCACCTCATATAGGGATTAACGATAATGAACATGGACAAGCGTATCCAACCAACCATCCACTACGCCCCAGAGGCGTGCGCTTTTTGTTCCGGGAACGGCGGAGGTCGCTGCAGGGATGGGGAGATATACGATCTTTGCCCGGTCTGTAATGGATTGGGCACGGTTTTGGTGGCTCAGAGTGCGAAGAAATGCGCCTTTTGCAACGGCGGAGGAGGAGGGACCTGCCGGGATGGGTACGATTATGACGTCTGCCCGGTCTGTAAAGGAGCTGGCTGGGCATACGTTTATGTGTTCGAGGCTACAGACAAATAGTACTGCTTGATCGGTAAAAACCAGCTAACCTGAGGAGACTGTTAAGAAGGATAGGCTCCACAGCCATAAGGGGTGGATCAATTCTGAATCACCGGGGTTCTGATATTTCAATAGTCAATCCTCGGTGTTATACTTAGGACAGGTTCCCATTTATTTTGAATACTACCTTTCCCCGATCAACAGGGGGGCTTGATGCAGGATCCAAATCAGCCCCATAGCAGCAAGCGACGAGTGCTGGGTTTGTTTAAGCACAGTTCTTTTTCGTTAAGTGCTGTCCTGATCATCGTCAGCTACCTGGGTTTCATGTCAATGTCGCTCGTCCCGCTCTCTACGGATAATTTCGTGGAGTATTCGGGGAAACCGCCAATTGCCGGAGCCAAGGTTTCCAGTTCCCAATCTGCCCCTGTCGATCCTATCTCACCCCCTCCTTCTCCTACATCCACAACCTCCCCGCTTCTTACCAGGACAATCCCACCAACCAGAACCTCCAGCCCTACTCCGGCGCCATCCAAGACGCCCAGTCCGGTTTCCAGTCCATCTGCAACCCCTCAACTTATTGTCACCCCTGAAGAAGAAATTATGGACTGGGGGGATTGGTCATGCCGCTATTGCGACAAAATGCCTGTCAAGGTAAAGATGACCCATTACTGGCCTCCTTTAGGAGGCGAAAACTGCTGGTGGTTCTACGATGGTTATTGCCACAGTCCGATGAAGTCCAGCGTGCCCTGGGAAACGTTGATCGAGATTGCCGCAGCCTGCCCCACTCACTGGTTAGGAGGCGTCGTAGAGATCCCTGAAATCAATCGCAGGTACCTATGCCTGGATACGGGGGATAAGGTGGTCTGCGAGGAGGATGTTTGTGTCGTAGATGTGCTTACTGATAAACGCTATCCCTGGGATGGGCTTATCTACGATGCGGTGGTGTACTATCCAAGAGTATGGACAGATGGCAGCCGGCCACAGGTCACCCCATTTGCGGATGAGCCAGGCGAATCTCCCCCGTGATCCGACCCCCGAATAGGGAATACATCCTATTATTCTCTGTAGAGGTCAGGATGCTGATAGTTGCAACCTGATTTTCTTGAATTCCACCTATGGACATGATATGCCTCCCAATTATTAAGGTATGATAGATAGAAATGGCTTGAAAAATCATGCATTGTGAGGCCATCTAAAAATAAGGGGATCAATGTAAATGGCGCCCATTATTGAGATCATAGACCTTACCAAGCGCTACGGAAGAGGCAGCAACTCTTTGACTGCCGTCCGGAATTTAAACCTGCAGGTGGAAGCAGGCGAAATATTTGGTTTTGTTGGTCCGAACGGCGCCGGTAAAACGAGCACCATGCGAGTTATGGCGACGCTGCTCGAGCCTTCCGCCGGGGAGGTTCGCATAGCAGGATATCCGGTAAGGAAAGCCCCCAGGGATGTGCGCAGGATAATCGGCTTTATGCCGGATTATTTTGGGGTATACCATGATATGTTGGTCTGGGAATACCTGGACTTTTTCGCAGCTTGCTACGATATACCTGAGTCGGGCAGGGGGGCGCTGGTGGGTGAGCTATTAGAGCTGGTAGATCTCCTCCACCGGCGAGATGACTTGCTGGATGGGCTGTCCAGAGGCATGAAACAGCGATTAAGCCTTGCGCGTACCCTGGTCCACGACCCATCGGTTTTGATCCTGGACGAGCCAGCCTCCGGCCTAGATCCCCGGGCACGAGTGGAAATCCGCAGCTTGTTGGTTGAGCTATCACGAATGGGGAAAACGATCTTCTTCTCAACCCATATCCTGGCGGATATTGCCGAGATCTGCACCCGCGTCGGCATTCTCGAGGCAGGCGAGCTGGTAGCAGCAGGTGATTTGGAAACGCTCCAACAGCACCTGATCCCGCACCGCCACATCCAGGTTTCGTTGTTGGGAATGCAATCAAAAGCCCTGGCGTTGCTGGAAAGCATGTCGTGCGTACAAAACCTGCAAGCAGACCTGGAGAGAGATAACGGGCGAGCGGTTCTTGGTTTTGATTTTACAGGCGATGATTCTGCCCTCACCAATCTCCTTGCGAAACTGGTCCATGAAGGGATCCCCATAATCGACTTCCGCAGCGATAACCGGGACATGGAAGAGGTGTTCATGCGAGCCACTAAAGGATTGGTGACTTGAGCAAGGATGGGAGTTGCATGTATGGCTGAAGAATTACCCCGGCCCACAGGATGGTCGTCCAGCTCGCTTCTTTTTAGTGCAGGCCGGAACCCAGTGGTGCAGAAAGAACTGCGCAGCCGGATGAGGGGTGGGCGTACCTTCCTGCTGCTAACCATCTATCTCTTCATCCTCTCAGCCCTGGTTATCCTGGTTTATTTCAGCTTTGCAACTGCCAGTCGCGCGTATTTGGCTCCTGAAATCCGGCAGAATATGGGGAAATCCATATTTGGGGTAGTCGTATTGATGGAACTCTTCCTGGTTGTATTTATCTCGCCAGGCCTAACTGCTGGTGCGATTTCTTCCGAACGCGAGCAACAAACCTTCGACTTGTTACGGATAACCCTGCTGCCTGCCCACTCCGTAGTGCTCGGTAAGTTGTTTGCATCACTTTCATTTATATTCTTACTGCTACTGGTAGCGATACCTTTGCAAAGCATCGCTTTTCTATTCGGAGGCGTGACGATACATGAATTTCTGATTGCCAACCTGGTATTGGTCATATCAGCGTTTGCTTATAGCGCACTAGGATTGGCTTTCTCTAGCTTATTTAAACGTACGATTGCAGCTACTGTCTTATCCTATGGTGCAGCCATCCTGGTTATGTTTGGGTTGCCCTTTCTCGTATACTCGGGTTTCCTCCTCGTCGCGGTGGTCCTGTCGAATGCAGGCGAAATCTCGCCTTTCTGGATTACAATGGCTGTCATCATTGTATGGTTGGGAATATCGATAAACCCCCTGGCAACTGCATTAGTAACAGAATATATCCTGATCGAAGAAGGCAGTGCCTTTTACGCAGTCCTGCCAGTTTCAGCAGATACCAATATCCTGATCCTATCACCCTGGATCGGCTATAGTTTCCTCTATCTTCTGTTAGGTCTGCTATTTGTCATCCTCAGCATTTATAGGGTCAGGAAAATGGAGGTTTAAGGCGCTCACTCGCAATCTAAAGTACTAAGAGATATTTTGCTATTTGAGGGGGATCATCGAGGTACGGGAGAAAATCATAGATGTATAACGCATTTTTTGGAGGCTAGCATGAGAGTATTTGTCACAGGAGGGACTGGTTTTATTGGCTGGCGCCTTGTGCAAAAGCTGCTGCGCAAAGGTCACTCGGTCTGGGCATTGGCTCGCTCCGAAGCTGGCGCTGATCGTCTACAACAGGTTGGAGCTACCGTTGTATGGGGCGATATCCTCGACCCAGAGTCGATACGAGACGTTATACGAGATAGTGACCTGGTTTTCCACCTGGCAGCCTGGTATAAGCTCGGCAGCCTGGATTGGGAGACAGCCGAGCAGGTGAATGTTACTGGCACCCACAATGTCCTAAGCCTGGCCTATGAACTTGGAGTACCAAAAATTATCTACACAAGTACCATCAACGTCTTAGGAAATACCCATGGGCGGATCGTTGATGAGAGCTATCACATGCCTGTCGAGGGTAGGCGGTCTTTCCTGAGCGAATATGACCGTACCAAGTGGAAAGCTCATTACGAGGTTGCCCAACCATTGATCGAGAAAGGCGCTCCCATCATCATCGTGATGCCGGCAGCGGTATATGGACCGGGCGATCCAAGCCTGGTGGGCGACCTGATGCGCGCCTATTACAAGGGCCTTTTTCCCCTCTTCCCGGGCCCCGAAACGAAGCTGGCTCCAGTCCATGTTGATGATGTTGCCGAGGGTCACTTGCTTGCGGCTGAAAAGGGCCGGATCGGTGAGAGTTACCTGCTAGCGGGGCTCGAATTGAGCTTCCGAGAAATGGCAAAGTTATGGTCGCAAGTCAGCGGTAAACCTGCTCCGCTTGCATTTATCCCTGCCGGTTACCTGCAACGGATCGCCCCTTTGGTCGGTGAGATTCAAAAAATCCTGCCCCTACCCCCGATGCTCAGCCAGGACGGTACACGTATCATGGGCGTCACTTACCTGGGCAGTTCGGAAAAAGCCCAGCGCGAGCTTGGCTGGCAGGCGCGGCCGTTCGAGGAAGGTTTTAGAGAAACGTTTGAGTCGCTCGCAGAGAAAGAAACAAGTAGCATCTCAATAAAACCACGCCAGCGGGTTGCGGCTGGTTTGGTAATAGCAGCCTTAGCCGGGATTCTTATCTGGCGCAGGATACGGAAGGCAAACTAAATCCGAACGAGATCCTATTCCAATACCGAATGATCTAAATCTGCCAGGCAGCGCGTACCTTTTGGACCACCGAGCTCCAGGCCTCTCTCTCCGGATGGGGCGACGGCCCGATGGGATCAGTCCATTCCATGTTCAGCATCGCCGATACGCAACCGACAAGGCAAGCCGAGCCTGCCTCCAGATCATATCCCCCTTCCAGGAAGAGTGCGATCCTTCCCTCACAAATTCCGTCAGCTAATTGTGCCAGATTGCCGGCAATTTCAGCATAACCAGCTGCGGAAAGAAGCTGGTTGGCCAGCGGGTCCTTCCAATGAGTATCAAATCCAACACTGACCAGGATAATCTGCGGGCCATAGCGCTGTAGCATGGGAAGGATTACCTCATCGGTGACCGCCCTGTAGGCCTGGTCTCCAGAATATGGAGGTAGGGGAATATTGACCGTCATACCCTCGCCAATCCCTCCCCCCCGCTCATCGATCCTACCGGTTCCTGGGTAGAGTGGCGATTGGTGCACGGAAAGGAAGAGTACATCTTCCCGCAACCAGAAAATATCCTGGGTGCCGTTCCCATGGTGGACATCCAGATCGACGATGGCGATATTCTGCGCCCCTTTCTGGCCAATCAGGTACTCCGCTGTCAGGGCGATATTGTTCAACAGACAGAAACC
>CAZAQS010000222.1:0-7887 GCA_964486825.1 uncultured Anaerolineaceae bacterium | reverse complement strand
ATCGTCCAGGAAATCAGAACAAAAATCTTTTTCTACAATAGGAACAAAGTTCTCGTTGCCCCGATCTCGTTGCTAGATTCTCCAGTTGCATTGCTTGTAATGAGGGTAGCTGCGAGGAGAACGAAAAGTAAGAAGCGGGTCATGCTTATATCTCCTATTCATTTCTCTACCGAGAGGTATCCCGGATGAGAAGCAAAAGGCGCGCAAAAACGCGCTGGCAGGATTTAACAATTGCCTGAGTACAGGTAGTCTCTTATGAACGTACCATCCACCCCGTATTTACTTCAAACGAATAAGAAATGGGATCGCTTAATTATTATAGCATCTCTTAACGTCTGGTAGAATAACGGCGGATATTTGAACAGGTAGTATTTCATAGATTGACAGGACTCAAACTATGACTGATGAGATTACAACAGAGATCTTCGACCACCTGGTCCACCTGGCAGCACTCGAGCTGGAACCTGAAGAGGCTGAATACCTGCGCCGGGAGCTCAACAGCCAGCTCAAAGCGATCCACGAGTTGGAGGCAATTCCGCTGGATCCGGATACGAAGGTCACCTCGCATGGGGTACCTTACACCCAGGAGATCACGCCGGCTGTGCGTCCTGATGAGTGGCTGCCCTTTGAAGCTGCGGAGGAAATCCTCGAGCAGGCCCCCGAGACGGAAGATGGTTACATCATCGTCCCTGATATTCCTCACACCGAGCTGGGTTGATACAGCTGGGTGTGATCAATTATCTTACGGCTCCAAGACGGAATTAAACGATGAATTTAAGTGATCTCCCCGCTTACGAACTTACCGGACTGGTCCATCGACGGGAAGTGTCTGCCGTGGAAGTGCTGGACTCTGTCCTGGAGCGAATCCAGGCTGTAGACGGGCGGCCGGGCAGCCTGACCGAACCTTTGCATCCTTCGGATCCCAGGGAAAGGCAACTGGTCCACGCCTTCATTACCCTGACGGCAGAGCGGGCCCGGGCCCAGGCCGAAGAGGTGGACAGGCGCCTGGCTAAAGGTGATGACCCAGGTCCATTGGCCGGCGTACCTTTTACGGTAAAGGATATATTTTGTGTAAAAGGCACGCCCTCCACGGCCGCTTCGCGCATACTTGCGAATTTTGTGGCTCCCTATACCGCTACTCCCGTCCAGAGGATGGAAGCAGCCGGGGCAGTTATGTTGGGCAAGGTCAACCTGGATGAGTTCACCTACGGTTCCTCCAACGAGTCGTCTGCCTTCCAGCCTGCCCCGCGTAACCCCTGGGATACCAGCCGGGTGACGGGCGGCTCATCCGGGGGCAGCGCTGCGGCTGTAGTAGCCGGTGAGGGGCCGCTTTCGCTGGGCACCGATACAGCCGGTTCCATCCGCCAACCGGCTTCCTTTTGCGGGGTAGTGGGCGTGAAACCTACCTACGGGCGCGTCTCTCGCTATGGCTTGATTGCCTTTGGCTCCTCGCTGGATTGCCCGGGTCCGGTGGCCCGCAATATCACTGATGCGGCTCTCATGCTGCGCACAATTGCCGGTCCGGACCCGCGCGACAGCACAGCCGCCATGGTGGAGGTACCCGATTACCTGGAGAGCCTGGAGGCGGGTGTGCGGGGTATGCGTATTGGCCTTTCTCAGGACTACTTCCGCATCACTTTCCCCGATCCCGAAACTGGAGAGCTACGCCAGGAGCCAGTCCCATCCGAGATCGAGCATGCCACGCTGCGCGCGGCGGGCCGGTTGGCAGAGATGGGCGCAGATATCGTTGAAGGCACCCCGATGCCTCATACTCGCTATGGAATCCCGGTTTACTTTGTCATCTCTCGGGTTGAAGCCGCTTCTAATCTGCATCGTTTCGACGGGGTGAAATATGGCTTCCGGACTTCAGAGCAGGTGGGCGACCTGTTTGACATGTACCGCAAAACTCGCGGCAGAGGCTTTGGTCCTCAACCAAAGCTTCGCATCCTGATGGGAATGTATGTGAGCGCAGCTCAATATAGCGAACAGTATTACAGCCGTGCTTTGCGGGTGCGCACCCTGATCCGGAAGGACTTCGTAGATATCTTCGATCCCCAAGGTCCTCACCGCCTGGATGCCCTTCTGACGCCAACAACGCCCACCATTGCTTTCCCTATTGGAGATGTCTATGGGGATTCAGTCTTGATGCAGTATTCCGACCAGCTCAACGTGCCTGCCAACCACGCCGGTATCCCGGGTTTGACATTGCCAGCTGGTTTCGACTCGCAGGGCCTGCCCATCGGTGCGCAACTGCTTGGCCCGGACTTCTCGGAAGCCAGCCTCCTGCGCATTGGACGGGCATATGAGATGGTCTCTGAAAATGACGCCTGGCGGGAGCGCCGGCCGGCCGTTCTTAGGGAACCTCATTAAGGATATCTTCCTAAGAGATGGGATCAGAAGCACAATAAATCATTGGACGCCTGATTTCATTGGCCAATCCTTCTAATGTGGAGGGCATGGCCCGTTATGGTATCAATCCCCAAAACACGCTGGGGGTGTCTATGCCGGTATTGCGAGGCATGGCACGCGAGATCAAACGAGATCATGCCCTTGCCATTGAGCTATGGGAGTCAGGCATCCACGAGGCGCGTATCCTGGCTGCCCTGGCTGTACATGATAAGAAAGCTCCCGATTCAGCTTTCGAGCCCTTTTTCCCCCTGATCCTGGGCGCGGCGAAGGATGACAGGAATTTCGTCAAGAAAGCCGTCAACTGGGCGCTACGAGGACTGGGCAAGCGTAACCAGGGGTTGAATACCCGGGCGATAGAAACAGCCCAGCAAATCGCCACGCTGGATTCGAAAGCGGCGCGTTGGATTGCTGCTGACGCCTTGCGCGAATTGACCGGCGAAAAAGTCCAGTCCCGTCTGTCTGACAGCTCATAAATCACCCTATCTAACAACTGAAGAAGGAAGGTTATCCTGGTAGGAGACGAAGAATGTCACTAAGGGATTCCTGATTCGGCGTGTATGATAAGGTTGTATCTTATTGCAAACCGTTTGCAATAAGTGGAGGAACTGGTGCAAGAGACGAAATTACGTATCCAAACTCAAGGCAAACGGATGACAGAACAGCGCCGTTTGATTTTGGAGACCCTGAAGTCAGTACAGGGCCACCCGACAGCTGAAGAGCTGCACCAATTGGTCAGGCGGCGGGCTCCTGGGTTGCACCTCTCCACCGTCTATCGCACCATGCGCTGGTTGGAAGAAGAAGGTATGGTCAATTCCTTATGGATAGAAGAGGACCGCCGCCAGGAGCGCTTCGATACCAGCTTCACAACAGATCACCATCACTTTGTTTGCACGAGCTGCAAACAAGTGGTCGAATTTGACAGCCAAGAGTTGGCCCGCATCCAGGCCCAATACGAACAGGAGCAAGGGGTCAAAGTAGAGAATGCTTCCCTGGTCTTTTATGGCCTTTGCCGTCATTGCCTACTGGAGGGGCAGGGACATACCTCCAGGCAAGACGGTCGTTGAGAGAGGAGATTCAGCGGAATGCATTGTCACAGTCCTTCCCAGGTCAGGATTTCACCCGGCGGGAGTATTGCCCTGGTAGGGCATCCTAACGTTGGGAAATCGGTTATCTTTCAACGCCTGACCGGGCAGCATGCCACCATCTCGAATTATCCTGGAACAACGGTTGAGGTAACCCGGGGTTTGGCTAGAGAGCTTCCAGGTGTCATCGTCGTCGACACACCCGGAGTAGTAACATTCCCGCCTCAATCTGAAGACGAGCTGGTGACGGCGCGGGTGCTACTAAACGAGCGACTAGAAGCTGTATTGCAGGTTGGAGATGCAAAGAACCTTCGTCGCACATTGCTGCTGACCATCCAGCTGGCTGAGATGGGTATACCGCTTGTCCTATCCCTTAATATGATGGATGAAGCTGATGCCAGGGGTGTGGTAGTTAACCACGATCTGCTGTCTGAATATTTAACTTGCCCGGTTGTACCCACGGCTGCAATCTATGGAAAAGGCGTCAACGAGCTGGTTGAGGCAATCCGGACTGCTGATCACCCACACTTCCGGATGACCTATCCCCCGGAAATAGAAGCGGCCCTGGCTGAGGCAAGCTTGAGATTCCCTGAAGCGCCGGTCAATTCCAGGTACCTGGCGTTGCTCTGGCTCAGTGGAGATCCCGTCTGTGAAGCCTGGCTCCAGGAGCGCCTGGAAGACAGACAGCTTGCCGAACTCGTAGAGATGCGTGAATCTCTGCAGCTTTCCTTTGTTGAGCCGCTTATGGCTGTGATCCAACGTAGCCGCCTGGATTATGTCCAAAAGGTAGCTCATGCGACCATCATTCAGTCTGGTTCGGATAAAAAGCAAGGCGCGTTCAATTTCAGCCGATTAACTACGCACCCGGTTTGGGGCATCTTTATCCTGGCGGGTGTTTTGGGAGCGGTATTGTGGTTTGTTGGTATTTTTGGGGCCGGGACCCTGGTTGGGGTTTTAGAAGAATATGTCTTTGAAGAAATTCTCAATCCTTGGGTGACGGGATGGGTCACCCGCCTGGTCCCGTTTCCCTTAGCGGTTGATTTCCTGGTGGGTGAATATGGACAATGGACGATGGGCGTCACCTATGCTCTGGCTTTGATCCTTCCAATTGTAACCACATTTTTCCTGGCCTTTGGCGTGCTGGAAGACTCGGGCTACCTGCCCCGGTTGGCAGCCCTGAGCAACCGTTTCTTTCAGGCCATGGGATTGAATGGCAAGGCCGTCCTGCCGATGGTGCTGGGACTGGGGTGTGTCACCATGGCGACTCTCACCACTCGGGTACTGGAAAGCAAGCGGGAGCGTGTCCTGGTGACGCTCTTGCTGGCACTGGCAGTGCCATGCTCAGCCCAGTTAGGGGTCGTGCTGGGAATGCTGGCGGCCGTATCGCTCCAGGCGACCTTGATTTGGGGAAGCGTGGTGGTTTTTGTCATGCTGGCAGTAGGCTGGCTGGCTGCCAGGGTCTTGCCAGGAGAGCGCACGACCCTGCTGGTTGATCTGCCGCCCCTGCGCTTTCCTTTGCTTTCCAATGTGATTGTGAAGACCCTGGCCCGCCTGGAATGGTATTTGAAAGAAGTTGTCCCGCTCTTCCTACTTGGCACCGCGCTCATGTTCATCCTGCATATTACAGGCTTATTGAGTATATTGATCCGGGCCGGTGAACCGTTGGTGGCCGGTTGGTTGGGTCTGCCTCCGCAGGCCAGTGCAGCCTTCCTGATGGGTTTTCTGCGGCGTGATTTTGGCGCCACAGGCTTGTTCGTAATGCAAAGCCAGGGCATGCTCACCCCGCTTCAGGTAGTTGTGGCTATGACGACGATCACCTTGTTTATACCTTGCATAGCCAGCGTAATGATGATCGCCAAAGAGAGGAATTGGCGTACTGCCATTGGGATCATTGCCCTGATCTTCCCGTTGGCCTTTTTTGTTGGCGGCTTGATTAACCGGCTACTCTTATTGATCGGATGGGGCCTATGATGCACAAATCCATTACCTGCCCCTTATGCGGGCACTCCTATAACCCTGCCGAGCAAGCAGGATGTTCTGCCTGCCCACTACACGCGGGATGCAACCTGGTGTGTTGTCCCTCTTGCGGCTATAAGACAGTCGACATTCAGCAGTCCTGGCTGGCTCGCATGGCTTCCTCTTTGCTGCCTGGTTCTCACATCGTGGAAGGCAACGGGGGTCTGGAAGATCACGAGTCACGCCGGCCGCGCTTATTCCGGCGACGGGGCCGGCATCGTCACTTCCGGAATGCCTATCAGAGGATGATTGGGGCTGGCCCTCATTTCCCGTTGACGCTTCTGGATGTCCCGGTGGGTTGCCACGTCATGATCGAAGGATTTGCTGAAGATATCACGCCCGCCAGGAAATCCCAGCTTCAGGCTTACGGGCTGGTACCGGGTTATTGGGTGGAGGTGTTGCAACAATCCCCGGTTACCGTAGTAAAGATCGATCACAGTGAGCTGGCAATGGAAAACGATCTGGCTCGCCAGGTTCGGATCGTGGATTTGTCATCTCGCCGGAGCGATTTGGAACAGGATCTGCCCGACACCAGGTACGGTTAAGACTAACTCCCCCATCACATGAGTTACAATTAGGATGCTTTTCGGGATTCTTACCTCCCGGTTTATGGCAGCGTGACGCTTTGCGTGGCGCTCTCTAAAATCCGGAACTTTTTATGATGCGGAGTTTGCTATGGCTGAAATCCACCCTGATTACGAGGCAGTGATTGGATTGGAAACCCATATCCAGCTCAATACAACGACCAAGATTTTCTGCCCCTGCAAAGCCGATTCTTGGAACCAACCTCCCAACACCAATATCTGTCCAGTATGCAGTGGTCTTCCGGGTGTGCTGCCTGTACTGAACAAGTTGGTTGTAGAAAAAGCAGTATTGCTGGCAGAGGCGATGCACGCCCAGGTCCAACCGGTATCATATTTCGACCGTAAGAATTACTTTTATCCAGACCTTCCGAAGGGCTACCAGATTTCTCAATACGATATGCCTCTGGCGGTTGGCGGGCACCTGGACCTGCCCATGCCGGATGGTTATGTGCGGCATGTTACTATTCATAAGTTGCATATCGAAGAGGATGCCGGCAAGACCAAGAACGACAACGGGCGCCGGTTGATCGATTTCAACCGTTGCGGTGTGCCCTTGATCGAGATGGTCACTGGTCCTGACCTGCGAACCGCCGACGAGGCCGCCCAATACCTGATCCGACTGCGCCAGCTTCTGCGCTGGCTGGGTATCTCCGAAGCGGATATGGAAAAAGCCCATCTGCGCTGTGACGCTAACGTCTCAATACGACCCAAGGGGGCAGATTACCTTAACCCCAAAACAGAGATCAAGAACGTCAATTCCATTGTAGCTGTGAGAGAATCCATCCAAACCGAGATCGAGCGCCAGATCCGGGAGGTAAGCGCCGGGCGCTCTATCCAGGCCTGGACGCTGGAATGGGACGAAGACGCCGGGGTGCTGCGGAAGATGCGCTCTAAAGAGACGGAAGCCGATTACCGCTACTTCCGTGAGCCAGATTTGCTCCCCGTCCGCCTGGATGAGGCCTGGCGCACGTTGATCTTGCAGGATATGCCCGAGTTACCTTTGGAAAGGCGTTCGCGCTTCGTCCTGCAGTACAGTCTCCCTGAATACGACGCCGATATCTTAACCAGTGAGCGCGGCCTGGCGGATTATTATGAAGAGGCGATCGCCTCCTACGGGGGTGACCCCAAACGGGTATCAAACTGGCTGATGAATGATGTTCTGCGTATGATCAATGATCGCGCCATCCCCGCATCCGAGCTTAAACTTTCCCCGCTTTACCTGGCAGAAATTATCAAGCTGGTCGACGCCGGGACCATCAATACCTCGACCGGCAAAGCCCTGCTGGAGAAAGTCCAGGATTCGGGTAAAGCTCCATTGGAAATTGTAAAGGGAGAAGGTCTGGCTAAGGTGGGCGATGAGCAGGCCATCCGCGCTTACTGCAAAGCGGTGATCGAGGAGAACCCCGAACAAGTTGCATCTTACCGGAATGGGAAACTTTCACTGATTGGCTGGTTCGTGGGGCAGGTAATGCGGAAATCCGGCGGCAAAGCTGACCCGCAGCTGGTGCGCTCTATTATGGAAGGGATGCTGGCCCAGGAATAGGGTGGGCAGGGTAGAACACAGTCTGGCTGTTATGCAATCTTCTTATTTATTCATCAACGGGATTCGCACACATTACCTGCACTGGAACCTGGAAGATGGCGGGCAGCCAGTCCTGCTTCTACATGGCCTGGCTTCGAATGCCCGTATTTGGGAAGCTGTCGCCCCGAACCTTGTCGATGCGGGCCTGATTCCAATTGCCCCTGACGCACGTGCCCACGGCCTGACCGATAAACCGGACGGGTCTTACGGTCTA
>CAZAQS010000221.1:0-7940 GCA_964486825.1 uncultured Anaerolineaceae bacterium | reverse complement strand
AGGCGCCCCATACTGCTCAAACGGTCATAGATCAATTGCCAGGCACAAGGAACGGAAGCGTCGATCTCACAATGCCCGTCAACCGAGCCTCCGCAAGGGCCATTCAACAGGGACTTCGAGCAACGCGCGATTGGGCAGATTCCACCCGTCAGGCCTAGCACGCAATCCCCGCAGGCTGCACAGCGTTCCGTCCAGATCCCTTGCTCAGTGGGTAAGCCCAAGAAACTGGTGTTCAAGGCTGGCACGACCCAAACCTCCGGAAAGTGCTCGGCAATTGCCTGTACACCAATACCACATCCCAGGGAGACAACCAGTTCTACATCCTTCACCTGGTCTGCGATGGCGTCCAGGTACTCCCATTCGCATTGGCGCTGCACAGTCACATCGCTGACACTCTTCGGGCTGCGGTTAAGCTTTGAAGCCATGCGCAGCGAGGCAGCCAGGATAGCTGCTTCTCTTGAACCCCCAGCAAAGCAAACCGTGACGCACGTACCACAGCCGACCACCAGCACTTTCTTGGCGTTACCGGTCAACTGCTTGATTTCACTCAATGGCTTTTGTTCTGCAACAATCATGCTTCACTCTCCTAAGCAACCCGGGTCAATGATGAGAGATAATTACGACCTAAGGCCTTCGTCATCTGTGGATAGCTCTACACCGTCACGATCCGGTACGCTTTTCAAAGGGTTTGGCCCCAAGCTCCGGATTTCTTCCGTAAAATCCTTGGCTGTCTGAGCAAATTTAGCGCCCATTGCCGCTGACAAATTGGTCATTTTCACTCTGCTGCCCTGCAGGCCGATATCCTCCAGGAGCTTTTGCGCGTATTCCACTCTCCGCCGGGCATTTTCATTACCTTCCAGGTAATGGCACTCGCCAGGCAGTCAACCGGCCACCAATATACCATCCGCTCCCGCCTCTAACGCCTTCAGGACATACAACACGTCCATCTTGCCAGTACAAGGCAGCTCCACAACTTTTATCGAAGTTGGATATTCAATCCTCAATGAGCCAGCCAGGTCTGCTGCCGCATACGCGCAATAATGGCAACAAAAAGCGATTACCTCCGGATCAAAGCTTGATACCATCGTCTACCTCACTAAACAGGGCATGGATCTTGACCAGGGTTTGAGCATCCGTGGAGTGCATAAGCTGGATGGCCTGGGCTGGACATTCACTGGCGCAACTTCCGCAACCATGACAGACCGCCGGCTCGATGTAAGCCGCCCCGCTTACACCCCCCACACCGGTCAGTTCCATTCGGATTGCAGGTACGTCATACGGGCAAATCCTGACGCAGGTCAGGCAGCCTACGCATTTTAGCGGGTCGACCACGGCTACCCTGGCATTGGTAAGCATGCTTTTCTGCGCCAGGATGAGGCTGGCCCTGGAAGCGGCTGCCTGTGCCTGGGCGATCGTCTCGTCCAGCAGCTTCGGGTAGTGAGCCATACCCGCCATAAAAGCCCCATCGGAGGCAAAATCGACCGGGCGCAGCTTTACGTGCGCTTCGAGGAAGAACCCATCCGGATCAGTCGATAGCTTCAATCGAGAAGCCAGCTCCCGGCTCCCTGGCGCGGGGACAACCGGTGTGCTGAGCACCACCAAATCTGGAGTAAGCGCCAAATCCCTTCCAAGCATTGGCTCATTGGCCTTGACCAGCACGGGTTTGCCAAGCTGGATGTCTCCGGGGACCACCTCCGGTCGTCGATCGAAATCGTAATGCACAAAACGAACGCCTCTCCGGCGCGCTTCTGTATATAAATTCTCTTTAAATCCGTAGGTGCGGATATCATGATAAAAGATGGTCACATCTGTACTGGGGTTCTTCTCTTTCAGGTATAACGCATTTTTGAGCGCCGTGGTGCAGCATATCCGGCTACAGTATTGCTCGGCAGGTCCCACGCATTGGATCATTACAACAGAACCTGGAACTTCTTTCTCCGTTAAGGGTGTAACCTCCAGCTGCGCCAACCGGTCTTCAAATTCCAATTGGGTCAGAATGCGTTCGTCTTGACCGTACGCGTATTCCTGCCCTTTATACTCCACGCCACCCGTTGCGATGATGGTTGCCCCGTGCGTTACTTTATAATTCCCTTTCGGTCCCTTCAAAGAAGTAACGAAGTTGCCTTTAAAGCCTGTGGTTTCCAGGAGCTGGGTGCCTGTGTGAATTTGGATCAGTGGATGCGCGCTTACCTTTTCAACCAGCTCTTCCAGGTACTCCTGTGGGGAGAGCTGTATCCCGGCCGGAAGGAAATAGCGCAAGCGCCTCAGGTTGCCCCCTAACTCGTCCTCCCGTTCCACGATATGCACCGGGAATCCCTGCTCTGCCAAACTCCAGGCCGCATTCATCCCCGCTGCCCCGCCCCCAACCACCAAAGCAGCATTCGAAACGTCCACCTTGGAGGTTTTCAAAGGCTGCAAGCGGGACGCTCTCGCCGCCGCCATACGCACCAGGGATTTGGCTTTCTGAGTGGCGCTTTCCCAGTCTCGAGAATGCACCCAGGAGCATTGGTTGCGGATATTCGCCATCTCGAACAGGTGCGGGTTCAATCCTGCCTGCCGGATGGCATCCTGAAATAATCCTTCATGAGTCAACGGTGTGCAGGAGGCCACAACCACCCGGTTCAATCCCAGCTCTTGCACCTGTTCCATGATATGAGTGACAGTATTCTGAGAACAGGTATATAGGTTTGCCTCGGCATGCAGCACGCCAGGCAGCTGGCTGGCATACTCGGCTACCGCGGGCACATCCAGATAACCACCGATATTGCTGCCACAATGGCAGACGAATACACCCGTGCGGGGCGGCTCTTCGCTGATGTCCCGTTCCGGAGGATATTCTGGCGTGCTGGTAAGCGTGAAACGGGAGCTGGCTAATAACTGAGCTGCTCCTGCTGCAGCCCCACTGGCTTCCATGACTGTCTCCGGTATATCCTTCGGCTCCCGGAATGGCCCGGCTGCAAAGATCCCTCGGCGGCTGGTCTGAAGCGGATCGAATAAGGTGGTATGGCAAAAACCATAGCTGTCAAGCTCGATGCCCAGGCTCCGCCCGAGCTCCCTGACCGGCTCCGAGATTTCCATCCCAACTGAAAGGACGACCAGGTCAAACTCCTTCACTTGTGGTTGATGAAGCCCTTGGTAGGGGGAGGCATAACGTAATATCAGGTTGCCAGTCTGTGGGTCCTCGCGCAACTGGCTGATCCGCGCCCGGGTGTATTTAACCCCGTACTTCTCCTCTGCCCGGCGGTAATATTCCTCATAACCCTTGCTGTAAGCGCGAGTATCCATGAAAAATACTTCACAGGATACTTCCGCCTCTTCGCCAGACAGGCGCGCTTCTGCACGGGCATGCTCGATCGTCATGATGGCTTCTTTCGCCGCATACATACAGCAAACCGCTGAGCAGTAGTCATGGTTCTGATCACGGCTACCTACGCACTGCAGGAATGCAATCCGCTTGGGAGAAACCCCATCAGAAGGACGTTTAAGATGCCCAGCCGTCGGGCCGCTCGCTGATAGGATGCGTTCGTATTGCAGGGCTGAGATCACGTTTCGATAGCGTCCAAAGCCAAACTCTTCCGAGAGCTCGGCCCTATAAACCTGGTATCCCGGAGCCAGGATAATAGCTCCCGCTTTGATCGTCTCTTGATAGGGCGCCATATCATGGTTGATCGCCTGCACTCCGCATACGAAGGTGCAACTCATGCACTCCGAGCAAGTCCCACAAGCCAGGCAGCGCGCCGCTTCTTGCTGAGCTGAGTCATCATCGTAACCGCCCTCTACCTCTGCAAAATTATCCAGCCGCTGGGCGACCGGCAGTTGGGGCATCGCTACCCTTGGCTGGCGGTGGATCTCGCCCCGCCGCATGCGCTCATCTATCTCGTCCTGGCTCAAGTTCACTACGGGCAAATCTGGCTTAGGCGGCGGCTCCAGATGTTCACCCTGCAAGTATCGGATGATCGAGCTGGCAGCAGTATGCCCGCTGGCTACGGCTTCAATCACAAAAGCCGTTCCGGACACACTGTCTCCGGCTGCAAATACGCCGGGGCGGGTAGCAGCGAAAGTATTCGGATTGATCGCAATTGTCTTGCGCGTGGTCAGGCCCACACCGGCATCATCCGGAATGAAAGCCAGGCCTGCTCGCTGCCCTACCGAGAAAATCACCGTATCACAGGGAATTATATGTTGGGAGCCGGGCTCCTTGTCCACATTCAACCGCCCGCTTTCATCAAAGCTAAAGGAGCGCACATTCAAACACTCCACGCCGCAAGCATGTCCCGCATCATCAACAACTACCCGCTCAAATGTCCGGCTTGGATAGAGATGGATACCCTCCTCCAAGGCAGCCTGGATCTCCCACTCGTGGGATGGCATTGCATCTCGGCTCTCTAAAAAGGCCATGCTCACGTGTTTTCCCAGTCGAACAGCACTGCGTGCCACATCGATCGCCACATTCCCGCCACCCAGAACGAGCACGGTTTCACCCAGAGCAGGCGCTTCCTGCCCCTCGACCGGCGCCGGATTTGTGTATTTCCCCAGGCGTACATCTCTCAGGAAATGCGTATTGATCAGAACGCCTTCCGCATTCGCTCCCGGGATCGGCAGGCGGATGCCCTCGTGAGCGCCAACTGCGATCAAGACTGATTCATACCCCTGCTCAAACAGGTCATCCAGGTTATCGACCTGGTGGTTAAGGCGCAGCTCCACACCCAGGTCCAAGATGTCCGCCACTTCCCGCTCGATCACTTCCGCAGGTAAGCGGTACTCCGGAACCCCCAGCCGTAGCATGCCACCCGCTACCGGCATCGCTTCCAGGACGGTTACCGGAAAACCTGCCTCAGCCAGGTCGCGAGCAGCGGTGAGTCCACAAGGACCGGCCCCAATGATGGCGACTCGCTGGTTTGGGTATTTCACATCAACGGCTTGTAGCGGTTGGCGCGAGTTAGCATATACTTTATCAGTCACAAAGCGTTTTAAAGCCCGGATATTGATCGGCTCATCTACCTTACCCCGGTTGCAGGCCGTCTCACAGCGATGGTTGCAAATCCGCCCGCAGATGCCCGGGAAAGGGTTATCCATCTTGATCACGCGCAGAGCATCGTCCCAGCGCCCTTCTCGGATCAGGGCGATATAACCCTGGGCTCGTTGGCCTCCAGGGCAAGCGTCTCTGCATGGCGATATGCCGCGCTTCTCGATGGCGTATGCGTTTGGAACGGCTTGTGGGTATAACTTATAGATCGCCCGGCGCTGGTCCAACCCCTCATTGAAAAGATCTGGAACGACGACCGGGCAAACCTTGATGCAGTCGCCGCACCCAACGCATTTGTCCACATCCACGTAGCGGGCTTTGTGGTTCAGCGTAACCGTGAAATTCCCAGCTTGCCCCTGAACTTCCAGTACCTCGGTATCCGTCAGCACCTGGATATTTGGATGGCGACCGGTTTCAACCAACTTGGGCGAGATCGTACACATGGCGCAGTCGTTGGTTGGAAATGTCTTATCCAACTGGGCCATCTTTCCGCCGATAGCTGATTGCGACTCGACCAGGTAAACTTTAAAACCCTGCTCGGCCAGGTCCAGAGATGCCTGCATCCCCGCGATTCCACCACCAACCACCATTACAGAACCTGTCATTGGCGTTGATTTTGTTGATGGTAGGGGTCCAGGTATCATACTCTCATCCTCAGTCTGCGACTCTCGCGATGGTGATCTGCAGTTCAGCGGGTAGAACGCCTGCCGCGAAAACCGTTCTCCTCTTCAAGTTCGGCATCGCTTGCTTCCTGAATGGCTTTCCTGTTTACGACAAGCTTGAGGGGGTTCGGCCCCAACTTCCGGATCCGTTCCGTCATTGTTTTGGCAGCCGCTGCAAATGCTTGCCCCTGGCTGCCGGACATGAAGAACATGTCCAGGCGTTCGCCGCCTAGGCCGATTTCATCTAAAATCACCTTCGCCCGCTCCATTCGAGCCTGGCCGCGCTCATTCCCGCGCACGTGATGGCAGTTCCCAATCGGGCAGGCTAGCAAGTAAACGCCGTCTGCTCCCTGTTCAAATGCTTCCAATAGATAGCGGATGTCGGTCTTGCCACCGCAGGGCATCCTGACAAATTTCACATTGGGTGGATATTGGAGATGCAGTGCTCCGGCCGTATCAGCAGTCATATATCCGCAGTAAACACAGTAAAATGCGGTGATCTCCGGTTCAAACTCCGCTCTATTTTCGTTAAAGGTCATTGAATCGCCTCGTGATAAACCTCTGTCTGCCAGCTACCCAGCCCGCCGATGGAGTGCAACATCATTTGCTCATCCGTATAATGGATCAATTGGATAGCATTGGCCGGACACTCGCCTGTGCACGTCCCACAGCCCTGACACTGGGTCGGGTCGATATAGGCCGCACCTCCAAGCTGGCCAACGCCATGCCGACCTTCCACCTCGACCACCTGAGGAATCTCAAAGGGACAGGTACGTGTACAGGTCAGGCAGCCCACACATTTCTCAGCATCAACAACCGCCACAACGCCACCCAGATAGAGCGATTCTTGTGAGAGCAGGGTCAAGGCGCGCCCGGCAGCCGCCAGGGCATGGCTGATGCTCTCTTCCAGAAACTTCGGGTAATGCGCCATTCCAGCCAGGAAGATACCCTCTCGCATAAAATCCATCGGACGCAACTTGAGTTGCGCTTCCTCAAAGAAGCCTTCTGTTGAAAGCGGTAGTCGCCACATTCCTGCCAGTTTGCCGGTCCCATCTGCCGGGGTAATGGACATGCTCATTGTCAATAAGTCGGCTTGCAAGGACATCATGCGATCTAATGAAAGGTCTCGCACCTTAACAATGAGCTTGCCGTTTTCATGGCTGACATGCGGCGGTTCTTCATCTGTATAACGGATGAACACCACCCCATGCCGGCGCGCTTCCGTGTAGAATTCCTCTCTGAATCCATAGGTTACGATATTCTTGTACAGCACGCTCACTCGGCAGGATGGGTTGAAGAGCTTGATCCGGATGGCATTTTTCATGGTGTTGGTGCAGCACACGCGCGAGCAATAATCTGCCGTTCCTTCGGGTCGCACACATTGCAACATAACAACATCCTTTAACGCTGCGATCTCCTCCGGGTGGTGAATAATTTTTTCCTCCAGCTCACTCTGCGTGATCACTCCTGGGAACTCCAAGAGCGGGTGTTGGCGGGTCTCTTTTGCTCCCGTAGCGATGATCGTGACGCCGTGCTCGACGCTCAGGACATCCGTAGAACCGTCATTATGGTAAGTAAGCAACCCGGTCCTGAATCGACCCACATGCCCCGATTGATCGGTCACTTCTGTACGAGTATGAGTATAGATCCGTTGGTGACCTCGTACTCGATTGACCAGGTCGCGGAGCAATCGTTGGGGGTTATAACCTTCCGCCACATAGAATAAATTCCGCAGGTGCCCGCCCAGGATCTCGGAACGCTCCACCAGGTGAACGTTATAACCGCTGTCAGCAATCGCTAATGCGGCCGTCATACCGGCCACTCCCCCGCCCAATACCAGGGCCGCGGGAAAACAGGTGTGCTTTTCTTTGTTTACAGGCTGGGCTTCGGCCACCCGACCGGTTGCTACTCGCACCATTTCTACTGCTTTGCGGTTTGCCAGTCGCCTGTCTTTGTGTACCTGGCTACATTGGTCGCGCAGGTTTACCACTTCTAACAGGTATGGGTTCAGCCCTGCGCTACGCACCATTCGTTGGAAAAGCGGATCGTGGGTTCGATTGCTACAAGCAGCCACGACGACCCGGTTCAATCCACGCTCCTGGATACGCTGGCGCATCTGCTCCAACTCATCCGGGAAACAGGCCAGGTTTACCACCTCAGCCAGCACGACTCCCGGCCAGTTCAACGACCGGAAGGCGATATTCGACATATCCAGCTCGTTGCTCATCGTGCCGCCACAGCTGCACACGAAC
>CAZAQS010000220.1:6776-7944 GCA_964486825.1 uncultured Anaerolineaceae bacterium | reverse complement strand
ACGGGAGATTGTAAACCAGCTATCGGCTGGATCACAACTTATTTATACAAGGAGACTTATGCAACCTGAAGACACCCTCACAACCCTCTTTCGCCACCACCTGTGGGCTAACCTGCGCCTGTTCGAAAGCTGCGCCGGGCTGGCGGACGAACAGCTGCAGGCCAGCCTTCACGGCGGGTACGGCGCCATTCGTGACACCCTGCAGCATATCGTCAACTCCGAGCGTTCCTACTACTCCCGCATCAGCACCGGCCGGCCCTACCGCCGCCCCGAAGATGCGCCGCCCATGAGCGTGGCGGAGATGATGGAAACCGTGCGGGCCACCGGCGCTGGTTTGATCGAGTTGGCCCCTAAGGTGGAGGCCGGGGAGACGGTCGAGATCGACTGGGACGGCGAGCTGCGCCAGACCCCCAAGGCCATCCTCCTGACCCAGGTCATCAACCACGCCACCGAGCACCGCGCCCAGGTCATGGCTACCATGACGCAATTGGGAATCGAGCCCCCCGATTTGCAGGCCTGGCCCTATTTTGACGAGCTATTTAATAAATAGACCCTGCCTTTCTTTCAGAGGTTCCCGGTTTCTTTAAAAAAACCGGGGTCTTACGGAGTACAACATGCGAAAAATAATCTATGAATTGTCCGTCTCCCTGGATGGCTACATCGAGGATGGGAATGGAGGCCTGGGCTGGTCTGACCCCGATGAGGAGCTCCACCAGCACTTCAACGACCGCGATAGAATGATCGATGTCCATCTCTACGGGCGCCGGTTGTACGAGATTATGGCGGCCTTTTGGCCCACCGCCGACCAGGACCCCTCCGCTCCCCAGTACGTGATCGAGTATGCCCATATCTGGAAGAGCAAGCCCAAGGTCGTCTTTTCGAAGACCCTCGACCAGGTCGAGTGGAATTCCAGGCTGGTCAGGGGCGACATCGCCGAAGAGGTCAAGAAGCTCAAAGCGCAACCCGGCCGGTATATGAGCGTCGCCGGCGCCGAGATCGCTTTCACCTTCATGCAGCTCGGCCTGGTCGATGAATACGCGCTCTACGTGCACCCCGTAATTCTCGGCTCTGGCAAGCCAATGTTTCGCCAGATGCCCGACCAGATCGACCTGCAGCTGCTCGAAACCCGCACCTTCGGCTCCGGCGTGGTGCTCCTCCGCTACGAAAG
>CAZAQS010000220.1:0-6676 GCA_964486825.1 uncultured Anaerolineaceae bacterium | reverse complement strand
GCCCTCAACTCATCCACCCTCACCGGTTTGCTGACGTAATCGTCCATGCCTCCCGCCAGGAAGGACTCCCGGTCGCCCTGCATGGCGTTGGCGGTCATGGCGATGATGTACGGCCGGCGCTCGAGCTCCATCTGGCGAATGGCTCGTGTGGCTTCCAACCCATCCATTTCGGGCATCTGGATATCCATCAGGATCACATCGTAAGGCTGCCGCTCCATGGCCTGCAGCGTTTCCAGCCCGTTCCCTGCCAGGTCGGCCTGGTAGCCCATCTGTGCCAGCAGCCGCACGGCAAGTTTCTGGTTCACGGCGTTGTCTTCAGCCAGCAAGATTAGCAGCGGCAGGTCCTTGCCCATGTGCGGGTCTAACTCCGGCCTGGCCGGTTTTCCCAGCATCACCGGGCGTGGCGTCTTTGCGGCGCAGATCCCCATCAACACATCATACAGGGGAGAGGCTTTCAGCGGTTTGGTCAGGTAGGCTGCGAACCCGGCTGCTTCCGTGCCTGGGTCCCGGCTTCCAAGGGAAGACAGCATCACCAGGGGCAGCTCCGACGGGCCTCGCAGGCCGCGTAGCTCCTTGGCCAGCTCCAGGCCGTCCATCTCGGGCATCTGCATATCCAGGATCGCCAGGTCGAACGGCTCGCCCTTCCTGACCCATTCGAGCGCCTGTCGCGGGGAGGCCGTCTCGCGCGCCAGCATGCCCCAGGTCTCGGTTTGCAGCTTGAGCATCCGGCGGTTGGTGGCGTTATCGTCTACGATCAGGAGCCGCTTACCCGCCAGCTGCACCTGTTCTACCGCCAGGTGGGCTCGCTTCTGGAATCCAGGCGCAGATTCGGTCGTGATGGTGAAGTGGAAGACGCTGCCTTTGCCAACCTCGCTTTCCACCCACATCCGCCCACCCAACAGCTCCGTCAGGCGTTTGCTGATGGCCAGGCCCAGGCCGGTGCCGCCGTACTTGCGGGTGGTGGAGGCGTCCACCTGCGTGAACGAGCGGAACAGGCGGTCCAGCCTGTCCGGGGGGATGCCGATGCCCGTGTCTCTTATCATAAAATGCAGGACATACCTCGGCGGGCGGGCGTTATTGGTCTCCGCAGCCCAGATGCGCTGCTCGACCTTTACCGAGAGCACCACTTCGCCTTTTTCAGTGAACTTCAGGGCGTTGTTGAGCAGGTTGATGAGGATCTGCCGCAAGCGGGTCACGTCACCCACGATTGCTTCCGGTACGCCTTCCTCGAACACCAGCGCCAGCTCGATCCCCTTGGGTGCCGCAACCGGGGCCAGCAGGTCCAGGGTGGTCTCCAGGCTCTCGCGCAGGTCGAAGGGCGTCGTTTCCAGCTCCATCTTGCCGGCCTCGATCTTGGAGAAGTCCAGGATGTCGTTGATGATGGTGAGCAGCCCATCGCCGCTGCTGCGGATGATCTCTACGAACTCCACCTGCTCGGCGGTCAGTTTCGTGTTGAGCAGCAGCCCGCTCATGCCGATGATGGCATTCATCGGGGTGCGGATCTCGTGGCTCACGGTAGCCAGGAAAGCGCTCTTGGCTTCGTTGGCCGAGTCGGCGATTTCCCTTGCCTGGCGGTTTTCCTGGAGCAGGTTGGCTTTTTCGATCGCACTGGCGGCCTGTTGGGCAAACAGCTGCAGCAGGTGCAGGTCTGCCGGTGAGAAAACCCGCCGGCGGTCCGTATCCGCGATGCAGATCGCTCCCAGCAGGTCCCCCTGCGCCATGAGCGGCGCCGCCATCACCGCCCTGACCGGGTGGTTGCCTTTGCTGCGTTGGGGTTGGTAGGCGTTTTCCTTGCCTTGCCCATCCTGCTCGATCCAGCGCCCGTAATCTTCGAGCACCAGCGGCTTTCGAGACAGGGCTGCCGTGCCCAGGGCGTCTTTCCCCAGTGGAATGCGCAGGCCGGCCTCCTTCTGCTCGAGGTTGTGGCTGGCGACCACTTCCAGGTCGCCCCGCTCCCCGGAGCTGATCCCCAGTGAACCGCCGCTTGCGCTCAACAGCTCGACCGCCCGCTCCAACACTTCCTGAAGCAGCTTGCCCGGTTCGGTCTCGACGGACAGGTCCGTCATGGTCTGCCCCAGGACAACCAGCTTACTTTTCTCCTCCCGCAGCAGGCGTGTGAAATAGATCAGCAGGCTGAAGGCGATACCGGTGGTGACGGAAATGTTCAGGATGAAAAACAGGATCATAATCTCCGGCGTGATATTGGTATCTGCCCGCAGCCAGGGATGCAGCACCCCATTGATCGCCACCAGCCCCAGGTAGGCCCCAAACCATAGAGCTGCGCTGCGCCCCGAATCGATCAGCAGGGCTGCGAAAGGCGGCAGCAGCGACCACAGGATCACAGCGCTCGAATTGATGAAGCCCCCCAGGGTAAGGGATAGGAAAAAAGGCAGCAGGAGCAGCAGCAGCAGCTGGACGAAGCGGAAGACAGGGTAGGATTTGACGACCCTGAAAGCAAGCAGGTTGAGTAAGATCCCGGCGCAATAGGCCAGTGGGATTGAGGCTGCCAGGGGCTCGTTGAAGGCCAGGTACATGAATCCCCATACCAGGCCCGCCAGGAAAGTCAGCCCACATAACCCCAGCAAAAACTGCACGTCCTGCCGGCGAGAGGCTACGCCGTCCGGGCCGGATGGCGTAGCGGATACCCAGTTTGTAGCTTTTTGCATCCACATTCCCATGTCATACCTCCCTGGGGATGGTTATCGTACGAGTTATTGGGCCGTTTCAGTCCGGGAACTCCTGCCTGGGCAGCCTTACCTGGAAGCGCGTATAGCCGTTAGACGAAGAGAAAGCCATCTCTCCCCTGTGTTTATTGACCACGATATTCCAGCTGGAGCTCAAGCCCAGTCCAACCCCCTGCCCCGGGGGCTTCGTCGTAAAAAAGGGAGTGAAGATCCTGTGCTGTAACTCCTGGGGTATCCCCGGCCCGGTATCCTCCACCTCCACGACCGCCGCCGGGTCCTCCCAGCGTGTGCGCAAGGTAACGCTTCCCTTTCCTTGCAGGGCGTCCAGTGCATTGTCCAGCAGGTGCAGCCATACCTGGTTCAGCTCCAGGGGATACGCTGGCACCCGCGGCAGGTTGCCGTATTCCTTTTTGACCTCCACACCCTCCAGCCGGTATTCCAGTATGGCCAGGGTACTGTCCAGGCATTCATTCAGGTCGACCTCCTGAAGTGGGGCCTGGTCCAAATTTGTATACGACTTGAGGGCATTCACGATGCGCCCAATGCGCTCCGCCCCTTGTGAAATGCTCGCAGACAGGTCGTACAGCACCGCCAGGGAAGCCAGCCAGGCCGTCACTGGCGGGATCCGTTCCCGTGGAAAGCTGCTTTCCAGCTGGGAGAGGTCATCCCGGCTGTGGAACAGCGCTGCCAGGGTGGGGGCCAACTCCCAGGCCTGGGTGACGCTAAATGCCTCCAGCCAGTCTTCCAGCTCGCTTTCCAGGTCGCTGCGCTGCATTGGATCCAGGACAGCCGGTTGAGCAACCGCAGCCGCAATACGCCTCTCGAGACTTGTAAGAGCCTCGATCTGAGGCGGCTCCAGGGGCCGGGCCAGCAACTCCATACTGGCAGACCGGTGGTCGTGCAGCGCTTTCCCGAGCTGGAGCGCCCCCCGCTGCGTGGCGGCAGCCGGGTTGTTCAGCTCGTGAGCCATCCCGGCGCTCAGCCGGCCAATAGAAGCCAGTTTTTCACTGGTTTGTAAGCGCATCTCCTGCTCCAGGTAGGCTTTTTCCAGGTCGTGCAGTTTCTTCTTTTCCAAGGATGCGCCCAGGCGAGCTTTTAATAGCAATGGGTTGAAGGGCTTGGGAAGGTAATCTTCCGCCCCCATCTCGATGCAGCGGATCACGCTGTCCAGATCGTCCACCGCGGAGATGACAATAACCGGAAGCTGCCGTAAGGCAGGGTCCCCCTTTAAATACTCCAGCACCTGGTAGCCGTCCATCACGGGCATGACGATATCCAGCAGCATGGCGTCGAAGGCCTGCTGCCTGACCATAGCCAGAGCCTGCCGCCCGTTTTCGGCCAGCTCGAATGTATATCCCAATTCTTGCAAAGCCCGTGAGAGCAGCAGCCGGTTGACCTTGTTGTCATCCACAGCCAGGATATGGCCTGCCGCGGCCTTGTTGGCGTTCATAGGGAGGAGACTCCCCTGGAGAGCAGGCTTTCTAGCTCCCGTTGTACCTTTTGGAACTCAGCCTCGGCCTGTATCAGGCGAGGCGCGACCCCCATTAAAGTACCAGAGCGGCCGAACTCTTCAAGCTCCTTAGAAATTTCGGCCAGGTTATGCGCGCCAAAATTGCTGCTGTTTGACTTTAAGCTGTGTGCGGCGCGCCTGAACTGGTCCGGGTCGGCCGAGTCCACTGCCTGCTGCATGGCAGCAAGCTGCTCCGGAGTGTCCTCCAGGTATGTGCTGACCAGTACCTGGAAAAACGCTTCGTCGTGCCCGACGGAGGCCAGTAAATTTTTCAGAGCAGTATGATCGATGTCTGCCTCTGGCATGGGGAGACCTCCTGGCCGAATTATACCAAATCGGACAAATTACCCCCAATTAAGGCCCCCTCCCCCTAAAGACACCCGCTTTCTCAGTCCGGTAGGCGTCCGATCTATTCTCGGATCGGTCAAGTCGCCAAAATGCTGTTCTATGGTCGGCAGAACTGGATCTTCCATCGCTTATCCTCCTTGTTCATTTGAGCGTTGAGGATAAGCCAGGCTGCCCGTTTTTGTCTAGTTAAATTTAGATGCGTTCACCCTAGCTATCAATGCTCTTTCCATTTACACCTTCGCCAATCCCACATATAATCTGCACTTCAAGGCTAAATATACCAAAAAGTCTTGCTCGGCTGGATGACCGTTTCCTTGGGGCATTGGCATGGATAAAGTCGAGCTTAGCGACAGTTTCGCAAAAAAGTTCAGTGACAAGGAGGATTGTATGACCGACCTAATCACACCCAGCCAATTCCACGAGGCCGAGGGCGTCGAGGACTGGCGCCTTACCAGTGAAGGTGCAACTGCCTTCTTCCGCACCCGCTCGTTCGCCGAGAGCGCCCGGTTCGTGCAGGCGATCAGCGAGTTGCAGGGAGCCGAGGATCACAGCCCCGGCGTCGATGTTCGACACGACGGCGTGACCGTTCACACAATCACGTATACCGGCGACTACTTCGGGCCCAGCCGGCGTGACGTCGAATTTGCCAGGCTGATCTCTGCAGCTGCGCGGAAGCTTGGCCTCGCCGCTGACCCGTCTGCGGTCCAAAGCCTGCTCATCATTCCCGGCGCGACCAACATCGCCCAGGTGATACCGTTCTGGCGAGCGGTGCTCGGATACGAGCCTCGGCGCGACAGCCCCGACGAAGACCTCGTCGACCCGCACGATCGCGGGCCTGCGTTCTGGTTCGAGCAGATGGACGAGCCACGAGGTGACGGCGCCGGTGCGATCCACGTCGCGATCTGGGTACCGTACGAGCAGGCGGAGGCTCGCATCGCGGCGGCGCTCGCCGCAGGTGGCCGGATGGTGCGCGACGAGTTTGCGCCCTCATGGTGGACGCTGGCCGACGCGGCGGGGAACGAGGCTGACATCGCCACTACGAAGGGTCGCGACTGAGCGACTGCAGTGACGTGAGCTCGAGGTCTGATCGCGCCGCGACAGTCGCACCGGCTGGCGGTCGTATATATGAAAACCAGATCAGGATCAAGGTCACCTAGGAATGCGGACAGGACGTTCTTAAAGTCAATTTGTCAACCCCACCTCCGACCCCCCCCAAGAGTGGGGCGGGGAGTGTCCCCCCGCAAGCCCCACTAGGTAGACCGCCTCCTTCAATGGTGAGCTATGAGCCATAGTTTCAAAGTCTTGCATTTTGGTGGTCAATGTCCATGGCTTTGGTATACACTTACACAGGTCCAAAAAGCCGCTACCCAACTCCGCGGAAATGTCGAAGTGATTGACGTTGGGAAAACGCCAACGCTGGCCGCACAATATCGATTATATTTTCCTTTTATGGTCGTAATCGATGAAGTTGTCCGTTGGCCTTCCCCTGCACCAGCTGAATTGTTGATCCAAATCGCCAAGGGCGAATATCACCATCCCGCTGTACCCGACCCACCTGTTTTCTATCCTGCCAGGGCTTCTCAGATTGTGCCTATCACGCCTGGAAAGATCGATATTGCTTGTTCGTTTTGCATGCCGGCAGCGGACGCTCATGTGAAACAAAGCAAGCGTGAGTGGGCAAGCCAGTTTGGCGAGACTATGCTAGGGTATCTAGCCTATGCTGGGGAATTCCCTGTGGGCGGGATAGAATATCTTCGAGCAAGTCAGATCCCTTTTCCAGTACCCAATAAGCAAGCCACTACTGCATTCATTACATGCCTGTATTCGACGGAAGAGGCTGATGACTATCGAGGGCATTTATTGGAATATACATTGAAGCAATTAGCACTCGAGGGATATCAGCGAGTCCAGGTAATATCGGGCCGGCGACAGGCGTATCCTAATGGCCCTGGTGCAATGTTTCAAGCACAGGGGTTTATGGAAGTGGCAGAATTGGATAGAATATTTCTGAAAGATGGGAAAGACATACTGGTCTTGATGGAGCGTAATCTATAACATAGTTCTCTTGATGCAACTTGTTTCCGCCTCGCCCAAGCCGAACAACTTGGGATCAGGCAGTCTGAATTTCCTGTTA
>CAZAQS010000219.1:0-8034 GCA_964486825.1 uncultured Anaerolineaceae bacterium | reverse complement strand
CGTCCGGGTAGCCATCTCCTTCCAACCAGGCGGCATTAAGATCCTCCATTCTCACCGGACGCACCGGATCTCCGTATACCCAGTACCAGGAGGTGATCAGGTTATAGGGAGAGAGCCTGGTATTGCCACCCACATCTACCTGGGGTATCAACACCGGCTGGTAACCAGTCACCAAAGAATTGATCGTACTGGTGCCACCTTCTATTCCACGACATTCTGACTTGGGACTGGCATCCGCCTTCAAGACGGTCCAATCTTTCTGTTGAATGGCAGGCGAGTACATTTGAGGGATGTGGCAGCTCTCACAACTGACCGCATTCATATGGCGATCCTTGTAAGGAAGCCAATCGTGGGTTGTTGTTACGCTGTGGCAGGCCTCGCAACGTCGCATGGTATTTTTTAGTTCAAGCGCGATAGTGCTTTGGGCGCTCTGTCCCCTGGCAAACTGGTGCAGCGGTTGGTACAGGTATTCCCCAATCTCCAGGCGGCGTGGATCGAATACCAGGTGCTCAGGCCGCGAGCTATCCGACTCCTGAAAGTAGACCGGGTTGTTGAGCGAGAAATGGCAGTCCGTGCAGTCGACCGCTCTCTCAGAATGGATGTCCCAAGAGCGAGTCAGACCGGCTTTATTCGACAGGTTCATACCCGAGTCGGACAGGCGTTGCGGTGAGATGATTTGGCCAGTGGTTTGGGTGCGCCACTGCTCTGCGCTACATCCCTCCAGCACAAGCGGATCCTCCAAAATATCGTGCACCAGGCCATGGCATAAGCCACAGTTCTCATTTGACGGATCCTGAATTTTGATTGTATCCTGGGTCAATTTTCCATCCGCCGAAAACGCTCCTGAGTTGTATCGGAACTCCCCACCCACTTTTTCCACGATCCCACTACCCAGTAATGTGGCGGTGTTCGCCCATCTGAAATTCCCGGCCTCCAGCTCTACAATCCTTGCCGAGTTGTCCGGAGCGGGGATATGGCAGAGGAAACAATTCATCTCCACAGTTCCAGAGACATCCCAATCCCAGGGTTGCAGCTCTCCAGTAACCGGATCGATGACATGGGTCTGCGGATCCCCGGGTATAACGGGTAGGTCCAGGAGGGAACCACCAAGACGGGCAGTCGTGGCAGGACCGCCTCCCACATGGAAGGAACCCAATACGCGGATCCAGTCTGCTGTGCCCAGATCTATGCGTACATCTCCCGGAGGAGAAAGATAGCGGTAGGTCAAGGGGTTCCATTTGCCGAACAGACCCAGGCTGGTATCCCATGGACGACCATTCCAGACTCCCCCTGCTTGCTCCATGTCCTCCAAACCTAAACTGGCGTGGAAGCTATGACTTTCGATAAAGGTAGTATCGTGACAGGCGCCGCAGGTCTGCATCGAGGAAATCGCTTTTCCACTCGTCAGAACATTTTCCCCGGCTTCATCCAAAAGCTCGATCTCGGGGTGCATGGGTGAAGATTGGCCTTGTACCTGCATACCGGGCCTGGCAAATGCCAGGCTTCCCGTCCATGCAGCGGCTGCCGCCAACACAAAGACAACAGCAATAAACGTGTAAATGAGCTTAGGGCACCTCATTACAGGAGTTGTCCTGATTTTCAAGTAAGCGTTTCTCATCTCGTCTACCTGTTCGTGTTCTTATGGCGGCTACCCCAATCCATCGGGTCGCCCGGATAACCCAGAGCCTTCCAGTCCAACCGCCCACCTGGACTGTGGCAGGCTTTGCACTGCAGCGCGTTGCTGGAGGGGGCAATCATATGAGACAAGGACCAGAACATCTCCGTTTCGGCGAAGCCGTACTGGCCACTATAGGCCATGTTCGTGGCTTCGGCCCCCAGGCGTAGGGCCTTGTCCCAATCGAACTCCGTCCAAAAACCGCCTTCCCCAGCTGTTTGGGGTTGCAGAAGGTAATCATAGACCTTATCGTAGGGTTGCTTGCCGCGGTGGACTTTAAAAGGCCAGATCTTTGCCTGAGGGTCGCTGATGTCTCCATCCAGGGTATTGATTTGTGTAACCTGGGATGGATCGATAATATCGCCAAAGATATAGCGATCCTGCACGCCTTTGTACCAGTAATATTCTGGCACGAAACCGGCCTCATATACGAAACTACCTTTGATCTTCAAGTAAACGTGGGGATCTTCTTCAAGGTCTTGCCCGGCTGTCGACCAATCCCAATACATTTTTGTCGGCTCGATCACCGCCCCAACCGGCACATGGCAAGTCTGGCAAGCCACACTGGCGGTATGAGCATTGATGCGCTGGTCATCGTGCAAGTTATCCGAATGGCAATCTGTGCAAAGGACCTGGTTTTCCGTGTCCAAGGATACCGAAATAGCCCGGCCCCGGATATTGTGGTCATGGGCCTGGTGGCAGTCGACGCACTGAAAATCGTGCCCACCCATATGGACATCCAGGCTTGCTGAGGGATAATTCAGGCTCTGGTCCATGTCTCCGTGTTTGACTGCATTCCCACCGCCGCCGTTAAAGTGGCAGGAGCCGCAGTTTTCACGGGTGGGACGCCCGACGTTTTTTGCAGCTGCCAGCAAGTCCACCCCTTCCACAGGCATACCGCCTTTGCCTTTAACATAACCGCCCGATTGGTCGTGGCATACCAGGCAGTCCACATTTTCCTGGTTAGAAAAATCAAAATCGGCGTCAACCCATCCATAACCAGCATGGCATGAGGTACAAGAGGGCCAATTTGATTGGATACCCAGGCAAAAATTATTCAAGGAATTCTTCTTCCCGATCGTAACAGGTTCAGGACGCCCCTCCAACCGGTAAGGTTTGCTCTCCCAGGACCAGTGTACGGTCTGCATGACGTCTTGTGCGGCCTGCGGGTGGCATTCGAGGCAGGCGCGGGTCACTTCTGACCCACTCTCATAAGGACCACTGAGAAGTGAGCTGTGATCGGTATGAGGAGGGGTTTTCGGGATCACGGCCCATGGATCGTCGGCGGCGCGCGTTTCCGATGGGATCAAAAGGATCAGCGGCACAGCGATCAGGATAAGCGTAAAGGCAAGACCGATGACCCAGATGTATTTGGTAGCCTTGATTTCTTCGATGAGCTGCATTTCTCCCTCACTACTTATTCAGAAAGCTCCAAAAGGCTGGCGCGGTAATTGATCCGGTCGCGCAAAACAGATAACAAGGTATCCAGAGCTTCGATCAGGCGGTGGTCCGTAAGCTCGTATTCAACACTAGCGCCCTGGCGTTCTGCTCGTACCAGGCCACGTTCTCTAAGTAGCTTAAGATGGCGAGAAGCGGCTGGCTGGCTGATACCCACTTCCTCTGCCAGGTCCGTGACATTTAATTTTCGTTCGGATAGGGCGTACAAGATCAACAAACGCTTGGAGTCTGCCAGAGCAGAGCATAGCTCGGCGTGCAGCTCCGAAACCTGGTGGGCAAGGTTTTCCTTTTCCATATTTACCTTTCCATGTATTCACTTATGCGTATATGTACCGGTTGAGAAGTATACTCATATCCGGTTAAGCTTTCTAGTGAAGGATGTCACACAATCCTGTGACACTTATCACTAACCCATGCTTTATAGCATTTTTATAAGGAAACCAGTGGAATGTGCTAATTGGCAGCTTGGGTGATGACAGTTAGCACTACACAAAACCCTCAAAGAATAACATAATGATTTAAGGATATTTCCGTCCATTTTTTACCTAACTACTCGGAAAAGGAGGCATCGAAATGCCCGTTAAGGGATGGATAGAAGTAAATGAACTTTTTTGCAAGGGTTGTGAGCTATGCATTGAGGCCTGCCCGCAGAATGTGTTAAGTATTGATATGGAATATCTCACACCCAAGGGGTACCACCCAGTTAAGCTCACAGAAGGGGAGAAAAGCTGCACCGGGTGCGCAATCTGCGCGCTGGTTTGCCCTGAAGCAGCATTAACAATCTTCCGAGAAGCGCCGGTACGCGCGGCCCAGGCAGTAGGATAGGAGTAAAAGAATGGCCCGAGAACTGCTTGAAGGAAATATTGCCATGGCTGAAGCGGCTGTACGCGCCGGTCTAGAGGCCTATTTTGGTTATCCGATTACTCCCCAGACAGAGATCCTGGAATGGCTTTCCCACCGGATGCCGGAGCTTGGGAGGGCATTCTTGCAGGCGGAAAGTGAGCTAGCCGCCATCAATATGGTGTATGGAGCAGCCTGTACGGGAGCGAGGGTAATGAGCTCCTCCTCCAGCCCAGGTGTGTCATTGATGATGGAAGGCCTTTCATATATTGCCGGGACAGAAATTCCCACCGTATTGATCGATGTGGTGCGCGGCGGGCCAGGGCTGGGAAATATTGCTCCTTCCCAAGGAGATTACAACCAGATCGTTCATGGTGGTGGGCACGGCGATTACCACCCCATCGTGCTGGCGCCCGCCAGCGTTCAGGAGGCCATCGATCTGGTCGTGCTGGCCTTTGACCTGGCCGAAAAGTACCGCACGATTGCCATCGTGATGGCGGATGGGAGTATCGGACAGATGATGGAACCTGCTGAACTGCCGCCGATGCAACCGATCCGGGTCGAAAAACCGGATTGGGCTGTCACAGGGGCAGAAGGCCGCGATCCTCGCGTCCTGACCTCCATCTATATCAATCCAGAAAAGGAAGAAGTTTGCAATTACCGGATTATGGAAACCTGGAACCGTGTCCAGGAAGAAGAGATTCGTTACCGGGAATATTATTTGGATGACGCAGAAATCGTTGTCGTAGGTTTTGGGACTGCTGGACGTATCGCGCTCTCGGCAGTCCGCAGCGCACGCGAGGAGGGCATCCCAGTTGGCCTATTGCGCCCAATCTCCCTGAGCCCTTACCCATTTGCACAGGTCAGTGAGGTGGCCAAAAACGCTAAAGCGGTCCTGGTGGTGGAGATGAACGCTGGCCAAATGCTGGAGGACGTCCGTATGGCTGTTGGGGACCAAGCGCCGGTCGAATTCTACGGGCGAATGGGAGGCATGGTACCCTTCCCGGATGAAATCCTGGAAGAAATCCGGCGAGTCGCCTATCACCCGATCGTATCGAACGGGCACCCCCGCCTGGCCTGGATGAAGCGATTTACGCCAGGGCGCAATTAGGCAAAAAGGAGGAACCTACGCATGGCAACGACTCAAACCAGTCAAGTAGTTTACCAAAGACCGCAATCGCTAAGCGATACTCCTACCCACTACTGTCCTGGATGCACCCATGGGGTTGCCCATAGGTTGGTAGCTGAGGTATTAGACGAAATGAATTTACGGGAGAACAGCATCGGCGTGGCGCCGGTAGGCTGTTCAGTCTTCGCTTACAACTATTTCAATCTCGATTTCGTTGAAGCCGCCCACGGGCGAGCCCCGGCCATGGCAACTGGCATCAAGCGCGTGCTTCCCAACCGGACAGTTTTCACATACCAGGGAGACGGAGACCTGGCGTCTATCGGTATGAGTGAGATTATGCATGCCGGTATCCGCGGCGAAAATATCACCGTGATTTTTATCAACAACGCCATTTACGGAATGACGGGCGGGCAAATGGCGCCCACTACCTTGCCTGGACAAAAGACTACCTCCTCTCCCAACGGCCGGGATGTGGAGCAGATGGGTTACCCCGTCCGGATGGCTGAGGTCCTTTCAGCCTTGGATGGAGTGGGCTATACTGTCAGGCGCAGCCTGCACGACCCAAAGAACATCCGCCTCGCTAAGAAGGCCATCCGTATGGCCTTCGAAACCCAGCAACGAGGCCTGGGGTTTTCCATAGTGGAGCTTCTATCTACCTGCCCAACCAACTGGGGCATCACTCCCTTAGAAGCCTTGAAATGGCTCGAAGAGCACATGATCCCAGCCTACCCTCTCGGGGATTATAAAGTATCCCCTGCTTTAGCTGGTTTGAAGCTTTAGAAGCTGTGAAGGAGACAAGATATGCAAACTGAAATTATCTTCGCCGGCTTCGGCGGGCAGGGAGTCTTATTCGCCGGGCAGCTGCTGGCATTTGCAGCTCTGGATGCAGGAAAAGAGGTTACCTGGATCCCCTCCTATGGACCCGAAATGCGGGGTGGCACGGCAAATTGCACGGTTGTAATTTCTGATGAAGAAATTGGCTCCCCCCTGGTACGCAACCCCAAAGCAGCCGTTGTCATGAACCTGCCTTCCCTGGATAAGTACGAGCCGATGGTCACTCCGGGAGGCGTCCTGATCGCAAATGCATCCCTTACGAACCGGGAAGCCCAGCGAGACGATCTAGAGGCTGTCTTTATTCCAGCTAACGAGATCGCTGAAGAGATTGGTAATAAACGCCTGATGAATGTAATAATGCTGGGCGCATTGTTGGCAAAATTGCAGGTAATGACCTTCGAAGAAATCGAATCCGCACTGAAGAACCACCTGCCTGAACGGCATAAGCGCTTGCTGCCGATGAACATGGAAGCGCTACATAGAGGCGCCGCCTTTGCTAGAGGGAAGCCTGAAAAAATTCATTAAACCCTCCAACAGGATACCTTGACTGGAGAACGGACCCAGGTACTTCATGATGGCTGGCAAAATACGCCAGCCATCATGTGTTATTTAGACCTTCCATAAATATGAGATTGGCTGTAAAATAAGACTTATTAAGTCCATAATCGACTTGGGGCAAACCAGCGGCTTAACCGAGCGATTTGCAGAGGCCTGGTAATTAAGTGTTTTTATCCGGTTAACCACCTGAAGCGACACGATGGGGGTATAGGATCGAGGAGGTCCAAAATGGAAACAGGCGAAAATTTTTATATCTGCCCGGTATGTTTCCAGGTATGCGATTCACAACAAGAATGCCACACACACCGGATGGTGGAATGCAAACCGGGAAGACCGGGGGATGAACGGCGAAAGCCTGTCACGGACCGGTTTGGACAATTTGCGTCCCGAGCGCCGCGCTGGTACCTTGAAGCTATCGAGCGCTTGCCTGCGGATATGAGTTGACCGTTTGGTACAGCGAAAACCCGAAGGACTTGGCGCCCTTCGGGTCTCGTTCCACAAACTATAGGCTTTCAACCAGCGGATAGTTATCTTACAGGTCTTCGGCGATGCTTACACCTTGGTGCTTCAGGGCAGCGTGTGCGGCAGCCAGGCGGGCAACAGGTACTCGGAACGGCGAGCAGCTTACGTAGTTATTCCCTACAATATGACAGAACTCGATCGAATTCGGGTCACCACCATGCTCTCCACAAATGCCCACTTCGAGGTCAGGGCGGGTTGCCCGGCCGCGAGTCACCGCGATATCCATCAGGTCGCCGACCCCATCCCGGTCGATCGTTTGGAATGGATTTACGGGCAGAATTCCATCCTCTACGTATTTTAGGAGGAAGTTGCGTTCAGCATCATCGCGGCTGTAGCCGTATGTCATCTGGGTCAAGTCATTGGTGCCGAACGAGAAGAATTCAGCAATATCGGCGATTTCTCCGGCAGTAACGCAAGCTCGCGGGATCTCGATCATGGTCCCAAATTTGTAATGGAAGTTTACATTCTTTTCTTCCATGACTGCCTTGGCAATTCGCTCCAAGCGAGGCTGGATGAATTTCAGCTCATTGACATGCCCGGTCAGAGGGATCATGACCTCCGGCTTGGCTTCTATTCCCTTTAAGGTGACATTGGCAGCAGCTTCGAAGATAGCGCGCACCTGCATCTCGACGATCTCGGGCATCACGATGCTCAAGCGGACGCCGCGTAACCCCATCATTGGGTTAGATTCGTGTAATGCCTGGACGTTTGCCAGGAGAACTTCTTTATCTTCTAGCCCATCGGTTTCGCCTTTGACCCGCATGGTGACCACCTCTTCCAGAAGCTCATCTTGTGAGGGAAGGAACTCGTGGAGCGGCGGGTCTATCAGGCGGATGATAACCGGATAGCCATCCATGGCTTCGAAAAGGCCTTCAAAATCGGCGCGCTGGTGAGGGAGCAGCTCATTCAGGGCTTCCACACGCCCATCTACCGTTTTCGAAAGGATCATGCGCTGTACGATGGGCAGGCGCTCAGCCTCGAAGAACATATGCTCGGTCCGGCACAGGCCGATCCCGAC
>CAZAQS010000218.1:0-8056 GCA_964486825.1 uncultured Anaerolineaceae bacterium | reverse complement strand
TCACCAGATGGAACGTATCCGGGCAATGCTCGAGGAAAAAAGCCACTGACTCATGTACAGCCTGGCTGCTGATAAACTGGTAATCATCCAACACCAGGACAATATCGCTGGCAATGGTATCCAGGTCATTGATGAGGCTGGTGAGGACCATTTCAGGCGGCGCTTGCTGTGCTGCCCTGACGAGCTGTACAGCCTCGCTTCCAATCGTACTGTCACGCTCCTGAAAGGCAGCGACGAAATAGCTCAGGAAGCGCCCGGTTTGGTTGTCATTTTTATCCAGGGACAGCCAGGCGACTGGGCAATCCGTTCGTGATGCCCACTCTGCCAGCAGGCTGGTCTTGCCAAAGCCGGCCGGTGCAGACAGGAGTGTAAAAGCATATGATGTTACTTGATCCAACTGCTCTAGCAAACGCGAGCGGGTGACCCGCTCATTCCTTACCTTGGGCACATATAGCTTGGTCTTCAGTATGTTTCTTCCAGCAGGCAATGCCAGAGGTGGTTTTTTCCCAGCCTCTTCGATTGAGGATGCCTGCTGGATAAGATCCTCAAAGGATCTATGGTATTCTTCATCCAGCGCCAGCCCTAGCTCATCTTCCCACAGGTGGGCAAACTCCTCATACTGCCGTAGCGCCAACCTTCTTTGCCCGGATCGAGCGTAGACGCCGACCAGGGCCAGTTGTGCGCCGGTATCCAACCGGTCCAGGCTCACCCAGCGCCGCGCCAAAGCAGCAGCTTGCTCGTAGTCGCCCAGACCAGCATGACTGCTAGCCAGGCGTTCCAAAACCCAGGCATACTCCTTTTTTAACTCGTCCCGGAGGAAGTATTGCCATTCATCGAACTGGGTGCAATCTGGCAGGTTCAAGCCTTCCAGAAAATCACCCCGGTAAAGTTTCACCAGGCATTCCAATTTCTCCATGCAATCCTTACACGGCATGCCTTCAGCGTGGCTGTGAGCCCGCACTTCCGCCAGTGCGGCGCGGAAATCCATTACATCGATCTCGGCAGGGTAGTCCTCATTCCAGCGGATGGACTCGCGGTCGACTTCCAATACGCCTGGGGGCAGGCAACGCATCAACGACCCCAACGCCCGGCGCAGGCTTGCCAGGGCGTGGGTCTGGTCGTCTTCTGGCCAAAACAAGGCTGCCAGGATTTCCCTTGGATTTGCTTTTGAGTTAAGGCTAAGATAAGCCAGGAGGGCAGACGCTTTACGGGTTTCGAAATGCAGCTTTGCTCCATTGACTTCAACGTGAGCCGGACCGAGCCAGAATACCCTCATCACACCAGCCTCCTTTGCCGATGACTTTATTGTATATAAAATAGTATTGCAATGCAATCAGGATTTTTGGGTCCGCATGATACATTTCCCTTTCTATGCATGAATTCAATTTCAAGAATGGGTGATAATTTAACCCTGGAAGATATTTACGGGGTGATTTACGTGATGATAGAGATGTGAGACTTTATCGAAAGCAACAGGCCGATCTACCAATCCGATGGCTCAACCGCCGAAAAAGGCCGCGTGGCCCAGATTGGTATTCTCAGTGCCGTCCTTCAAAGCCCAGGACTGCCAGAATTCATCGATGCTCATGCGCACCGGCGCAGCCTCGCTGTCAGCGGTCAGGTATTTGCCGGGGTGGGTATTAGCCACCCACAGGTATTCCTGCCCGTCCACCTGCTCCACGGCGAAGAGGATCACGAAATGGGTATATAAACCACTGCCTCCCGAAGGCCTGTAATCCCAGTTGCCCTGGTATTTGTAACGAACGCCGGCGATGGCCGGTCGTCCCTGGCGGACCCACTCCAACAGCTCCTCGATCTTCAAGAGCGAGCCGCCGCCCTCCGGGTAAACCTGGTGCAGCCCGTACAATTCCAGCATGGCGCGCAGATGCTTGAAGGTCAGCAGGCCGCTATTATAAGGAGGGGTATAGTACCCCAACTGGTCCCGGGCAGCGTGCATCACGACGGCGGTGGTGAGCGGCCCGCCGCCCTGCTCGCTCTGAGCCAGCAGATAGGTGCCCAGCATGGCCACCACGGCCGGACCACAAGTATTGTAATAGTTCGACAGGTATTGCCGGGCGACCGCCTGGGTCTCTTCGTTCATCTGGTTAACGGTATTTGCGAACCACCAGTTGGGATCTAACGAGATGCTGGATTGCAACGGCTCGGAGGCGGCGGAGGCCGGCATAACGAGCTGGAAGGCGTCGCCCGCCACAACTGTAGCAGGCAGGAAGACCGAGTTGCCGGCGCGAGATCCCGCCCGTTGTGGACCGCTGGTCAAAATGGCCAGGACCAACGCCAGGGTAACGGCAATGCCAACTGCGGCTGGAAAGATATAATCCAGGGGCGAATGGGAAGCATTCAAGAGGGGATTGGGGGGGCCAGGCGGGGGTGGAGGGGGAGCTACTGTGGACTGGAAGTCGAGCTGGTAGGCGTCTCGGTCAGCGATGGGTGGGTCGTCGGGCAAGACCTGCTCTTCCCATAGGCCATACTGGTCGTAGCCTACCTCAACAAAGGGAGAGCTCTCCCCATAAGCGCCCAGGTGCTCTTCGATCTCGGCCTGGAATTCCCACCCGGCGACCTGATAGCCAAGCTGGCTGGCAGCTGAAGCCATCTCTTCCACAGAGAGAGGTCCGTAACTGCTCAAAAGCTCGTAGGCAAGCTCGAGGACGGAAAGGGTATCGTTGCTCATTGGGTCTCCTTTTATTGCAAGTGATTATAATAGAATAAATGTTCTATCGTCAAGGAGTATCCGCAGATTGGGAGATGAGATGAAATGAAAGAGAAACGGGATCTCCAAACTTATGCAATTATCGGAGCAGCAAAGGAAGTGCACCGTACTCTAGGCCATGGATTCCTGGAGGCGGTTTACCAGGAAGCGTTAGCAAGAGAATTTCACACTTTTGGTACTTCTTCACTCGAATACAAACGCATCGTATTCGGTTCGTCCCCACCAGGTTCTCAAAATCTGTAACATTTCCGTAATGTGTGGATTTTTCACAATACTAATTCTTACCTAATAGCATATTAATGATATACTTTATCTGGTTTGACTTTAATTTTGAATCCACTGGTATTTCTTACCGGTGCATGACCTGATATTCACCCGCGCCATCGCCCGGGAACGAGGCTGCCTTCATGCATTTTCAGCCCTCGTTCTTAGGAAGCCTTCGTGGGGGGCCTGGATAGGAGGTGGTGTTTCCTTCTCTTACACGTTAACTTGCTTGACCAGAACGACTCTTACCCGGATTCTACGCCACCCAATCAGTAAAGGAAAGGCACAGGAAGGGAAAAATTGTCATTATTGGGAAAAATGAGGGTATTTAAGCCTTAAGCCGATTTTCCATCAATTTGAGAGACAAAATCGCTATTTTATGTCTCATGGGCAAGATCAATAATGGATTGTATACGGCATCAGAACAGCAAGAAGCGTGGTGATGAAGCTCCCGGAAAAATATCCATATCGAATATTCGGATTTGCGAGATTGATCGCAAGAAGATTGGCTAAGCTGAAGAGGTAGGTAACAAATTAAGGAGGTGCAATAGGAAAATCCATTGGTTATTGCGAAGCACCAGTGTCCTGCGTGTTTTGTGGTGGGGAACCTTATTGAGGGGTTGAATGATAATAAGGTTCCATATCAAAATATCAGCTAATATAACAAATAGGAGGTAATACGATGTTGATTCGTAAAAAAGGTCGGAGCGGACTGAATTGGGTGTTGTTCCTCATCATACTCCTGTCCATCAACATTTCTGCCTTTGCCCAGGAAGGCGGGCCAACACCGGATGATTCGTTGCAGCTGGTCGAAGATTCCCAATTCTCCGTACAAGTCGATAAATCGATAACCCTGGATCTGAGCCTGTTCGAATCGTACAGCGTTGATCCGGCAACGGGTGAGCCGCTTCTGAATGCGGTTGTCCTCCTGGAAGACCCTTCGCTGGTCAATTACCAGGGACATATCCCCGGATTACCCGCTACCAGTCCCAGGGCGACCGGCGCTCGCCAGGTGAACCCTCGTTCGCAGGCCAGTCAGAGCTACATGGCTTACCTGAGAGGCAAGCATGCCAACTTCGAACAGGCTGTCGACCGGGTTGCTCCCTCGGCCCAGATCTCACACACTTACACCGCCGCCTTGAACGGCGTGGCACTGGCTGCACCTGCCAGCCAGTTACAGGCCATCGCCAACCTGCCCGGCGTCGCTCGGGTCTTACCGGATTTGTTGCAGCAGCCGGATACAGAGGTCAGTCCTGAGTTCGTCGGGGCGCCCACAGTTTGGAACATGCTGGGTGGGCAGGGCAGCGCCGGGGAGGGTGTGATCGTTGGGGTGCTTGACACCGGCATCTGGCCTGAGCATCCCTCCTTCTCAGACCCGGACCCCTCTGGGAAACCCTTCGCTTCGCCTGCGGGTGGCCCTTTCGCCTGCCAGTTTGGCAGTGCAATCCCCGGAGATGAACCGTTCACATGCAACAATAAACTGATCGGCGCATACCGTTTTATGGCGACCTATGACTTGTTCGGCCCGCCACTGCTTCCCGGTGAGTTCCTGTCTGCTCGAGACGATGTTGGCCACGGCACCCACACCACCAGCACCGCCGCCGGCAACGCAGGCGTAGAAGCCCATTTGCTGGGAATCGATCGTGGGGTGGTCTCCGGTATTGCACCGAGAGCCCACGTGATCATGTACAAAGTCTGCGGTGATGCGGGCTGCTTCCAGAGCGACTCGGTCGCCGCCGTTAACCAGTCTATCCTTGACGGCGTCGATGCGATCAACTTCTCCATCAGCGGCGGAGCTAACCCATACGTGGATGTGGTTGAATTAGCGTTCCTGAACGCTTACAACAACTCTGTCTTTGTATCTGCTTCAGCCGGAAATGCGGGACCAGGACCCGATACTGTGGCTCACCGCGGCCCTTGGGTGATGACGGTAGGCGCCAGCACGACGGATCGCCATTTCTTGAGTACGATCACCCTGGAAGCCGACAGTGGGGAGACACTGGTCCTGACCGGCGCCTCGGTCACGGACGGCATCACCACCTCCACACCTGTTATCTTCCCTCCCGCAGGCCAGGAGCTATGCTTGACCCCCTTCCCTGAAGGCACTTTCGATGGGGAGATCGTCATCTGCGAGCGTGGTATCATCGCCCGTGTGGAGAAGAGCTATAACCTGATGGTAGGTGGGGCCGGAGGAATGATACAGTATAACCCGACCCTTCAAGGCCTGGCTACAGATAACCACTTCATACCCAGCGTACATATCGAGAACGACGCCGGTGCTGACTTGCTGGCTTTCATGTCTGCTCAGACTGGAGTCACAGCCACCTTCACGGCCGGTATAGCCTCCACGGTCCAGGGAGATGTGATGGCTGCCTTTAGCTCGCGTGGTGGGGCCGGTCAGACCCTGGGAGTCAGCAAACCCGATATCACCGCTCCTGGCGTGCAGATCCTGGCGGGTCACTCCCCCATGCCTGCCACCGTAGTAGGCGGAAGCCCCGGCGAGCTCTTCCAGGCCATTCAGGGCACCTCTATGTCCAGCCCTCATATGGCGGGGGCGGGTGCTTTGATAAAAGCCCTGCGTCCGGATTGGACACCTGGGCAGATCAAGTCCGCCTTAATGAGCACTGCTTTGGCGGCTGGTGTTACGAAAGAGGACGGTAGCACGCCTGCCGACGCCTTCGACTTCGGCTCCGGACGGCTGGATTTATCCCGCGCCGGAAACCCCGGGCTGACGATCTCTGCTACGGCTGAAGATTTCGTGCTCTTCCAGAATGACCTGTGGAACGCTAACTACCCCAGCCTCTACATCCCCAGGATGCCCGGTGTTTTGACCGTATCACGCACCGTGAAAAGCGAGCTGTCGACCGGCACCTCTTGGAGTCTATCGGTCGATGCTCCCTCTGATCTGAGGATTTCGGTCCCCAATAACCTGGGTGTGCCCCCTGGTGCTGAAGTGACTTTCAATATCACCATCGATGCCAGGAATGTACCTACAGGCGCAGTGCGTCACGCTACGCTTACCCTGCAGAATGCTGACCGGGTCTTCCGTTTCCCGATCACGATCGTGAAGCAGCAGGCCGAAGCTCTCCTGGATAAGACATGCGATCCGGCAGTCTTCCCCAGAGGATCAACGACGGAGTGCATCATCACTATCGTAAACACCTCCTTCGAGGATATATCCGTCAGCCTGGTTGATCATCTGCCAAATGCCTTGCAGCTGGTGCGCGGCAGCGTTGTCGGTGGGACCGAACGCGGCAATAGTGTGTTCTTTGAAGGAACCCTGGCAGCCGCCGATCCTCCCGATGTCAGCATCAGCTCGGGTAATGCACCTTTTGGATACTTCCCGCTTACTTCGGCGCCTGTAGCTGGCGTGGGCGACGAGTCGCTCGTAAACTTCACCCTACCGGCGGCTGTCGCCTTCACCTATGGCGGTGAAAGCTATACGCGCGTCGGCATGGTCAGTAATGGATACCTTGTGGTGGGCGGCGGCGCTGGCGCTGATATCCAGTTTATCAATCAAAACCTGCCCGATCCGGCCCCACCCAACAATGTCCTGGCGCCATTCTGGACGGATTTGAACCCGGCGGATGGCGGGACACTACGTGCCCAGATATTGGGCTCGGGCGCCAACCTGTGGACGGTCTTTGAATGGCGGGATGTTCCTAATTGGAGCAATTCCTCGCAGATCAATACCTTCCAGGTTTGGGTGCCGGCAGCCACCAATACAGGCGGCCCATCACTTACTGAGATCACCTATGCTTATGGCCCGGTGCTCACTGCCGGTGACGGCGGTTTCCTGACTGTAGGAGCTGAGAACCTGTTTGGCAATCGGGGTGAGAACCTGTACTTTGATGGCTTTGGCACGCTACCAGTGCCAGGTACTGGAGCGGTAGTCACCTCCACTCCTCCCACACCAGGCGGGGTGCACACCATCACCTTCCAGGCCACCGGCGTCCGTACCGGCGCATGGACCAACTGCGCCGAGATGACCTCCCCCTCCTTCCAGGGCACCAGTATAGCCTGCTTTAGCGGTGAGGTGACCCACTAGGATGCCAGGGAGGGTAGACCCTCTCTGCTGAGGGTGACAGGCCAGTAAGGGGGTACCTGTCACTTCCCCACAATCGAATATGTGATAGACCCAAGGCAGGCCGGATAAACCCGGCCTGCCTTATTTACCTACAGCGTCTCGCCCTCCACCTTCCGCCTGCGCTCAGGCCAATCGGCCACCTACGAGGTAACCATTACCAACGTAAGCGCCCCGGTTGGAGCTTGGCGCTTCGGTTCGCTGACCTGGCGCGATACGACCGGGCACTACGTTGTCCGCAGCCCGATCGCCATAAGTGGATATCGCCCTACCCGCAGACGGCGCCTGGACGGTTTACGTCTATGGATGGCTTACCCCAGGCGGCGACTCGGACTACACCTTGCATTCCTGGGTAGTGCCAATGGCGACCGGCGGCAGCCTGGTGCTTGATTCGGCGCCATGGGGGCACGGCAGGGTTTCCTCCGTGCCCCTACGGGGATGGGTCGGGATTCTGGCAGAGGAAGGGCAGGCGGTTGCCGCCGCTGTGATAGTCGTATACCTGGCCCCCGGCGGACAGGCGGATACGGGCCCCATCCTGCGGCACCTGGAGGTAGGACATGCCAGGCTGGGGGCAACCCATGCTGGTATCCCCCCAGACCACTCCATCAGCCTCGAGCACCTGGATCTCTTCTGTGGGAATGCCAAGCCGCTCGGAAAGATCCTCTACTGCGATTTGCACCAGGGGCTGCATAGCCGGATCGTACGGTTGAGGGTCGGGAAGGGGCGTCGTCATGGGTTCTGCCTCCGTAGGGGTCGTTCGTGGAAGCGCCGGGGAGAGTTGGGGAGAAATGTGGGGGTCTGTGGGTGTGACAACGGGCGAGGGAGTCCTGGCTTGTGGTTGCAGTTCGTTCGGGGCGCAGCCAACAAGCAACAAGGCGATCCCTACCCAGATCGGAAGCCAATGCATCTTACCGCTAAATCTCCGAATTACGCATCCCAACATGTCTCAGTTATACCAGAAAACTTAAAAATTGCTTTTG
>CAZAQS010000217.1:0-8064 GCA_964486825.1 uncultured Anaerolineaceae bacterium | reverse complement strand
CTTTTTCGACCTGCTCGGCGACCAGAGCGTAGTGGTCGCCATGCATACCGCAGGTGTGTCCGGAAAGATCGCCAATGCGCAACCTTTCCTACGAGAACGGATTACCAGGCGTTTGCTGGAGATAGAGCAGCTGTACCCTGAACAGGCAAACATCGAGTTGGTCAAAGCCTATGTCATCGCTGCACTCGACGAGGTTATCGATGCATCGACCGAAAAAGAAGAAATCTTGGAATTTGTGAGCCGGCAAACCAATTCCACCAGTCCAAAGACTCGTAAGGCTGCCCGGGAGTTCCTCAAGACGCACGCGCCAGGTTGATCCCTGGCGCGCGTTATTAAGTTATACCGGCATGAATAACTGAACGCCTAGTATATCCTAACCAGACTCCAATCCCAGCTCTCTCATAGCCTCTAATCCTGGCATACCGCTTTGTGGGTCCCAGCCGAACTCAGCGTATGCGCCTACCAGCATCCGCTCCAGGTCCGGTACAAAGCCCTCCGTACCGCCTTCCGGCAGCGGCCTCATCAACAGCTCGGGTAGCCTGTCATTATCACGCCTCAGGCCGAGTTTTGCGTTCAACAGGCGTTTGATCGTCACAATCCGCTTGCCTGCCAGCATCAGCTCCTCTGCTTCCCAATTCCATCCAGTGGCATGGTTGAGGGCTTCCAGGAGCAGCTCCACGCCCGGGTTATGGAACTGGCACAGGGTCAGGGAGTTATACAGGTTACGCCATGCCTGGCTGAGGGCCGAGATTCGCCCTTTCTGCTCGCTGTCGTCAAAACGGTCCCCTGGGATGACCCCCAACTCCACCGGAGCGCCCTGGCCTGTATCGACCCCGTACATATCTCCTTCCATATGGCAGGCTCCTCTGGGTGACAGGGCATACGTCACAGCCATGCCGGAAAATGCGCGCGGATCGTGCATGGGGACCTCCAGCTTGTTTACGGTAACCGCCAAATCTGGCGCGCCGAAGCGCTCCGCCAGACTCGCGCTGCCTTCCGCCAACAGGTCTCCAAACCCCTCTCGATATGCCATCATCTCCAGCAGTTTTATAAACGCCTGGCTACTCCCAAAGCGGATCTCTATTCCCCCCGTATCAGCGCTTGTCAGTAAACCTTTCTCGAACAGTTCACAGGCCAACCCCAGGGTCGCGCCGGCACTGATGGTATCCAACCCGTACTCATTACAAAGGTGTCCCATATAAATGACTTGCTCGAGATCTGACACCATCAGCAAGCTGCCCAATGCCCCCAATGTCTCGTATTCCGGGCCGTCCACTTTGTCGATGCCATATCCTGGCGCTCGTGTCTCTCGCGTGCAGCCGATCGGGCAACGATAGCAGGCCAGGTTACGGTTCTGGTACTGGGTCGCCATCATAACGCCGGAAAGCTCTTCCGCCTGCTCCCACTCTCCTCGCTGGTAATAGCGGATAGGCATATCCCCATACATCAACCCCATATTGACATAGCCCGCTGTACCTGCCAGGCGAAGAGCCTGGATGGCCATGTCCTCCTTATCAACCGCCAGGATATCCCTGACGGCAGCCTTGAAGCCCTCAAGGGACGCCACTGGGACAGGCGCGCTTCCGCTCACACCGATAGCCTTCAGGCGCTTGGCGCCCATGACTGCGCCCAAACCTGTGCGTGCAGCTGCACGCCCGCTATCGTTCATCACCCCAGCCATAAGAACCAGGTTCTCACCCGCCTGTCCGATACAAGCCACCCGTGCTTTCGGATCTCCCAGAAGCTCCTGCACTCGCACCTGCGTCTGGTAGCTGTCCAGTCCCCACAGGTCAGCCGCCGGGTGCAATCGCGCCTGGCCTTCCACGATGGACAACCATACCGGCTCTTTCGATCGACCGGTAAATATGATCCCATCATATCCAGACTTGCGCAGCTCGTTTCCAAAGAAACCCCCGCTGTTCGCTTCTCCCCAGATACCCGTCAAAGGAGAAATCCCGCACACGCTGTGGCGTCCAGCGGAGGGCATTGCAGTTCCTACCAAAGGCCCGGTCATAAAGATCAGCGGGTTCTCTGGCCCAAGTGGATCCGTTGAGCTGTCGACCATATCATAGACATAGCGCGCAGCCAAACCGCTCCCTCCCACAAACAGTCGGGCATATCCTTCATCCAGTAGCTCATCCTGGAGTATCCCGCCAGTCAGGTCGACACGTAGGATCTTACCCATATAAGCGTTCATGCATAGCTCCTTGAAGCCAACCTGTATCCCTTCGGCGACTAAAAATCAACCGGTTTCCCTTCATATGCATAGGAGAAAATCTTCCCAAGCTCATCGTAAGTTGGACAGCGCACGGCCGTCAGCATCTGCGTATCGTTAAATGCGTCTTCCACCAGCTTGTCCAGGTGCTCGTCGAATGCCTCCCGACCCACCCCGGCCTCTGCTAGGCTTGTGGGTACGCCCACCAGGTTGCAAAGTTCCCTGACTCGCCCGGATAGCAGGCGCGCCCCGGCTTCACCTTCTCCTGGCTGGCCTAACAATGCGCTCAGCTCAGCAAAACGTTGTGGAGCTTCCCTGGCAGCGAACTCGATCGTATAGGGCAGGCAGATGCCTACCGCCCGTCCATGCGAGAGGTGGAAGACAGCGCCTAATACATGTCCCATGGCATGCGCTGCAGAAGCCATCGCATTGCCAAAGCCCAACCCAGCGCACACAGCTGCGTTATGCATTCGTTCGCGAGCTTCCAGATTGGAGCCATCTGACACTGCCAGGGGCAGGTAAGAAAAGACCAGGCGAGCGGCCTGGATGCATAAACCATCCGTAAGGTCAGTGTGCCATGTACAGGTAAATCCCTCGACTGCATGCGTCAACGCGTCCAACCCGGTATCTGCGGTCAAGCCTGGCGGCATTCCCGAAGCCAGGGAGGGGTCGACAATCGCCAGGTCCGCCACATTCTCCCGGTTGCCTAAGCCCATCTTGCGCCCCTCGCTCTTATCTGTAATCACAATTGCCCAGGTCGCCTCTGCCCCCGTCCCGCTGGTGGTAGGGATGCAGATCAGGCGCGCCTTCTTCCTCAGGCCAAGCTGGACGATCGGGTTGATCTCCTCCAATTGCAGGTCTGGGCGTTCATACAACACCCATACCGCCTTGGCAACATCCATCGGCGAACCGCCACCCAACCCTATGATCCAATCCGGTTGGATACCCATAGCTACTTTCACACCACCATAAACGGTTTCCGCACATGGGTCTGGCTCTACGGCATCGTAAACATGCCCCTGTATGCCGGCTTGCTTAAGGTGAGCCATAACCCGCTCAGCAGTCCCCATTTCTACCAGGTTTTTGTCGGTGACGATCAATGCTGTCCGGCCCTCGATCTCTTCGAGGACGGACAACGCTCCTTCTCCAAACACGACTTGAGGTGAAACAAAATACCACACACGGTGCTCCCTTCTTGATATGCCGGCCGTTCAATGGCCCCCATTCTGGATCAATCCCCGAAATCGGTGGGCACGAGCGCACAGCAGGAGACGATTTCCTTAGCAGCCTTGGGATACCGCATAACCTGCATCATATTGCCCTTCAATTTGAGCTGGCGGGTCATCATTCCCTGGATAGGATCGAGTTTCCCTTCGATAACTTTCCGCCAGGTAGCTGCCGGGGCCGAGATAATATAAGCAGCATTTTTTTGATCCATATCCGCCAGAGCCCCAGCGCTCGGGCTCTTCCCGTGATACAGGTCCAAATATAAATAACTGGCCTCGCTTTCGGGGGTGGGCTCGACGATGAAGATAAAATCTCCCTCCCAGTTGCTGGCTGACTTCTCGTAAGATTCGCTTGCGTTTAGCTGGCGGCTCAGTTCCTTAATCCACTCATCCGATGGGAATTTGAACATCATTTCTTCACCTCTCCATGGTCAGATCTTGCAGCTTATTGGGTCGGTCAAAAGGTTTGTGAACGCTTTCTCTTATTATATAGACTCAATGGATTGTAGTAAAGGACTGTTGGGAGCTTAACGGTAAAGGCCTGCACTTTCGTGCAGGCCAGATACCAGTAAGATAGCCTCCCCTGACTTGCCCCCTGTATCTGTACTTAGTTTATACCTTATCGAGTATCTTAGATATTAGGAGAGTCCCTTCTTCTCACTAGGGATATCCCTACCTTATACCTCGTCATAAGTGGCTTCAATGTAGGACAACATGCCCTCTTTCACCATCATCTTCCCATCCGCCGTCATCGCTAACCCGTACAATGCGCCGCTCATCGGCGTCGGTTGGGCTGGGTTTTTAGCGTAGACCACGGCTTCCTTCAGATCCCTAACGAAGCTTTCGGCGATGTCGGGGAGCGTATTACGCAGGGTGATGCAAAAATGGAAACCGGCAGGATTCTGGCAGCCATTCATCCGCCAGCCTTTCCGGGCAAGGTAATCGTTGACATGGTAAATATCTACCTCGTCGGAAGCCATGGAGATCAGGAAGGTAGACTTTCCCAGGATCTTAATCTCTGGGATTTCGGCAATCCCTGCCCGGATCTGATCAGAGGTGTTCATGATAGCTCTGGCCGCATTCAGATACCCCTCCTCCCCAATGGTCACCATCGCGGCCCAGGTAGCCGCGCTCAGACCGCCAGAACGGCTGCCCTGCACGGTTGGAGAAGCGTACAGGCCACCCGGCCAGTCAGCGATGGTGAAAAACTGGCGACGCAGTAACTGCTTGTTGCGGTACAACACGACAGAGGTCCCTTTCAAGGCATAACCGTATTTATGCGTATCGCAAGAAATGGACGTGACTCCCGGCACTCGGAAATCGAATATTGGCACGTCGTAGCCCAATTTTTCCACCCAGGGCAAAATGAAGCCTCCCAGGCAGCCATCTACATGCAGGCCGATTTTATGCTCCAAGGCCAGGTTTGAAAGTTTCTCGATCGGGTCGACAACACCATGCGGGTAGGAGCCGGCAGAACCGCCGATAGCAATTGTATTGGGAGTGATCTTCGCCCGCATGCCCTCCACATCGGCCTCGAAATTCTCATCCACCGGTACCGGTATGATCTTGATGCCCATGTAATGCCCGGATTTGAAAAATGCGGGGTGCAGGGTATTTGGTACAACCATTTCTGGCTGGGTGATACCCTTCTCCTCGCGCGCCCACTCCCGGTATACGAACAAGGCATTATAGATGCTCTCGCTTCCACCCGAAGTAACTGCGCCACAAACCTCATCCTGCGGATTGAAGTCCTTAACCGCATCTCCATGCAACATCTTAGCCGTCATCGAGATGATCTCGGATTCGAACTTGGTCCCGCTCGGGCACATATCGCGTTGGATCAGATTCACGTAAGAATAGAGGCTGAAAACCCGGTTGAGGAAAGCGTAATGCTCCTTCCCACCGTGATACATCGTCCCGGAGACCAGGCCTGTTTCCCATTTCTGGTCCTCCTCCTCGGCGATAGCTGACAGCTCCTGGAGGATATCTTCCTGGTCGCGGCCCTTTTCAGGGATCTCAGCATAGGTTTTATACCTGTTCCGGTATGGGTACAGGTCCCCAAAAATGCTTGTGCTCTCGTTTTCTTTCATTTTGTAGGCTCCTTTTATTAACTCGAGCGTATCGCAAAACTGAATACGCAACAATCTCAGGCGGGAAATTGCAGTACCAGGAAAAGTCCAAACAGTAAGAAAAATAAATGCCGGTAATTGGGATTATATCTCGTTTATGCAGGTTATTATGAATCCAACGAGATCGCATTGTAGAGTAAGAGGGACAAAAAAATCAACGATGCCAGAACCTTCCCCTAAATATGGTATCATGCTTAAGAAACTAGCCGGATGACCTTCTCGTGGAGGCCCTGATCTCGATGCCACAAGGAAAGAATTATTACAAGATCTTACAGGTTGATCCATCTGCCGAGTCAGAGGTCATTACCGCCGCTTATAAGCGACTCTCGATTAAATATCACCCGGACACGAACTCATCCAGTGACGCCAACCGCCGCATGCAGGAGATTAACGAAGCCTACCAGGTATTAAAAGACCCGGCTAGCCGGGCGCATTATGATCTGTACATCAAAAGCAGTAGCTCAGACGGGAACCCTGGTAACGGGAACGGGCATCACTGGGATGAATACTCTCCTCCTGCTGAGACGCCAAATAAGTCCGCCCCTCCTCCCGGACCCCAGTACGCCCTGGCCAATTTCATCGTCTCCCTGTCCTTCCCGATTACCTACGTTTTGCTGGTTTTCTTTCTCTTCCGATTCTTTCGCAGCCCCAGTATTATCGTAATCCTGGCAATCATACTCATCGCCGGGTTCGTCGCATTTAAAGTCTCCAGGCGTGTGGAGCGTTACTTCCGTCTACGGCGATAATTCAGCTTCAGTTCTGTAAAGTAAGGTCTTTTCCCGGGCCAGGGAACCCTAAATCGTCGCTTTCTTGCAGCGGCGGTCCTTCAGGACCACCGCCAGCGCCAGCATGTACAACCCTAGCAAGAGAGCAAAGCTCAGGCTATCCACCTGCTGGGCAGGTATCAGGTTCGTCCACAGTACCGGGAAGCCAGCCGTGCAAGGCAGCTCCACCAGAGAAATCCCCAACGCCATAACGATGGTCGCTCCGATCAAAGCCAGGCTCGACCTGCCTGGAGATAAAAGACTGCGGATATCGCGGTAGATTGGAATAAGTGTCACTCAGTGGGTTTCAATTCGATCCCGAGTGTGTTGGATTATCTGTATTCCTATCTAATTCATATCACTTTATTAATCTCATTATTATTAAAATCTAATCACATAAAAGATTAATATCTGATAATATTATGTAAGGTAAAGGGGGATTTTACAGAGGGGATAAATTACTGGTATTTCGGGGGTATGAAAATGAAAAGAAAACCGTTATTTTTACCATTAGCCGTATTGATTACGACCATTATACTGGGTTTTAGCGTACCAGCGATCTTTCTTGCAAACCGTTCTTCCCAGGCCAATTACACAGATATCGATCCCACACCCACAGCTCAAGTTGGCAGGCTCTCAAATCTCCCAGTAGACAGGGATACAGACAAGGTAGAGAAACAAAACTGCACCTACCACGCTTACCATTGGGGAACTCGTCCGGATGCGTGGCCAGCTCAGGTAACACTGGGAGGTGTCACCTATTCAAGAGCCGACATGCTGAGCTTGCACGGCACCCCTGAAGGAGACCCGGCCATCGACCTCCTCAAGGAAGCCCTGATCGCGATCGTAAATGTCTACAACGGCGCTTCTCAGACCAGGATAGAAGGCATCCTGGTAGAGGTTGACAATTGGCTCAGCAACCATCAAGCCGACGGTGAGCTATCACAATTCACCCAACAACAAGCCCGGTCCTATACATCCATCCTTGCAAACTACAACAATGGACGCCTGTTTCCAATCTCCTGTGCAGACCAGATGCCTCTGCCTGTCACTGAGTTGGCTTCTGAAGAAGATGCTCAATCCGACTCCGCTGCCACAGCGCCTCCTGACGTAACTGGCATGGCCGGAGCAGGAGAAGGGAAGAACCCGTCTGGCTCTGTGGTTAAATACGAGCAGCCTGCTGATCAGCCAACACCAACGGATGTGCCGCCTGCCCCGCCAGCGGTCCAGCAACCGGAAAACGCACCCGTCGCTCCATTGCCTGACACCCCGCCCCATACGGTCCCGCCAGCGTTCCCACCAGGCAATCCGGATAATGACAGAGCTGGTCGGGGAAATGGAAATGACAACCAGGGTCGTGGTAATGGGAATGGCAATGGCAACCAGGGCAAAGAAAACGATCATCCTGGACAGGGCAATCAAGGCCGGGGTAATGACAACCCCGGCCAGAGCGACCAGGGTGACAAAGGCAAGGATAAAGACAAAGGCGTTTCCGACAAAGAAAAGGGCGACTCTGACAAAGGCAAGGATAAAGACAAAGGCAACTCCGGCAAAGGTAATGGCAAAAAGCCTTAACCAGCTCCCCAAACCGTAACAATCCCATCCAAATCCCGTTATATATAATAAGTGAATAATGATTTTTTCGTGTATTAACGCGCGCTTATAGCTCAGCAATTATCTTCGAGGGAGATTCATCGGGAAAGGAATGATAAGGAGGAAAAATGAGGCTC
>CAZAQS010000216.1:0-8140 GCA_964486825.1 uncultured Anaerolineaceae bacterium | reverse complement strand
TTCTGTTATAGATTCACCAAGGTCTTACCTGTCCACTAAAATGGGGTAACTCCAATTTTCTGATCCCCGCTGATATTGGGACTGGTTGTTCTGCTGTCATCGGCATCGGATCCAGAAAAGATAACCGCCCATTCGATGAAGAAGACCTTTTATGGTTGGAAGATGTCGCTGAAGAGATCGCCTATATGATCTATGTCCATCAGATTCACAATAGACCGAATGAAGAGGTAGAAGAAGTAAACTTAAAGAACACCCGCATGAATATCGGTCCTGAGACAGACCAACTCTTGTCTGCCCTGACCTTCAAACCAGATCCGGATCTGGTTAAACAGATCGAGAATGGCTTTCGCTTTTTGAATGATTACTCTACTTTGGGTAACTCTCAGCTTGTATCACTGTTAGGAATTCGAGCTAAGGATCATATCCAGGCAGGTAAGCTTGTACAGCAAAGGTTAATCGAGGTTCTCGATAAGCTCAAGCCGCTGGGGGAGGAACCCTGTGAACCTTTACCCAGGGAATGGCACGCCTACACCATCCTACATGATGCCTACGTCGAGGAAAAATTAGCCCGCGATATCATGGGTAAGCTATATATATCCGAGGGTACTTACTTTCGCTTGAGGCGACATGCTCTACGAGGGGTAACCAGGGTCCTATTGGAGATGGGGGAAATCGTCTGAACGTTTCACCAACAAAAACAATAAAAATTAACAGTATTTGACAGTTCATGTTGTAGTATTGGCAGTCCAATCCCTGTATGATGTAATTAGACACGCTGGTCTAGCAAGTGCGGGTTCCACGATTTAAAGGAATCATTGGAAATGCTAACGGCATTCGTCATAGGCGCACACACCGGGAGGTATGCCAACTCTGAGGTTCTAAGTTTCTTAGTGCCAGTTGCATGGCTCATGGTGGCATATCTGGTCGGTTCTCTGCCGGTTGCCTGGCTCCTGGCGAAATGGATAATACATCACGACTTGCGCACACTTGGCAGCGGGAATGTGGGCGTCATGAATACTGCCATCAGCGTCGCAAGGTGGGCCGGGCTGTTAGCCTTCCTGGCAGAAATCAGTAAGGGAGTCGTCGTGATCGTGGCTCCCCGCATGTTCGGCGCTGCGGAACAGATATACTGCCTTTCCATAATTGGAGTTGTGTTAGGCTCACGTTGGCCTGTATGGCTTGGTTTTAAAGGCGGGCGAGGTAATACGGCGGGATTTACCGGCCTGTTGTTGGTCTCCTACCCCGCGCCGCTTATCTCGCTTGCACTGTGGAGCATCACTCGAATGCTGATGAAGACGTCATTTGCTGCTACTCGCTTGACGATCCTGTCATTACCAATGGTCCTGTGGTTGAGCACGCATTCCTGGTACCTGGTGTTAACTGGTGTGGTCCTGGCGATAATCTACCTGCACGCCCAGCGAACAGAAAGTGACGATCACCTGCTCATAAAGAAGGATTACCCTTCCATCTGGAAATTTCTGTTCAGCCCACCACGACGCAGGTAGGTTGATTATCTATGATTTAAGAAACCGCCAATCATATCCTGATCCCCATCCAAAGCCATTAAAATTTGCGATAAGGGTAAAATATCGCAAGCTCTTCGCTTTCTGGATCCTACAATTTATGAAGATGGATTAAGTATATGAGAAAATTCTGGTGGAGCTTCGTGTTGGTCGGGTTCACGCTGGTAGCGCTGTCAGTGGGACAGGTTCTTGCCACAAGGCAGGGGATTACAGTGGTAACCATCGATGCGGAAGGGACCCCCGTAACAGCCTTCCTGGTGCAGCAGGCCCAGGCAGCTAATTCCCCGGTGGTTTTAATTGGGCATGGTTTTGCTGGCTCTGGTACCGTCATGCATGGCATTGCATTAAGCCTTGCACATGCTGGCTACAACGTACTCACCTGGGATTTCGCCGGTCATGGAGCCAACCCGGCTCCGCTAGATGCTTCCGGGGAGCGAGATGCGTTAGTGCGCGATGCCGAGCGTGCTTTGAGACAAACCATCCAGCAAGGCCTGGTAAGCGGAGAGCGGGTTGCCATCCTTGGACATTCTATGGGTAGCGGGGTAGCGTTAAGTTTTGGGCAGCTGCACCCTGAGACGGAAGCTACGATCGCAGTTTCGCCAGTCCTTCGCCAGGTAACGATAGATCTACCCCGGAATCTGTTGCTGCTGGCAGGTAGCCAGGAGCCCTCCTTTCTGGAGAACGCCCGCCAGCTCTTGTCCCAGGCCGGTGGAGAAGGTGGAGACCTGGTTGCTGGAACGGCTCGCCGGCTGGTTACAATATCAGGAGCTAACCACTTGACAATCCTATTCTCGAACCAGGCTTACCGCTCTATCCTCGAGTGGGTGGACGGGGTTTTTGGTGTGCAACCGGGTGCACTTCCCTATAGCGACCGGCGTATGAGTTGGTTCGCTGTAGGCCTGGCAGGGATATTGCTGGCTGCCATTGGGTTCGCCCTTCGATTTAGGCCGGGTAGAGAGACAGCTCCCCCTATCTCCTCGGTTGGGCGCCGGTTAGGTGCAATGGTGGTCGGGGTTTTGGTAGCAATATTTATCCTGTGGCTGCTTGAGCAGGCAGGAGTGGAGGTTTCCGGTCTGTTCGGTATCTTGGTAGGCGGATACCTTATGCTCTGGTTCGGCCTGGCGGGAGTAACCGGCCTAATGATTCTGCGCGTCTGGCCAGTCGGTTTCTCGGGTCAAGGCACGCTTGCAGGATTGCTTACCTTTGCGGTGCTATGGATTGGGGTCGGCTTGCTAAGCCACCTGGTGTGGATACCCTGGCTGATGATCTTACCCAGGTTGGTTTTATGGCCATTAGCTGCGCTATGCCTGCTGCCCTGGTTCCTCTTGGTGGGAGAGCTGTTTCGCGGGCAAGGATGGATAGGACAGGCTGCTGCCTGGATAGCCCATAGCCTCCTTCTCCTTGGTGGCTTGATGCTTGCCATGCAGATCACCCCTGGTATCGGCTTTCTTATCCTGATCATGCCGGTCTTCCCGATCTTTTTTGGGATGCATGCTCTGGCTGCCGGGCCATACCAGGGCGTCTGGGCTTTCTCGCTGAGCGGAGCCTTATTTACAGCCTGGATGCTGATGTTGGTTTTTCCTTTAGGATAAGGGAGAAAATAACAATCCGTTGTGAAGGGAACGGAGTCGAGCCTGAGGATAAAACGATCGTTAGACCTGGAGCACTTGCACCTCCATAGGCTGGGCAAGCCCTTTGAGCTCGACCTGTCTTAATTCCATTCCAGAGACATCCAGTCTGGCTGCCCGTGCAGTCGCCTGGCTGATCACGACCTCACCTGCTTTAGCGATGGAGGCCAGGCGAGCTCCCGTATTCGCAGTATCACCCAGGACAACGATATCATTAGCTCCTGAATCAGCCTGGATCGCTCCCACAAATGCCATCCCTGTATGCACGCCAGTACCCACCGGTATCCAAGGTCCAGGAGGGCTGCCATGACCTGTTGCCAATAATATATCCCGGGCGACCCCCACTGCTTTAGCTGCATGGTTCGGACCAGAAAAACCAGGAATAAGGAAACCAGTTACTGCATCGCCAACCAACTTTTCGACCATTGCACCATTATTGTATAGGACTTTCGTTGCAGCATTATAGTAACGTTGAATAAGCTGGCTGAATTTAGTAGCATCCATTTCTTGGGCTAGTTTTGTTGAACCGCGCACATCTGCAAATATAATCGATAGTTCAATCTCGGTCCCACCACTATATTTTTTAGCAAATTCATCACATTGGTTGCATAAATGTGGGTTCAATTTGGATGGCTGGATATCAAATAACCTGTGCATTACCTTTCCACCAATTCCTGCAAAAGGATAATAGCACACCTGGCAGCGCGGTTCTGCCGGAAGACGTAGGTATAATGGCCTAAGGCGTTTGGATGTATACCAGGGAAAGTGAAGTGTATCTGGCATACTGCCTTTACTCAGATAATGATGCCAAATTCGTTCGACTTCATCTGGTGAAATTTTCTCTTCTCCACTCATAGGAGAATCCTTTCATTAAAGCTTACATACCGGTAAATTCGGATATAGTTAGTCTATTATATCCTGTGAAAAATAAGATTGCAATTCCTGAATACCTGATAGTACACATACCGGATGAACACCATTCCAAGAACTCGAGAAATACAAGTCGCCATCCTTGTTCCATACGGTGATAGCAATACGATCAGTGCTACCTGGCTCACCAATGTCCGTCATGTTTACTTGCAGCGTAGCGGTGCCGTCCAAATTCAGCGGGTTATCCGGATCGGTAACATCCTGGACATTGGCCCGCCCATTGAAGATTGCAGTTCCTGACTCTGTATTGACTACCAGTTAAGTAAGAACGTTGCCTTTTATCTGGTAAACGCGCCCGCTACTAATATAAATATACTTATTCCATCCCTACTTCTCTAGCTCTTAAACAAATAGGTTACATTCATTACTTGATTTCACTTTCTTCTGATATACAATAATTCATAGATACAAAAATCCAATTTTTCTATAAGGAAGGCCGGATGAACGTGTTGGAAGGAAAGATCCTGGTAAATTTCCGGTCAGGAGAGCCGCTTTACCTCCAGATTTCCAGGCAGATCGAGCATTTGATTACTGCAGGCGATTTGAAACCGGGCGATCAATTACCCACTGTACGTGAGCTTGCGGCTGAGTTGCGCATTAACTTTAACACCGTCACCCGTGCATATCATGAATTGGATCAATTGAGGTTGATCTCAACTCAACGAGGTCGGGGCACTTTTGTTTGGGATACGCCAGACGGTGAGTCCCTCCGAAAGTTGCGAGAAAAGAGCCTGGAGGTCGTTACTCAGGGCTACATTAAAGAAATCACACAGCTGGGCTTTTCATCAAAGGAAGTCCGGGCGTGTTTAGATCACCACCTTGCAAGATGGGAAAATACGGGCATCCCATCCGGTGAATAATCCAACATTTACCATGATAAGGAGATTGAAATGAATATATCCACGTACTCCAGCATGGATCGGTCTCGGATCAGCGGTGCTGCAGCAGCGTTGGCATTTTTTCTGTATGCCCTGGGTGTTGCCGGGGCTGCTTATCTGTATAATCGTATGCCCGACTGGTTCATCATCCTTTACGCTTTGGTTCTGGTGGCCTTGGGAACTTATGTTTTACTGGCATTAAAAGTTGCTGACCAGTGGGAAAAGATGGTCGTCCTGCGCTTGGGGAAATTCCAGGGGTTGAAAGGCCCGGGTGCGTTTTGGATTTTCCCGATCATTGACACCATAGCCAGGGTCATCGACCACCGTGTCATGGTTACTCCCTTCAATGCCGAGAAGACCCTCACCCGCGACACCGTCCCGGTAGATGTTGACGCTGTTCTTTTCTGGATGGTTTGGGATGCAGAAAAAGCCTCACTGGAGGTTGAAAATTACCGGGAAGCCATCGCTTGGGCTGCACAGACGGCATTACGGGAGACTATCGGGCAGATGAACCTGGCGGATATTCTGATCGGCCGTGCCAAGATGGACGCAGACTTGCAGAGGATCATCGACGAACGGACGACTCCATGGGGTGTTACTGTTCAGAGCGTGGAGATCCGAGATATCATCATTCCCAAAGGCCTGGAGGATGCCATGAGCCGTCAGGCACAGGCTGAACGCGAGCGCCAGGCACGTGTCATTTTAGGTGAATCCGAAAAACAAATAGCCCATAGTTTTGCTGAGGCAGCCCTGGCCTACGCCAATAACCCCACAGCCCTGCACCTTCGCGCCATGAATATGCTATTCGAGGGACTTAAGGACCGTGGCGCCCTGGTTATTGTGCCATCCAGCGCAGTCGAAACGATGAATCTAGGAGCTATATCTGGTCTTACGGCATTAAGCCAGACGAAGTTAGAACAGATCACGGGATCCGGCATTGAGAATTAACCGCTTCATAATGAACAGCAACGACGCTTCATCCTAATATCGAATTTCGTACAATCTTAACTCCTGAACACAACAAGTGTAAGATATTGTAAATGATTTTCGTTTTTATCAGATTGTCATAAATGGGCTCTCTTAAAAGGCGAGCTCTACTTTTATTTATCGCCATTGCTCATATGACAATTACCTCCTTATTCATGACAGGCGAGTGATGATAAACACTATTAGGACAATCTATCTCGATGTAAAATACTTTAAATCTCTGGTTTACGAAGGATACGACCACCAGCCAATATCAGGTAAGATCATGCTGCCACACTATATCCTCTATAAACGAATCCGGTTCTTACGTTTGGCGTTGCCCACATCTGTCATCGCGCTGGTGGCTATTTACTTGCTTGGGCCAGCTCGCTGGATTCATACCACATTTGGGCTTGAATACCATATGTTGGTTGAGTTGATCTTTTTCGGTAGTTTAGGACCTCTGTTCGCTTTTCTTGTGCTCGATTTGCTGGCACGCTGGATCGAAGAACGCCAGACCAGTGAGCTGCAAGCCCGAGTCCTGGAAGAAGCCCGCGCAGATGCTCATAGGACCCGTATGTTGAGCGATACGGCTCTGCAAGCCATTTTTGCAGCAAGCATACAGCTAGCTTCTTTGCGTAAGCAAATGCCCGATCTGTCTCCTGAGGCAAGTCAGGCTCTTGATGAAGCAAACCACGCCTTACAGCGCGCCGTCCAACCGCTCCGCACCTACCTGGAAAAGAAACCAACCAAAACGAATGGCAGCACAACCTACTTGCTAAAACCTCTCAGTGGAGAGTTTCCTTACCGCGAACAGTAAGAGTTTTGTCTATGCGAAAAGAGCGCTGGAATGCGCTCTTTTTTTTATCTTGAATAAGGAGCTATTGTCTTGCCCTGATATCCCTAGATAAATAACCCGACGGTCAATAACAGCCCAGCTACCATTTGGAGCAGTATGGTTGTCGAATTAGCCTTAATCAGGGAACGATCACCATAGTGACGGAAGAGGATCCTGGTCGCATATACAGCTAGGGGCAAGCCAGCCAACATCAGGAGTGCGGTAAGAGGCAGGTAGCCCAGTAGGACTCCTACGAGGGCAGACCCGAAGGCGGCTACCATGAGCAACACGTATCCCCAACGTGCCCTCTCCTTGCCTAGTACGACCACCAAATTATGCTTGCCGGTAAGGGCATCGGCTTCCATGTCGGGGAACTGGTTAATCCAGAGTATAGCAGTAGTGAGCAAGCCAATTGGCAGGCCAACAAAGAAATCTAACCAGGTAAGCTGTCCTGTCAAGGCAAATACGGTTCCGGCTGTCATGAGCGGTCCAAAATTTAATCCTACAACCAACTCTCCCAGGCCTTTCCTGGCTGCCAGGCGCAGGGGTGGAGCTGTATAGTAGTAAGCTGATAACGCCCCAGCCAGACCAAACAGTAGCAACCCCGCACCTCTTAGCAACAAGAATGGCAATCCGGCTAGTAAAGCAACCCCCAGGGCAATCCAGGCTACCTGCAGAAGTCTCTGTTCGGAGATCAATCCCAGCTCAATAGACCGGCTGCCACCCGAATAGGGCATGAAATAATCGTTATTCGCTTTATCTGTGCCCGAAAGCCAGTCAAAATAATCGTTGAAAGTATTGGCAGAGATATGCAATGCAATCCCACCCAGCATAGCCAATACGAATAAACCCCAGGGGAAAGGATTGGCCAACCCTCTGGCTGAAACCCATGCCGCCCCTGCCAGGATAGGGATGATCGTAGCCGAAAGGAAAGGCGCCCGGGTAACTACCATCCACGCGAAGATGCGTGTGGCCAGTTTGGTCTGAGGCGCGGCAACCTGCGGTTCCACTTCTGGGACAGGGGTAGTCACACCACAATACCCGATCTGTTGCCTATTCCGGAAGGTGGGGGTGATCCTTACGTCCGCCGTAAAGGGCGTGCCGTCTTTTCGTAGAAAAACTGTCCGTGTCTTGAACTCCCCCTCCTCACGTGCGATCTTGAGCCAGTTCTGCACATGCTCTAACACGATCAATCCCGGAGAGAACAGGGATACCCGCTTATTTTGTATAACCTCCTCCGGCGAGTAACCGAAGATCTCCACAGCGCCCTTATTGAACGTCTCAATCCTACCCTCCAGGTCGCATACGATTACGCTTTTCAATTGCTTTTCTGCCATTGTCATCACCTCGCTTTACAGCCTTAATACAGGCTTGGCA
>CAZAQS010000215.1:0-8172 GCA_964486825.1 uncultured Anaerolineaceae bacterium | reverse complement strand
ATCACACCCAAAATGGTATTTGAAGCGGCCCAGGCTGGAGACCAGGCTGCCCGCCGGGTTTTCGAACACGCCGGACATGCTCTTGGATTGGGTTTGGTTAGCCTGGCGGACATTGTGGCTCCGGATCGAATTATCGTTGGGGGAGGCATTGCCCAGGCAGGCGAGCTCCTTTTAGAGCCTGCCAGAAAGGTGGTGCGAGAACGCGCCTTTCCGCCGCGCATTCGTAGCGTGGATATTGTTCAGGCTGCTTTAGGAGATATGTCGGCAGTTTTTGGGGCGGCTGCGATGGTCTTTTTCGATCTACGTATCAATAGCCCAATTGATTAATCACAATCAGACTGGAATCACAAAAACAATATGATGATAGCAAAGAAAATGACATCCCGAGAGCGGGTCTTGAGGACGCTCGATCACCAAGAACCCGATCAGGTCCCATTCAACCTATCCCTTACTGTGGACATTTATCACCGGCTAAGAGAGCACCTGGGACTGCCCATCGACCCGGATAAGCCCTTTGGGGTATGGACGGAAGTTTCCCCCTCCCTTGACCTGTTGGATGCGATGGGGGTGGATATCTATTACACCGGGCTGGGAAAGCCTTCTAACTTGAAAACTCCACAGACACTGGATGGCCTGTTGTATGATGAATGGGGTATCGGGCGAGCGAAAGTGGAGCGCTCCGATGGAAGCTTCTATTACGAGATGGTCAAGCACCCCCTTGCTGAGGCTTCCCTTAAAGATATCCAGGAATTTCCCTGGCCGGACCCTGCTGATCCCGGGCGTGTGGAAGGTTTGCGGGAAAAGGTGCTCGATGCCCGCAAGAACACGGATAAAGCCATCATGGTCAAGTTTTCTAACTCTATCTGGGAGCAGTCCTGGTGGTTGTATGGGATGCAGCCTTGGATGATCGATCTGATGGATAGACCTGCCATTTGCACAGCCATTATGGATAAAGTCACCGATGTGGCGGTGGGGCTGATGCAAGCAGGTATGCAGGCGATCGGGGACCTGGTCGATATTGTGCGGCTGAGCGGGGAAGACCTTGGGACACAAACCGCTCCCATGATCTCGCCACGCTTGTTCGAGACCCTCGTCCGGCCACGCTTCGAGCGCCTGTGGAGCTGTGCAAGAAAGGGGATCCTCGAGAACAACCCATCTGCAAAGTTGATGGTACATTCTTGCGGAAATGTACGGCCATTCATACCCTCCTGGATCGAGATGGGGTTGGATATCCTCGATCCAATCCAGCCTCGCGCTCGTGGGATGGAGCCTGAGAATCTTAAACGCGATTTTGGTGAGCGTTTAGTCTTCCACGGTGGCATCGATCTGCAATTTACACTGCCGTTTGGGACGCCAACCGAGGTATGCGCGGAGGTACGCCGTTATATGCGGGCGCTGGCTCCTGGAGGAGGTTATATCGTCGCCCCAGCCCACAACGTGCAAAGCGATGTACCGCCGGCTAACCTGGTTGCCATTCGTGACGCAATTGCTGAATACGGTCGCTACCCGATTCGATAACCTTTGTCATGGCTGTTCACCAGGAAGTCAGGCGACAATTCGATGCTTTCCGCCAGGCAAAGCGGGAGGAAATCGACCTCTCGCGGTATCAGAATAATGATTTATCCTGGTTGCAAGAACAGATCGTCCATCACTTCACATTCCTATATGGCCGAGAAGTCTTGAACCTTGAAACCGGGCAGTTTGAGTTCGGCCGTTTGTTAGATGAGGGAGAGCGAGATTTCGGCGGCTATGACGCTCTGATCTTATGGGGGACGTACCCCCGCCTGGGGGTGGATGAACGGACGCAATGGGATTTCTATGACGACTTCCCATCCGGCCGGCCGGGAATGCGTAACCTGATCGAAAAGGTGCACGAACGCGGTGTGAAGGTCTTTATCCCCTATACACCCTGGGACCAATCCCTGGCCCTAAGTGGTAACCGGACTCGTTCAGATGATCAAGAACTCGCCAAGCTCATCCAGGAAATCGATGCGGACGGTGTTTTTCTGGACACGCTTTCATCGCTTGATGCAAAGCTACAACACACAGTCGAATCCACCCGGCCAGGTGTAGCCTTTTGTAGCGAAGGCCGTGCGTTGAGAGCTTCTCTTCGATCCATCACCTGTAGCTGGGAACAATCTCAAAGCCGTTCTTGGGAGCAGGGAAATTGGTCTGCTGCACCTGAAAGCATACATATAATTGACATGGAAAGATTTGTTTTCCCGGAGCACAGGCTTTTCGTCGTTAACCGGTTTGCTACCGGGGCGGACCGCATACGTGTTATTCAACGCGGCTTTTTCAACGGGATGGGGTGGGTGATCTGGCAGGATGTTTTCGGTCTGGTGCTTCCTTATACCTCGCAAGAGGCTGCACTCATAAAAAAATGCCGCATCATCTTCCGCTCCCATCGTTCCACAATATGGGGTCCCCATCCTTACCCCCACTTACCCACTCAGGTGTCAGGTGTTTACTGCAATGAGTTCAGCGGGGGTGGAAAACGAATCTGGACTTTTTATAATGACAACGATCACCCTGTTGAAGAAGCAGCTATACGAATCGACCATAGACAAGACACCCATTTCGTAGACCTGTGGAATGAAAGGGAGGTGAAATTAACACCTCCAGATCTCCTCTCGGTGCGCCTGGAGCCCCATTCGGTTGGGGCAATAGCGGAATTGCCTTGCATCTTGAATTATTCTCCACCGGACAAGCAAGTGACTCTGGCAAATCCGGAGCGACAAACTGTACTTCATTTTCAGCAAACCGGTTCATCGAGTGTACAAGCAACGCAGGCGGGCATCTATTCCGCAATCCCTGCCTCTGATAGCCTCGGAAAACTCGTGATCCGTCTGGTGAGGGATCATGAAGTGTTGGATCAGATCGTGATTAATAACCAAGCATCCGGCGACTGGCGGCAGACCAATGAACCCTGAGATGATCTTGATCCCAGGCGGGGAGTTCCATTACCAGGCATTCCATCGCACTCGAGAGGGCGGGTTCATCTTATATGACGAAGGCCCTCGTGAGTTGGTCATGGATAGCTTTCTAATAGATCGCTTCGAAGTCACAAATGCAGATTTCCAGGTCTTCATGCAAGAATCAAATTACAAACCGTCAGAACCGCACATGTTCCTCTACCACTGGCGCCATGGGTTTCCACACGATTTAGCAAACCATCCGGTAACCTGGGTTAGCCTGGAAGATGCGCGCGCTTACGCCAAATGGGCTGGAAAGCAGTTGCCGACCGATATTGAATGGCAGTGGGCGGCTCAGGGCGCGGATCTTCGCCCCTGGCCCTGGGGATCAGATTTCGATCCAGCACTGTGCAACTCCGATTCGCAGGGTACAGCGGCAGTGGATGCTCATCCCGGTAATATCAGTCCCTTTGGAGTTCAGGACCTGGTGGGAAACGTCTGGGAATGGATCGATGTGGTATGCAGCGATGGATGGCATAACTGGTGCTTTCTGCGAGGTGGAAGTTACTATAAGCCCAAAGGAAGCCACTGGTATGCAGAAGGTGGAGCCCAACCGGTAAACCACCACCACAAGTTTCTCCTGATGTATCCAGGGCTCGATCGTTGTGCTACGGTTGGATTTCGTTGCCTCAAGAGTATAGGTAACTGAACCGTGCTTGTGCTAACCCCTTTCTGCCCGGAGAGAGCGAACTAACCAGTTTTCCAAGGAGGTGAATATGGCTGCTTATAATGGCCTGGGTTTGAATATGGGAAATCTTTCACGCCTTTCGAGAGCACAAACGAGGTCTATCAGCCCGGAGAACCTAACCGGCGAAAAGGGAAGCGGGGGTATGGCGCTGGAGGGTATGGGGAAAACTGCCGCTGTCGGTTTGGGACAGGGCTGGAAGATCTCCCCATCGATCGAGATCCAACCGGGCGAGACCCTCACTTTGGCTGATATTGCCGGACCTGGAGCCATCCAACAGGTCTGGATGACACTTAGCGGCAGCTGGCGGTTAAACATCCTGCGGATCTATTGGGACGACCAGGAGATCCCTTCCGTGGAATGCCCTGCAGGTGATTTTTTTGCCTGCGGCTGGTCGGAATATTCTCAGATCTCATCCTTTGCAGTTTGTGTAAATCCAGGCAGTGGCTTCAATTGCTATTGGGAGATGCCATTTCAAAGTCGCTGCCGGATAACAATGACGAACCTGGCAAGCGAAAAGGCGGTAATCTATTACCAGATCAATTATTCGTTGACGGAGGTGCCCAGCGAGCTTGGATATTTTCACGCTCAATTCCGGCGAACCAACCCCTTGCCATTCAAACAGGTCTTCACAATCCTCGACGGCGTGCGGGGATTTGGCCACTATGTGGGGACAGGCCTGGCATGGGGAGTGAACAATAACGGCTGGTGGGGTGAGGGCGAGATCAAGTTTTATCTAGATGGAGACCAGGATTTCCCTACCATATGCGGCACTGGTACAGAGGATTATATTGGGGGTTCGTATGGGTTTATTAACAAAGCAACGGGTGGCTACCAGGAATTTACAACGCCGTATACCGGTTTTTATCAGGCTGTCCATTCAGATGGGAATTTCCGCTCCCAAACCAGGTTTGGAATGTACCGCTGGCATATCGCAGATCCCATCAGGTTTCAAGAGAATATACGGGTGACCATTCAAGCATTAGGATGGCGGAGCGACGGACGCTATTTGCCGTTGCAGGATGATATCGCCTCGGTCGCCTACTGGTACCAGACTCTACCGACTACTACCTTTCCAACCCTCCCTGACCGAGATCAACTAGAAATCATATAAGTGACGTGATTACGGAGAAACAACAAAGGCGATCTTCGACGATCCTAAGATTCAAGGCCAGGTGATACTGTAACTAACCTTACAGGGCGAATAGGGCTTCTCGGTAAACCTGCCAGACCTGTCTCAGGATCTGGCCACTCAATTTGAGTAACCGAGCTTATACAGACGATCGGTGGACGAACGGGATGGCAAGGCCGGTACCACGCCTAGCTTCGTGCAGGTAAGCGCGCCGGTACAATTGGCGAATTTCACTGCTTCCCGTAGGCCCATCCCTTCTGCCATGGCAACTGCCAGGCCGGCGTTGAAGGCGTCTCCGGCGCCGGTCGTGTCGACTACATCCACACATACCGGTGGGATGTGCTGCAATTCCGGGCCGTCGAATATCAAAGCTCCATGCTCGCCCAAGGTGACGATCAGGGTTCCATCCCACCTGGATTTCAACGAGCGCGCCAGTTCCAATGTGGAGGTAGGGTCATCGGGTCTCAATCCCAATAGGATGCGCAGCTCGGTTTCGTTGGGGGTAAGGAAGTCAACATTCTGTAAGACGTAATCGAAGACGTAATCGGGCAGTTTCTGCGCCGGGGCAGGATTTAGGATCGTGCGCACCCCGTGCTTCTTTCCGAGGAGCATCGCTTGACAGGCTGCTTCTAGGGGGATCTCTAGCACCGACATAACGATATCCGAGGCCTTGATTTGATCTTCCAGGCGGTCGACGAAAGCTGCGTCCATCCGTTCGTTCGCCCCCATATCCAGGATGATGCCGTTCTGCCCAGCTTCATTCAGAATAATAAAACCGACTCCCGTGGGTGATCCATGGTAAACGGTCAGATAGGAAGCATCGACGCCCTCGCTGCGATATAACTCCAGAGCGATCTCGCCCAGTTTATCATCTCCGATGATACCAGCGAAAAAAGACCTGGCGCCCAGTTTAGCTGCGCCCACCGCCTGGTTCGACCCTTTGCCTCCCGGACCCATATCGAAATTGCTGCCGAACAAGGTCTGGCCAAAAACCGGCATATGACTGGCACGGATGGTCATACCGACTGCAAAACTGCCAACGACTGTGATGATCGGATGGTGCATGTGTCCTCCGCGCGAGTAATGCATCAAAGATATATTATGAATTGGTCGAGATGCCTTAATCATACCATGCAGAAGTAATGTCTCCTTCCCACAGGGTTTGGCGATCCCGAAGGGTAAGCAAATAGCAGCATGTAAAACTACCCCTCCCCTCTGGTACTGAATCGACAAAAAACCTTCTACCGATACTCAGCCCTGCAGTAAGATCTACCTTAGAGGCCCATTTCAAACAGCCACCTGGAAAGACTTTCTTCCCTGGCCTTGGTATCGTCGTTTTCTTTGATGTACTTCCCCAGCATCTTTTCGGCCACTATGTTGCCATCCAGCATAAAGAGCACCCGCTCCGTTTTTGCTGCGACTTTCACGTCATGGGTGACCAGGAGAATGGTCGTCCCTGACTGGTTGATCTCCGCTAACAGCTCCATAATTTCGCAGGCCGATTTGGAGTTCAGTGCGCCAGTGGGTTCGTCTCCGAAGACAATTTCGGGATGGTTGATCAGCGCCCGGCAAATAGCGACTCGTTGCAACTGCCCTCCGGAAGCCTGGGTAATGTCATGATGGGCTAGCTGCGCAATACCGGTCTTCTCCATTAATTCCATCGCCCGCTGGTTGATCTTTTCGCGGCTGCTGTTTTTGGCCAGATAGGCGGAAAAGACGATGTTGTCGAAAATGCACAGGTTCTTCAGCAGGTAGAACTGCTGGAAAATAAACCCCATTTTATTTAAGCGCAGTTTGGACAGTTCTTTTTCCGAAAGAGCGGATAAGTCTTGCCCGTTGGAGATGACTCTTCCCGAAGTCATCCGGTCCATCCCGCTGATGTTGTAGAGCAGTGTCGATTTACCTGATCCGGATGGACCCATCACGGAGATAAATTCTCCCTCTTTGATCTGCAGATTTACGTTTTTAAGGATACTCTGGCGGTTGCTGCTGTTGACCGCAACCGCTTTACTTAAGTCTCTGGCTTCGAGTATGTTGTTCATGGTATTCATGTTTTATCTCTCCTATTCCGCAATCAAAGCGGCGATGCTGGTTTCTCTGATGGATATAATGCTTATTATGGTTGTGATGCCTACCACGATCATCAACACCAATGGGCAAAGAATGTATGCCTGGAAAGGATCAATCACAAACTGGATTTCGGATGCTCCCATTTGCGACCACAATGCACTGACCAGGTACTGGCCCATGGTGTTTGAAATAACGGTCCCAAGAATAATCCCGATATTGAGGGCCAGGAGCGCCCGAGTTATATATTGTGCGCGAACATCCATTAAGGATGCGCCAATACTCTTCATAATCGCTATCTGACCGGTATCCTTCGCAATGAGCATGCGCATGAAAAGGGAGGTAATCAGAATGGATACGAATATGGCGATTACAAAAGCTACCATGGTGATCAGCCGCATCTGTTCAATGGTGTTTCCAAAGGTTTGGGCTAAGTAGCCTTCCAGGCGGGTGACCCGGGCCGGGTAAAACGCTTTGGAGTATTCATCTAATTTTGCGTTGATGCCTGTCTTGACATCAACGCTGACTACGTACCAGAGTACATTTTGGGGGTTGACCGGCAAGGAGGCTGCTTTGGCTGTCCGGCCGCCATTGGTCACATCCTGGTAGATGCCGCTCACCACCATCTCCCGCTCCTGACTGTTGATGACGAGCCGGAGCGGATCACCAACCCCTTTTTGGAGCTGATCGCTGTTAAGGAAGGAGAGCGCAATCTCATTCTCACCGTTTGGGGCGCTGCCTTTCAGGTATGCTAACGGAAAAATTGAGAAATCGCCGGTTTCGACACTGATATTCTCTTGTGCGCCCTCAGGATTGATCACCTTATATTGGCTGGTGACCAGCGGCGAAAACCGGGCAACATCTGGATCATTTTTGATGTAGGTGATCAACTCATTGTATCGCTCAACGATATCGTCCGACTGGCGTAAGTCAATGCGGATGTCACTGCGCCCGAGCCCCATATAGGTGATGAAACTAGGGGACTGGATGGTGTTGAGGAGGTTGACCGGGATAATGATGATAAACGTGCAGGTAAAGAAGACAAAGATCAATAGCCGGAACATTTTAAAGCGTTGACTGAGGTCCAGCAGGCCAAGGAAAATATTCACTTCAAAGAATTTATACTTACTGAGCGATAGAAAACCTTTATGGATTTGGGCTTCACCCATATATCCCGAACGCAAAGCTTCCACAGCAGTGATCTGGTTGAACCTTCTGAGGACCAACATGCAGAAAGAGACAACAATCAAGAAGATCAGGCTGACGGCAATGACAGGAACGAAGTGCTGTAACAGGCTCTTCGGAGCCGTGCC
>CAZAQS010000214.1:0-8203 GCA_964486825.1 uncultured Anaerolineaceae bacterium | reverse complement strand
GCTTCCCATCAGCCATTGGAAGGCAAAATCCATGTCGTTGGCCTTGAAGTACATGCGCTGGAACTGGCGGTGGTATTGCAATTCTTTGCCCTGTTCCTTGAAGGCCTTGTTTTTCATCTTTCCTATCTCCTGGTGTTGGTTGCCGGAGGATTTAATTCCGGCTGTTTTGTTGAACGTAGTGTCATAGTATTGACATACTGTCATATTAAATATATAATGTTCATAGTAGATTGTCAATCCATCCCTGACTCCAATTCTCATGCCGATTCAGTATTGAACAGGTGTACAATCATGGAAGAACCCCCTCTTACCCGCCACCAGCGCCACCGTTTGCGAACGCGCAAACAGCTCATCGATGCAGCTATGGAATTAGTGCTCGAAAAGGGCTATGATGCAGTCACCATACAGGATATCACCGACCGGGCCGACCTCGGGCGCGGTACATTCTACATCCACTTCAAAGATAAGGAAGATGTGCTGTGGTCGGCCATTCAGGATGGCTTGCAGGAAACGGAGAAGGAAGCCCACAGCCAGTTCAAGGATGGCTTGCCGCCAAAACTCGAATATTACGGCTACCTGAACATCTTCCGCCACGCAGAGCGCAACCAATCCCTGTACAGGGTGATGCTCGGCGAAAAGGGCTCGGCCATCCTGACCGGGCGTGTCCTGACCTACCTGGCAGCCGAGATGGAACGCGATCTTCAACTTCTGAAACCAAAAATCTACGCCGGTTTCGACATCCCAGACGAGATCCTGCTGCAGGTGATCAGCGGAGCGGTCTTCCAGACGGTCCGCTGGTGGTTGGAAACTCCCAACGATTATTCCCCCGAGCATATGGCAGGCATGCTATACCAGGCTCTGCACCACGAAAAGCCGCCGGCATAGATTCGCTTCCGTGGACGAGCGAATGAAAGGACTCATAGCGAATAAAAAGCGTATAATGAGTCCTGACCCAGCGCGTTGAGCGTCATTCGCTTTTGTATTGAAATATAATACCAACTTCAAGTCTCGTCCAATACCTCATCCTGTTGCGTGGCAACACGCGCAGGAAGGGAGCTTGAAAAGCTGTCGTCAGGAGATCAGCGGGAGGCCGGGATGAAAATCGATTTCGAATCTGGACATTTCACCCTGCACACCCTGGCAGAAGGGGTGTATGCGGCGATTGCGACCGAGGGCGGCGCAGGCTTTTCCAACGCCGGACTGATCGACCTGGGCGAATGTACGCTCTTCCTACGAACGCTGGAGCAGGGAAGCCGGTACTGACCCAAACGGTTAGGTCGATTGGAGGAACAGATGGTCAACTTACATCCATCGATAAGGGATCTACCCATCAGATACAGGTTAACCTATGCCTATTTCTCATCGCTCATCATCGCCCTGTTGGTGGCCCTTGCCAGCCTGGTTGGTCTTTTCTTCCCAGAACGAATTTACCCAACCGAAGAACTGCTGCAGACCTTCATGCCCAACGACCTGGTCAACCTGTTTTTTGGCCTGCCCTTCCTGCTGGGGAGCATGTGGCTGGCCTGGCGCGGCAAGCTGGTAGGGCTGCTGTTCTGGCCTGGGACGCTGCTCTACGTCCTTTACAACTATATTGCTTACACCTATGGAGTTCCCTATAACACACTGTTGGTCGTATATCTGATGCTGATCGCTCTCAGCGCTTATACCGTTTTTGGACTGGTGTCCGGAATCGACGGAGCGGCGGTAAAAGAAGCCCTGGCAGGGGCTATTGCCGAGCGGGCCGGCGCCGCGGTCCTGGCGGGGCTGGGACTCCTGTTTACCTTGCGAAACCTGGGAGTGATCACAGGCATAACCGGAGGAGCGCCGGTTTCCGATATCCAGGCCGGCGTCCTGGTAGCAGATTTCATGCTCCTGCCGGCCTGGATCGCCAGCGGTATCCTGCTCTGGCACCGGGAGCCGCTGGGGTTTGTTGCCGGTGCGGCCCTGCTTTTCCAGGCCTGCTCTCTGTTCATCGGGTTGATCCTGTTTATGATCCTGGGACCCATCTTTGGCGGCGCCCCCCTCGTTTTGGTCGACGTGTCCGTGGTATTCGCTTTGGGCCTGGTTTGCTTTATCCCCATGGCGCTCTTCCTGCGCGGGATTATCGCAAAATCCTAAGCTCATTCCATATATCGTCATTTCTACCTCCTGGCCCTTTCTATACAGATATACCGTACAGGAAGGGCCAGGAGGGATATTTTCTTTCTATTTCATCTTCACCTTTAAATCGTGGAATGGCGCTTCCGGGTAATCCCAGGCTATGTACCGTCCGCCCTGGGTCCTTGTCTCCTGGTGCCGGGGGTTGGCCTGCATGAATTCTTGGAAGCGACTCGGGATGCGCTTGATCTGATCTCGAATCCCGTCTAAAATGGATCCACCCATATTGATTTGTTCTAGTTTGGCTGACATTTATTAACCTCCATACACTGTCTTTACCGTCGATATGGGTATAATAGATCCGGTTTAGGACAGAATTAGTCCTATTCTAGGAGGAATTTGCCAATGTATTCTCCGTCCACCCGTTTGCTGACGGTTTTGGAGCTGTTGCAGTCCTATAAGCAAATGAGCGGCGCCGAGCTGGCCCGGAGGCTGGAGGTGGATGCGCGCTCGATCCGGCGCTATATCGTCATGCTGCAAGACATGGGTATCCCGATCGAGGCCGAGCGCGGCCCTTACGGCGCTTACCAGCTGATGCGGGGCTACAAGCTCCCCCCGCTAATGTTCACAGACGCGGAGGCGATCGCCGTCACGCTGGGTTTAATGGCCATCCGGGCCTACGGTTTTCCGGTGGACATGGCGGCCGTGGAAGGGGCGCTGGCGAAGACCGAGCGAGTGCTGCCGGATAATCTGCACCACCAGGTCCGGGCCCTGAAAGAAGCGGTCACGTTGAGGATCCTGCCTCTCCCGCCTCAATCCCAAAATGACTACGTAGCCGCGCTAAGCTCGGCGACTTTACAAGGCCAAACCGTCCATCTGAGCTACCGGGCCTGGAAAGGTGAGCAGACAAAACGCAAGTTCGACCCGTATGGGATCGTACTGAACGAAGGCTACTGGTACGCCTCCGGATACTGCCACCTGCGCGAGGACTTGCGGACCTTTCGTCTTGACCGGATTCTGGCTCTTGAACCCACGGGTGGGTCATTTGAACGCCCGGCTGATTTTGACCCCCTGGCGCATGTCCTTGAGTCCATTGCCTCAACGCCCGGCTCCTACCAGGTGGAGGTCCTGTTGAAGACCACGCTGGAAAACGCCGGGAGATTCATCTCGCCAGATGATGGGATACTGGAAGAGACGCCGGAGGGGGTTATCTTCCGGCGGGCTACGGACCGCTTGCAGTGGACGGCGGAGAGGTTGATCCGCTTCGATTTTCCGGTCGTGGTGCTCAAGCCCGATGAGCTGCGACAGGAGTTGCGCGAGATTGCAGCCCGAGCCTTGCAGATTGCCGAGAATAACGACTAGGCCGACCACGCCACTCCCATCATCCGCTAACAGCAAATTACTGTCATGGGAAGCAAGGTATTCTTCAACGTAGGCTTCATGAATTGGACTTGTTTCCCCGCCGGTCTCAGCCAGCTCTCGGATCAGGGTCAGGATGGCGGGTATATCTTGTTGTGTGGCATTACGAATCTCAGTCATAATTGCTCCCAGGGTTGTCCTTGTACACCATGCTATAATTTATTTCTTCACTGAAGAAGATAACCTATCCGCAGGTTTATATCGATGGGCAAAGATTAAAAGATGGATGATTCCTACACCGATTTCATTACCAGATACCCCGATTACGAGACAACCTCCTGCATCGATGAGCTGCGCGCCAGCGACTACAGCCGGATCGACCGCACCGGACAGGTCTACCTGGATTATACAGGAGGTGGGCTGTACGCCGACTCGCAGGTCATCAAACACCAGTCGCTTTTGTTGGGCGGGGTTTTCGGCAATCCGCACTCCTCCAACCCAACCTCCATGGCAGCCACCGAGCTGATCGAGCGGGCGCGCGCCTATGTGCTGAAATTCTTTAAAGCCCCACCCGAAGAATACGACGTGGTCTTCACTCCCAACGCCAGCGGCGCACTCAAGCTGGTTGGTGAGAGCTACCCTTTTTCGCAGCACGGCCATTACCTGCTGACCTTCGATAACCACAACTCCGTTAACGGGATCCGGGAATTCGCTCACGCTCATGGTTCACCTGTAACCTACATACCGCTGGCACTGCCTGACCTGCGCGTGATGGAAGACCAGCTCGACTCTGCCCTGGAGCGAGCCGGTCAGGATGGAAACAACCTGTTTGCCTACCCCGCCCAGTCGAACTTCTCCTCCGTGCAACACCCCCTGGATTGGATCGAGAGAGCCCACGAAAAAGGCTGGGATGTGCTCCTGGACGCGGCTGCCTTCACGCCAACCAGCCAGCTCGACCTGTCCCGCTACAAGCCGGACTTCGTCCCGCTCTCTTTTTACAAGATGTTCGGATACCCCACCGGCCTGGGCGCGCTGATCGCCCGGCGGGACAGGCTCCACAAGCTTCAGCGTCCCTGGTTCGCGGGCGGGACCATCACGGTTGCCTCGGTACAAGGCGACAAGTATTACCTGGCGGAAGGGCACGCGGCCTTCGAGGACGGCACGGTCGACTACCTCGACATCCCCGCCGTCGAGATCGGGTTGCGCCATCTCGAATCGATCGGCATGCACTTGATCAAGCGACGCGTCCTGTCCCTGACCGGTTGGCTGCTCGAGAACCTGACTGCCATGAAACACAGCACGGGTGTGAAGCTGGTCAACGTTTACGGGCCCACCGACACCCAGGCGCGCGGCGGGGCGGTCACGGTCAACTTCTACGACAGGCATGGAAATACCATCGACCACCGCTCGATCGAAGAGCTGGCCAACCAGCATAAGATCTCTTTGCGCACGGGCTGTTTTTGTAACCCTGGCGCCGGCGAAGTGGCCCTGGGTATCTCGCGCGTGGAGCTGGATGTCTGCTTTACCAGCCCGGACCATGCCGAACGGCTGACGCTCGATGATTTCCGTCTATGCATCGATGGCAAATCCACGGGCGCGGTGCGCATCTCCGTGGGCATGGTCACGAACTACAACGACGTGCAGGCTTTCTTGAAGTTCTGTGAAGGGCTGTTAGGTTAATTCGATCCCTCAACTCTTTAGTTCTCCCGCTTGACATGGCGCGGAGCGGACTGTTGAAACTCGACCCGTGCTCTTTTTTGCTCTTAATCCTGTCGCCTGAAAAGGAACCTCGAATGTATATCCCTTTCGCCTTTTTGATCGGCATCGTCCTTAACTGGCGGCCGCGCTCACTGCCCTACTTTGCCATCATCCATGTGCTGATCAATATGTCCCTGGCGCCTTTGTTTTTGGCGGTTGCGTACTAAATCATCTAGAGGCAAACTGACTTACTAAGACATGACAGGTTCCGAAAACCTGTCATGTCAGGTCTACCATCGAATATCCGTGATAATTCGTGAAATACGTGACTGCGCTTTTCCTACATCGGCCAGACCCTCGGCACGATCAGGATGGCGATCCCGTAGATGATCACAGTCAGCAACGAGCCAACTTTGATGAAGTCGATGAACTTATAGCGCCCCGGCCCGTAGACCATCAGGCAGGAGGGCTCCAGGGGGGTGATGAAGGAAGTACTGGCGGCCACGGCGATCATGATGGCGAAGGTGCGCGGGTTCAACCCCAGCAGTAAGGCGGTCTGGATGGCCACCGGCACCACTACCACCGCCGCGGCCTGGTTCGACATGGGCTGCGTCAGCAGGACCGTCAAGGCGAAGAAGGCCGACAACATCCAGAGCGGGTGGGCCTCCCCCAGGGTGGCTACGATCAAGTTGGCCAGGTATTGGGCTGTGCCGCTGTTCTCCATGGCTACGCCCAGCGCCAGCATGCTCCCGATCAGGATCAGGATCTTCCACTCCACCTCCCGGTAGGCTTCCTCCGGGGTGATGCAACGCGTCAGGAAAACCAGCAGCGCCCCCAGCAGCATAGCCACCGGCAGGCTCATCAGGTTGAATGTCGCCGCCGCCAGCGCGCCAATGAAGATCGCGATCGCCACAGGAGCCATGCGCGTGTTGGCCGCGTTGGTCTCGACCGTCCCGAGCACCCTGAACAGGCGCCCCTCCATGGCCGAGATCTGGCGCGGGTCGCCCTGGATAAGCAGGACATCACCCATTTTCAAGATCAGCTGGCTGATCTTGCTGTGGATCGTCTCGCCCAGGCGGTTGACCGCCAGCACTTGCAGGCCATATTTCTCGCGGAATTGCAAACGCTTCAGGTTCCGACCGATCAGCGGAGAGCGCGGCAGCAGGATCACCTCGAACAAGCCGGTATTGTTGGCCAAAAAGTCTGCTTCGGAAAATTTGACCTCCGCTTTCAGCTTCAGCCCGGCAGTGTTCATCACCTTAAGGATGTTCTCGCGACCGCCCTGCACCAGCAACTCGTCCTCTGCCTCCAGCTGGATTTGAGCATTGGGCGCCATGACAGCGTTCCGCCCGCGCTCAAGGCGCAGCACGGTCAGGTCCAGGTCGCGACCCAGCCCGGACTCCGCCAGGCTCTTTCCCACCAGGGGGGAGTCTGGCAGGACCATGACCTCGCTCAAATACGGGCTCAGGTCGAACTCCTCGGTGAGCTCTTCCGGGTCGCTCCGGTCGGGGATCATCCTGCGGCCGATCACCAGCATATAGATAATCCCGATGACAACGATCGGCAGCCCGGCCGGCGCAAGCTCGAACATGCCCAGGGGCTCCATCCCGGATTGGGTCATCAAACCGCTCACCACGATATTGGTTGAGGTGGCGATCAAGGTTACCGAGGAGGCCAGGATGGCAGCAAAGGCCAGTGGCATGAGCAGCTTCGAAGCGTTGACCTTCGCTCGCCTGGCCAGCCCGATCACGATCGGCAAGAAGAAGGCCGTCGAGGCAGTATTGCTCATAAAAGCGCTCATCGTTGCGGCTGCCACCGTGACGACGTTCAGAGCCCGGTTGGGGTTGTGGCCGGAATACTGCATGATCCAGCGCCCGGTCATTTCCACAACGCCCGTGCGCACCAGGGCTGCCGTGAGGATCAACAGCCCCAGGATCAGGATGACCGTGTCGCTGCCGAAGCCGGCAAAGGCCTGGTCTGGCGGCAGCAAGCCGGTCAGGATGAGGGCTAACAAGACCCCCAGCGCGACGATATCGACCGAGACCCACTCAAAAGAGAACAGGACCAGCGCGGCGACCAGGATGGCTAACAGGGTGGCGATTTGTGAGTCCATTGCACCTTCGATTTCGAGGAATTCTACAGCGTCAAAGCCCCATTTATTCCATCCGTCCTTAAGAGTAACTCAAAAGCACAGGCATTCTTATTTTGATTCTTTTCTGGGCCAGGCAAATAATAAATCTCTCAGTGACTAAACAGGAGCTGACCTGCAGGAGTATTTTACCCGTATATACCCCCAAGCAAGACAGCATCCGGCTTCCAATTTCCTGTGGAATCCTATCTGAGGATGTTCATGCTCTACATACAAGGAATTCATGAATTTCTGCGTTATTACCGGGGGTTGCAGGGCGTGTTGAGAAGTTTGCTGGCTCGATCAGTGGAGTGAAAGGGAACCCCAAGCCGCAGGTAAGGGTTAAGGAGTGGACCGGGCCGGCGGTGAGTAAGCCGGAAGCTGAAAGGTCGTCAAGACGTTCGGCAGCATTTTCTGCCACCAGGGCCAATCGTGATTGACATCGTAGCCCCAAATGTCCGTCCAGTTCAGTACTCCCTTGGCGTCTAGAATACGCTTCAGCGCGTAGGCGTCCGCCAGCATATCTTCCTCCCAGGCTCCCTGTCCGGCGCAGATTACAATCCGGCTCTCCCGGTACCGATCGAGGTACCAGGCATCGGTCAGGTTTTCCAGGTAATGGATGGGGGAATTGAAGTAGACGTTCTCGTCCATATAATCGCCCACGAACATGCGTAGCTGGAACAAACCACTGAGCGAGATCATGGCGTCGAAGACGTCCGGGTGGCGGAAGAAGAAGTTGGCCGCGTGGTAGCCACCCATCGAGCAGCCGGTAGCGAGGACCCTCTGCTCCGTCCCCGCACAACTATTGGAAATAAATGGGACCACTTCTCGTAGGATATAGCGGTCGTAATCCTCGTGCCGGCGAGCACGCTCTGCTGGATGTGCGCCTGAATTGGTCCCATTTATTTCCAATAGTTGTGC
>CAZAQS010000213.1:0-8234 GCA_964486825.1 uncultured Anaerolineaceae bacterium | reverse complement strand
GTATATTACAATGCGAGTCTGTCTTGGATGATTTGGGTGCCTTTCGCTGTGACGGAACGCCAACCGGCCCGGTAGAGTTGGTGTTTGTCTCAAAAAGTGGAGTGGTTGTTCTTGCAAATATTGAGGTGGTTGTTTGATGGGTTACAGAGGTCGGTATGGATAGAGAGGTTGATATTGATCAATTATTGGGGGAAGATGTCCCCCTGCAAGCCTTTGAGTTGCCTTTCCCTGATGACGTAGCCGGGCAACTGGTAGACCGGTTGAAGCAGGCAGCCGAAAGATATTTAAGGATCGACGTAAACTACTCGCTTCAGTTGGCGGAGCGGATCATTACGATTGGCCAGGTTCGGGAGGATACGCGCCAGGCAGCAATGGGCTTGATGGCGCGTGGCGATGCGCTAAAACTCTTGGGCCGTACCTTGGAAGCCTGGGAAGCGTTCGAGGCGGCCGGGGAAATGTTCAGAGCCTTCGGCGACGAAGTCGGTTGGGCCCGCACACGCATTGGACGCCTGTATTTGAGTACGATGTTGAAGCGTGTCTCCGAGGGACTGCTTGAAGCAGAGCAGGCCCGCCAAATCTTCCTTCGCTATGGAGAGCGTGAAAAGCTGCTAAGGCTCGAGATCCAAACCGCTTATATCCTCAACCATATAGGGGAACAGCGAAAGGCACTGCGCGGCTTCCAGTCGGCGCTGTCATTAGCGGAAGAGTTGGGTGAGCAGGGCCGGTCTTTCTTTGGCGTGTTGTACGCCAACCTGGGAAGCACTTTTGAAGGGCTAGGGGATTTGAAGCAAGCCCAGAATAATTACGAACGCGCTCGTGAGTTCTTTATTGCCGATGGTGAGACCTTACACCTGGCAACGATTGAGGCAAACCTTGGTTTCCTGGCCCAGACACAAGGCAATTACCGGCGTGCGCTCCAGTTACTGAACCAATCGTTAGATCGAGCAGTGGGGCATTCGGATCTCGAGACGACGAAGATCAAATGGCATATTCAGCAATGTTACCTGGAGCTTAACCGGCTTTTTGAGGCGCGAGACTTGGGGCGGCAAATCGTAGACGACTACCGCCGGTTTAAGGACGAATTCGAGCTTGCCCGAGCGCTCAGGCAACAGGCTACGGTGGAAGCTGAATTATCCAATTTTGACACCGCTCTGACAGAATTAGAAGAGGCAGAAAAAATATTCACCAGCCTGGATGCAAAAGCCTGGAGAGCGAGAGTCTGGCTGCGCCGTGGCCGGATTGCTTTGAAGCAGGGGGACGCCATCATGGCCCTAAAATGGGCCCAAGAGGCTGCGGATGTTTTTGAGCTCGTTGAGCAGAGGATCAACCTTGCCACAGCCAGGCTCTTAGAAGGCCAGGCGTCTCTGGAGTTGAATGATCTCCCTGGCGCTAAATTTGCAGCTGAGCGTGCCTTAAGGACTGCTCAGAGAGACAATCATGCCTCGCTCCGCTATACCTCTCACTTACTCCTTGGGAACGTCCACGAAGCAGACCAGGCCATCCCTCGGGCCATCCGTCATTACTCGGCTGCAGCCGCGACGATCGAACGCCGCCAGCGCGACCTGACCATTACCCTCAGCCCGGGTTTTCTGGAGGATAAAACGGAGGCCTGGCGGGCGTTGATCAGGCTGCACCTCCAGGATGGCAAGCTTGAAAAAGCTTTCGAAACCCTGGAACGCTCCAAATCGCAGGTATTGCTGGGCTACCTGGCGAACCGGGAACACCTGCGCTGGAGACACGATGACGCTCACAGTCGCAGGTTGATTGAGGAATTCGATCGCTTGCGATCCGAATACCAATGGTTCTACCGGCATGCGTATGAAGCGCAACATTCATCGGACCATCCCAGCCCGCTGAACCCACAGCAGGCATTACTGGAAGTCAAAGCACGTGAACGCAAGATACGGGCTATCACCGAAAGCCTCTATCTGCAAAGTGCGGCAGACAAGACCTACCATCCTGCTCGACCTGCCTCCTTGGGTGATATCCAGGAGTCCCTGGATACAGGCACATTAATGGTCGAATATTACAATGATGGCCAAAAGGTATGGGCTTTCGTTATTGAGCGGGAGTCGATCCAGGTACAGCAATTGCCGGTAAGGCTGGACACACTTAACCAGCTTGTAACACAACTGCAAATGAATATGACAGCTGCCCTCACCGTTGCCCATTTGAATCCTACCGCAAACAACTTCACCCAACTCGCACAGCGCATCTTGCAGCGGCTGTATGCTTCTCTGATCGAGCCGCTGGCGCCCCTACTGGCCGGAAGACAGAGACTGGCGATCGTTCCTTATGGCATCCTTCACTACCTGCCATTCCATTTGTTGCATGACGGCACGTCATACCTGATCGAAAGGCATGAAATCGTTATCCTCCCGGCAGGCGGGTTGGTAGCTCAGGCCAGTCCGAAGTGTAGGGCGGGGGCAGTGATCCTTGCACATTCGTGGAATGGCCGTCTTCCGCATACGATTACCGAGGGCCAGGTTGTACAGCGCTTGTTTGGGGGATCCTTATGGGCGGAGCAAGCTGCAGATCGAAATGCACTCAAAGTCCAGCCTACCCAAATCCTGCATGTCTGCGCTCACGGGCAGTACCGCCTGGACCAACCCGACATGTCCTATATCCAGCTTGCGGATGGCCAGCTATACGCCGATGATCTATTGCAGCAGGACTTGAGTTACGAGCTGGTTACACTGAGCGCATGTGAAACCGGACGGGCGAATGTAGCTGGCGGTGAGGAATTGATCGGGCTGGGACGCGGCTTTTTGTACGCTGGGGCAGGCGCACTCGTCCTCAGCCTTTGGCCTGTCGCGGATGACCTTACCGTCCGCTTGATGGAAGCCATGTACCAGGCTTTACAGAATGGGGATTCGAAAGCCGCCGCACTGCGCTCGGCGCAGAGGCGCATGCTGGCTGAGAACCCCCGACTTCACCCCGCCTTTTGGGGAGCTTTCCAGTTGGTCGGAAATGCCGGCCCGCTTTCGTTACAAACAGAGTAGGTACTTGTCAAGCAGAAAACAAGAAGGGAGGTTATCATGAATCCGAAAGGCCCTGGAATGCCCCGTCACCACCCACAGCAGTCACCGGTGGTCTACTTCCTTCCGGGTGAGATCATTTTGCACCTGGAACATTCACCCTCGCTCGAAGCGGACGAGCTTGAACGGGAGCTCGGGAGCTTCCTCAACGGGAAGCATGGCGCTCTTCCATGGACGAACGAGCTCCTCTCCCCGGCAGCAGGGACCTTCAACACATTCAGGCACAAAAGGCTGAATAAAGCCATTTCCCTCGTTCCGGCCCGCTTGAAGGATCAAAAAGCCGGGCAGGAGACGATTGTCGATTTGCTACAGGGCATTCACCACCAGAACAAAGGGATAAATAAAGATGGGATCGTAGAAATATCGACCGCTGGCGGGATGCTGTTAAGATTGACCGGCGCATCCCCGAACTGGTTGGCAGGCGGGGTTCCCCACGGCATTGGCGTCCCCTGCCCAGGGAATTGGCCAGAGGTAGCGAACGAATCGCAAGCCAATCAAATAAAGTTTGTGCTGAAAGGCGAGAATCAGGCCGTTATAGAGATAAAAAACAATCAAAGCCAGGGCGCGGGTGTGCACGTTGCCATCCTGGACACGGCTCCGTGCCTGTCGGATATCCCGGCTGCCTACGAAAAGTGGCGCATACCTGCGGACGACCATCCCCATCCGGATGATAGCGAACCCAACCAGCTCATCGACAACCTGCTCTGCGAAGGCGGCCCGCTGCACGTGTATCCCGCCAGCCTGGAGGAGCAGCGACAGGCGGCGGCTTACACCTCCATGGGGCACCCCTACCCGATGCGGGATCACGGTTTGTTTGTTGCCGGCATCATTCACACGCTAGCGCCCAATGCAACCCTCCACCTCTACGAAGTCATGAATCCTTACGGGATCGGGTGCGTCACAACCATCACGAAGGCCCTATCACAAATCCTGGAGAAATCGGAAAGCCTGGGTCCAATGCTTGTGAATTGTAGCCTGGCTCTGAGCATCTCGCGGGATGGCCATCCTGCCCCGGAATACCCTGGCGAGTTCGTTGATCCAGGTCTACGAGTTTATATGGACTCGCCTTACCAGGAAATCTTTGACAGGTTATCTGATGCAGGGATCGTCGTTGTAGCTGCCTCCGGAAACGACGCCCAGGACGGCTCGCGCCCTCCGGCGCGTTACCCGGCCGCTTTCAAGAGCGTCATAGGCGTCGGCGCGCTCCCACCAGAGAACTCCGAAAGACCTCGAAGGAAAGCCAGCTATTCGAATCAAGCGGATTTTCCCCAGACGGACGGTTACGCAACCCTGGGCGGTGAGGCAGGCGCTGGAAATGGTGTATTGGGAATTTTTATCAACCCTGTTCCAAAGTACGATGGCGCCATGCCGCCTGAAAAGCGTGAGGTAAGAAGGGACCGAGTCAAATACGACAACAACAAGAGCGGGTGGGTACGCTGGGCAGGCACTTCATTTGCGGCTCCCGTGATCACCGGTATCCTGGCAAGAGCCTGGAACACGGCGGCCCCGCCTGACCTGGACGAAGCAAAATCTATCCTCGATGATTTGGCTGAGACGGAGAAGACGGATGCGAATGAAAAAGTGATCCTGGTGGCTCAAGAATAGAGATAATTGATCTCCCATCTCGCATAACGAACCCCGGGTGCTCTCTTGCCCGGGGTCTTTTCGTTTTCCCCTATTTCCATCCAAACTGAAAAAATACAGGAATATCATCGCCTATTACGTTTAAAGGGGTAAATCACAGGGAAAGTAGATAGTCGAGGAGGTAATCATGTATAACGGATCGAACCATTTTGGCAGAGCCTATCAGGAAGAAATGCACCGCATCGCTGGCGTCTCAGATGAACACCAGAGTTTCCCAAATTCGTTAATGAATTTGTTCTCTACCTGCCTCTTCTATTAGAATTGGGATCATCAGGTGGATTTCCGTTCCCATTTCGACCTGGCTTTCGATGACCATGCTCGCAAAGGGAAATGCTACACCCAGGCGCTCGCGTACGTTCGATAACCCCAGGCAGGACTGCGGTCTCGAGTCGTCCACTCTAAATCCACATCCATCATCTTTAACAAAGATATGAATTCCATTATCTTGTCGCTCGATTAGTATAAGCAGCCTGCATGGGTAAGAGGCTGGCTCGATCCCGTGGATGACAGCATTTTCAACCAGTGGTTGCAATAGCAACTTGGGTATCTTGAAATCTTTGAGGCTACTCTCACAGAAAATCTCGACAGTCAGGCGTTCCCTGTGGCGGATACGCTGCAGTTCGCAATACTTTTGGATGAACAGAATCTCATCCTCCAGCCTGACCCAGTCATCGCCTTCCAGGATATAGTGTAGCATGCCGCTCAAGGCATAAATGGCTTTCTCCAGCCCGGCTGAGTCTTGCAGGCGGTTCAAACCTACCAGGTTGTTCAAGGTGTTGTAAAGGAAATGTGGCTGGATCTGCGACTGCAAAGCGCGATATTCAGCCTCCCTCTGGCCCAGGACGGCCTTGTATTCCCGGTCGATCAACTGTTTCAGCCGCTCGATCATATCGTTGAGGGCCTGTCCCAACTCGGCGATCTCATCCCGGTTCGTATTGACTTCGAAGCGAGTGTTCATGTTGCCATTCTGGACCTGGGTCATGACTGCAATCATCTCCTGGAATGGGCGGACAATCCAGCGGGATAGAGCGAAGAACAGGGCAAAGGTCAGGACCAGCCCGCCCAAAGCCGAAAATATGCCTGCCAGGTACCAGCCGCGCGTGTTTGCAGCGATCTCGGCGTTCGAGAGCAGGACGACGATCTCCCAATCGGAAGGAGTAATCTCTTGGGAGACCGTTACGTAAGAATCGCCTGCCATCCGGATGGGATCCATCTGCGCTACAATTTGCTGTTTCAGCTCAACTGGGACCGGCCGGCTGGCATAGAGCAGCTTACCCTGGTCGTCGAAAATACATACGATCGAGCTGACGTTGAAAGGGATATCGGTTACGATCCGTTCCAACACGTTAGTGTCTGCGTCCGCCATGATTACGCCCAAGGGGCGGCGCGTATCAGGGTCCTTGATCAAGCGGGCTACTGAGAATACCTCTTGCTTGACGGTAACATCCAGGTAATCCTGGATGTGGGAGCTGATGAAAACTACGTCACCATCGGCAGCGACTGCCCGGCGATGCCAATCTTGCTCAGTGTAAGCAAAATCATTTACAGCTCCGGCAACCACGCTCCCGAAAGAGGCGATCACAGCTTTCCCGTCTGCTGGCACCAGGACTGTTGTCAGGATATCCCTACGGGAGTTTTGCATGAATAGGGGCAGGGTCGTTTCTAGGGCACGGTCGGCGACCAGCCTGGCATAAGCGTCTGTTTCTTCGTAATTCGGACTGGCTTTCAGCTTGAGGGCCCGCATGACTTCTTCGTTCAGGTAAGGTGTTATCGTCAGGCGGTTCAGATCGTCCAGGTAGGTCTCGATATTGCGCGCCAGAGAAGTCAGTGTGCTTTCTGTCAACACCTGTGTTTCGCGCGAGATCGAATTCTGGTAATAGTACGGCATGACCGTCATCATCAGGCTGGCCGGTACCAGAAAGATCAGCAGGTAGAACACCATCAGCCGGAAGCGAAGCGAATAAGCCAATCGCATGTGAGCTTAAAATCGTGAACCCGGAAGGTATATCCTATTATCGCGCTTTTCCGCTAATTCTGAGGATTCAATCTAGCGGATAATCTTTTTCGATGGACACGCCGCCCACCAGCTTGCGAGCTTCCACCAATGCATCAGCGCGCACACGGTATTCGGATGGATACAAAACCTTCATACCGCTATTGAAGAGCAAGGTGACTGCCTGCGACTCACGGACCAAAACTAATGCCCGGCTCGCCCTGTCTTTCTCCTGTCGGCTGTCAGAGGCGAGTAGTATGCGAGCTTTTTCAAGGACCAGCACTTGCTGGGGGCCAAGGATATGGCGCAACGTTTCTACCGGCTGAACCGGCAACAGGCTGCGGTCGACGCCGCCCGTCAGTAGCTTCGCTTCCAATAGGTTTTCAAAGCAGTACTGGTAATTGAAGGGATGGACGATATGGATGCCCATAGCTATCTTATCCTTTGACTGCCCCTTCAGCCAAACCGCTGATGAAGTATTTTTGAAGGCTAAGGTAAACCATAGTCATCGGAAGAATGCTCAGGAGGCTGCCGGCTGCCGCGAGGGGTAGGTTGTTCTGATACTGCGAGAAGAATTGAGATAGCACCAGCGGCACGGTCTGCACTGCCCTCCTTTGCAAAAAGAACAAGGAGAATTGGTAGTCGTTCCAGATGCCCAGCATGGTCAGGATAATGACGCTGGCTGTGACGGGCTTAAGCAGCGGGAAGACGATCCGGAAAAAAATCGCATACCTGCTACAGCCATCGATCAGTGCAGCCTCGTCCAACTCGCGAGGGATGGTACGGATGAATCCAGTAAAGAGGAAAATCACGGTTGGCAAGAAGAAGGTCGTATGGATCAGAACGATGGCCCAATAGGTATTGATGCCGTGGAGGTCGACGACGAATTTGTAAAGTGGCACGAGAACGGTCAGGGCAGGGACGATCAATATGGAGATCGAAAAGGTGTAGATGAAGTTATTCCAACGGGTAGGGAAACGCGCCAATGGATAGGCAGCTAACATGCCCACGAATACTACCAGGATGACGCTCGAACCGGTGATGATCAAGTTGTTCAAGATGGCCTGTCCCAGCCGGGCGCGTGTCCAGACGTCTACGAAATTTTCGAGATAGACGTAATCTGGCCAAAGCCATTTCGAACTGGTATCACGCTGCGTCTTGAGAGCGATGTTCAAAAGCAAATAAAAAGGGACCAGGTGGAAGGCGCAAATCGAGAGAGCAACCAGGTATTTGGCGACCAGCGTTTTCATAGATCCACCTCCTTTCTACGCAGAAGAAGGAGAGAGCCCAGCCCTAATGCGCTGATCAATACGAACATCAGATTCCCCAAAGCCGCTGCAAAACCGGCGTCCTGTCTCGGGAAGTACAGATCGTACATCATGGTTGAAAGTGAGTGAGAGGCGTACCCGGGCCCGCCGCTGGTCATGGACATGATCACGTCGAACAACTTCAACCCGCCGATAATATTGAGCACGATACTGATGGTAACGGCCGGCATAAGCAGGGGAAAGGTGACACGGGTGAATTTTGCCCAACCTGAAGCGCCATCCACGTCGGCC
>CAZAQS010000212.1:0-8291 GCA_964486825.1 uncultured Anaerolineaceae bacterium | reverse complement strand
CTCGCAACCTGGGACCAGCCTCTCCCGTCGAAGCCAATCATCCCCAGGTAGGGTTATTATACAACGTTTATGCGGTTAATCCAGGGTCAGGGCGCGATTCCAATGCTCTCTTAAAGTACCAAAATGCCCCTACCAGAAGGGGAAAATCCCCCTCTCTGCCCCAGAATGGTGGCGGGGGCGGTAAATTAACTCGTGTTATACTTTTAGCAACTTTTCAAAATCGGCGGTGTTCCAACAGACAGAAATAACCGCCGGTAAGGGACATAATCGTGCTGGAAATCAGTGATGATATAGCGCTAGCCCAAGCCGGAGAGGGAAGCCGCGAGGCTTTTGGTATTCTGTACGAGCGCTATGTAGGCAGGATTTATAACTATATCTATTACCGTACCGGTAACCAGGCCGATGCCGAAGATCTGACGGCTCGGGTGTTCTTCCGGGCCATGCACCATATCCAGAACTACCAGAACCGCGGCCTGCCTTTTTCCGCCTGGTTGTACAGGATTGCCCACAACCTGGTCGCCAACTGGCACAGGGATAACAGCCGCCGTCCTGAGATTGCCCTGGACGATGGCATGATCGTTCAGCAGCACGGGCAGGAGCACCCAGAAAGCGCCCTGCTGAAATCAGAGGAGCAAGAACGCCTGCTGCGCTTGATCCGCAGGTTGCCTCCAGACAGGCAGCAGCTATTGATCCTCAAATTTGTGGATCACCAATCGAACGCAGAGATTGGGCAGATCATGGGCAGGACGGAGGGCGCGGTTAAAAGCCTTTACCACCGCACCTTGCTATCGCTGAGATGCGAGCTGCAAGAGCTGAGCTCAGATGACCAGCACGACCGCGCAGGCTTGCCTGATCAGGAATAGGATTGAGACAGAAAAGGAGAGTGAAGAATGAGCAGTAAGTGGTTTGGGGGAGAGGTCTATAAAAAACCGGATATTCAAATCCTGGAAGCTTACCTGTTCGAGGCGCTGGTACCGGTGACCCCACCGACAGAGTTCGTCGGAAGCTTGAGAGAGCGTTTGCTGGTCGAGCCGCAGGACATCATCGTACAAAAGAAGGCAGATCCTCTACAAGCCATCCTGTTAGGCTCCGCCGGTGTTTTGAGTGGTATTTTAATCCTGGCGCTGGGAGTACGAGCGATCGTCGCTCTGCTGGGGGGAAAAGGCTACCTGCAACAGTTCAAGACTCAATTGCAGCAGAAAAGGGCTCAGGCTCTGCAGTCCGCATCATAATCCCCCGTCTACCTATTCTAAATAAATATGCCCTTACGCGCCGGCTGCTTTGACGCGCGGCCAGGCGTGGAATGCGAAAGTCAATGCTGAAAGGACTTCCAACACTCGGCCGAAGAGCGACAACGGCACAGGAAATTGAAAGCTTACCAGCGAATCCAGCACCACCAACCAGATACCGGTGTTCAACAACCCAAAGGCCAGCCAGGCGATCTGCTCATTGCCCCTTTTGGGAGGCGCTGCGAAGCGAGGTAAGATCCAAAACGCCACTCCCATGCTCAGGTTGAGCAGCCAACCCCAAATGAGGAACTCGATATGGGCGGGCAGCAAGCTCCAGATGAAGCCTGCCAGCGGGAGGCCCTTGTTGATCAGGAGAAGGCCACCCAGGCTGAAACCAGTTGCCAGGTAAATCAGGGCAGCCCGCACGAAATAGGCGCTCAACAAGGGCATTCTAGCGCACCTTGACCCTCTGCCAGGCCTGGTAGGCGAAAGCAATCCCGGCTGCCCATTGCAGAAGGGAGGAGAAGGCCAGGAGCCACCCCCAGAACACAACCGGTGAGATCGAGCTCACCGGCTCAGCCACTGCCCGCAGCAGCAATCCAACATTTAATAGGATTAAGATCAGCCAGTTAATGGCCTCATTACCGCGCGGTCGTTCGATCGACTGCTTTGGGAACATCCACAAAGCGACCCCAAATATCAGTTGCGTAATCCATCCCACAATGAAAAGGTGCAAGTATACCGGCATCAAGAGGCGGGCATAGCCGGTTATCCCAAAGACCGAATCACCGGCTATGGCTGTCCCCATTGCCAGGGCTGCCACCAGGTAAAGCAGAGCAGCTTTCAGGTACCACCGGATGAGGGGCGGCATGCAGCACTCCTATTTGATCAGGAGCAGCAGCATGACCAGAGGGGTCTCTGCGTACAGGCTATGCGGCAGGTTGGGCTGCATATAGACCCAGGCGCCGGGTTTTGCCTCCCGGCTCTCTTCCCCCAAGGTCAGGCGCCCGCGACCTTCCAGAATATGGAGGACAGCGGGAGTCGAGGCAGTATGCTCGGAGAGCTCCTGCCCGGCTGCAAAGCCGAATAGGACCCCTTTCAGGTTGTCATCCCGAAATAATGTCCGGCTGATGATGCTGTCATCCGGTATTTTTTCGAGCTGTCCTTGCAAATCCCCGATATAAGTGAAGTTCTCCTGCATTTATATAATCCTTTTCTACTTCCTTAAACAGAGTCCTGGTTTTGTCCCTGCCCTATCCTTAGCAGAATGAGAGGCTGCACAAACAGCTTATGCAGCCTCTATCATTATATATCAAGCCAGTTTATTTAGTGACCGGCGCTCTCTTCTTCTGTGGAGAAGAAGATTTCCGGATCGGCTTCTCCCTCTACGACCAGGAAGCCCACCAGCCCTCGTTCTGCACGTGACAGGGCATGGTCTACCAGCAGGTAGCGGCCCGGATAGTCGACTGTAAATTCAACCACCGTCGCTCCACCTGGGGGGACCAGGGTGGTCTGTACGTCTGTCAGGGGTGGGGAGGTCAGGGAGGCTTGATCGTAGACCCGGTCGAAGATTTCTCCAATGACATGGAAGGAAGAGGTGAAATTCGGACCTCCAACGCCGAAGTAGATGCGCACCGTCTCGCCGACCTCCGCGTACAGGGCGTTCTCATCCATCAGGGCGCCAGAAGCGCCGTTGAAGACGAAATACTCGGGAGCTTCATTCATCAGTTTCTCTATGCTGACGTTCTGGTGTCCCGGTGTGCCCAGGGGAGCATCGGTATAGATTTCACCTTGCATCACATAGTACTCCCGGTCGACAGGCGGAAGACCACCCTCTGGCTCGACCAGGATCAACCCGTACATCCCGCTGGCAATATGGTGGGCAACCATGGGCGTGGCGCAGTGATACACATACAGGCCTGGATTGAGAGCTTTGAATGTAAAGGATTTCTCCTCGCCTGGGGCAACCTGTGTAACGGTAGCGCCGCCGCCAGGACCGGTAACAGCGTGAAAATCGATGGAATGCGTCACGAGGCTGTCAGGCCGGTTTTTTAGAGTTACATCAACCGTATCCCCTACCTGGACTCTCAAGAAAGGTCCTGGGACCTGGTCGTCGAAGGTCCAATAGGTATAGGTAGTCCCATTCGCCAGCTGGCCTTCCAGCTCGGTCGTCTCTATTTCAATGGTGTGGTGTTGGTTAGAGCGGCTGGTAAGTGGGGCAGGCAGATCGGCAGGTGATCGAACAATGCTGGGAGCGGTGGCGGGGGTTTCTGCGCCTGCCTCGCTAACCACCAGGCGACCCTCCATACCAGCTTGCTTGTGACCAGGGATGGAGCAGTAGTAAACAAAGTCACCGGATTGATCTGCTTCAAAAACGAGCACCGTTGTCTCACCCTTGGCTCTGATCGTTTCGCTGTCGGCGTTGAAATCTGGGAATACGATATCATGCTCCAGAGCGTCCCCATTTACCAGGGTGATTTCAACCACGTCTCCGGGCGTCACCTGCAAGGTGGGGTTAAAGACACCTTCGATGCTGCCTCCAACACCCATAAAGCCCATCCGGCCACTGGAAAATCCGGTCACCAGCTCGAATTTAACAGTAGGGGTCAGGGAAGCGTTTTCTTCAGCGGCTAATGCCACGTTCTCTGGATCGGCCGGATTTGCCACTGTGCGTGATCCTCCACAGGATGATATAGCAAAGGCCAGTACCAGTAAAATACTTGTGAAAGTAAAAAACTTAGCTCGGTTATGATTTTTCATCGTACCTCCAGATACATTATGTCAGGTTCGTTCTATGGTTATAGGATACCTGATCTGGGGGATTTAGTCTTTGCGCTAGAGCAATGAGTTACGATAAAACCGGTCAGGAACCTCGATTTTCATCAGGCTTACCGGCGCCTTGAACAGCCTCATGCAACTCTTCGATAAAAGTTCCTAGGGAGAGCTGGTAAATTTCGGCGGCGCTGGATACCGTTTCGAAATCGGACATCGAGCAGCCCACACAGGCCATCTTATGTTTTTGAAACACAGGTATGGCCTGAGGCCAACGGCTCAAGAGCTCTGAAATAGCCATTTCCGGGTGGATATCATGGTTCTGCATAAAAACTCCTGTCATACTCCTATTGATAACAGGATACTGTAAATCGTTAAGTCTGTCTTTGCGCTAGCTCAATTATCAAGGAGCTGAGGGTCAAGGTAAATCTTCTGCAATCACGACCAGCTGATGCGGGCGCCGGATGACGATCTTTTCTCTGCCGCTGTCGATTATGCCCTGGGACTCCCACTGGCTCATCGTCCGGCTGACGGTGTAAATGGTCGTACCGGTTATTTCAGCGAGATCCTGGCGGGTAATGGGCAGGTCCACCAGGACGCCATTATCGACTTTGCGACCGGTTTGTTGGGCAAGCCTGAGGATGGCCCTGGCAATGCGGCGCTCTACTCGCTCGGTGGTCAATTCCCGGATGCGGTCTTGAAACTCGCGCACTCGGGCTGCCAGTGTACTCAGGCCGTTGATGGCCACTTTTGGAATTTTTTCCATCAGATTTTTCAATGAGTCTCTATCCCAGTATAGGGCGGTACAGTCGTCGACTGCCTGGGCAGACACCGGGTAGGTGGCTCCACTCAACATAGCGATCACGCCGAAGGCTTCCACCGGGCTGATATATCGCATGATCACCTGCTGCCCGGCGGGCGTCACCTGGAGCAGCCTGATCCTTCCCTCAGTGAGAATATACAATCGATCCGCCGGGTCTTGTTCCATATAGAAAAAGGCTTGATTTCGCACTCGCCGGACACGGGCAGCCTGAGCGATGAGGTTCAACTCGTCGGGCTTCAAACCAGCAAATAAGCTGGTTGTATCCAAAACAGAAAGATCTTGAAGCGACATATCTGGTTTACCTTTGCCCCTTAAACTCCTTTGAGCAGCTCATCAGCTAGCTGGCGCGCTTCAACAATCAAGTCTGCCTCTGAAGGCAATTCGTGTTGCTCGGTGATCCTTTCGAGGAAATGAGCGGCAATTTGCCGGATATGAACCGGTACATCCATCTGACTATGCAGGCGCTGCAAGTTATAATAAGCGCTTTCCTGGGGAGAGGGAGATTTTTGGCGGGCAAAATATTCCCTGGCAACGACTCCAGCAGCTCTACGAGCACATACCCGGGCTTTACCTTCATTCCCCGAGGATCTGGCAGCCTCTGCATTCTCAATTTCCTTATCGAAAACGGCTTTCCAAACTTCTTCTGTATCCACCGTGGGTCCTTACGATTGTTTCCATCAAGTGCCGTATTGTACCAAATTCGGTAAAAGCTATTCTATCTTGTCATTGGAGCATGATGCCGCCAACATTTCAGCGGGTGTTAAAATTTCTTATGGTAGGATGTATAATTGAATAAATGGGGGAAAACTTTTTGTAGCACTTGCGGGGAGTAATGGGTGATGAACGCGGTACAGAAATTTTATATGAGCCGTTTCGGTGTGAGTTTAGCGGCTACATTGGCGACTAAATTCGAGCCTGGGATTGCTTACCGTTTTTCCAGGGCAGTATCCAGGCTAATCGCTGCTCAAGGCAAGCTGTCCATTGTAAGAGCTGTCAAAGCCAACCAATGGGTGGTGTCTCAAGGCCGGGCAACCTCAGAACAGCTCGACCGGCTGGTAGAGCAAGTTTTTTTCTCCAGGTTCCAGACCATCTACGATCTATATCACTACTTGAACGATCATCTGTCCTTGAAGCGGATGGTCATCTTTGCAGCCAGCATGGAGCGTGTTTTGGAACATCTGAGAGAAGGGAAGAAGGGGGTGATGGTCGTGATCCCTCACCTTGGCAATTTCGATTTTGTAGGCCAGGAAGTGATCCGCAGGGGCTATAGCTTTCAAGCGCTAACTTTGGCTAGGCCGGGCAGCGGCTATATGCAAGAGAATGCCATCCGTTCTCAAACCGGGATGGAGATCACACCAATCTCAAGGGAATCGATCCGCCAGGCTCAAAACAGGTTGCGAGACGGCGGGGCTGTGATGACCGGCCTGGATCGTCCTCTTACCAGCTCGAGATACCGCCCCAGCTTTTTTGGACGTCCGGCGCCTATGCCTGTCCTGCATGTACGCCTGGCGCTGGAAGCTGATGTACCGGTGGTTGTGGTTGCTAACACCAAGCAGGAGGACAGCAGGTATAAAATTTTCGCCTCGGAACCGATCTATATGCAGAAGTATTCGAACCGGGCGAAAGAGCTGGTCCACAACGCAGAGGCCGTCCTCAAGGTGGCAGAAGATTTTATCCGGCGCACGCCGGGGCAATGGGGGATGTTCTACCCGGTTTGGCCTGAGGTGCTGGGTAAAACTGGCGCCTGATGATCTGAAGTTATAGAGGGGGATTTTTTATTGGTTTCAGTGATAAATTTATTAATAGGGAGGTTTTAGGAGAAATTATGGAAGTTACACTGGCATTGGGAGGAGGCGGAGTAAAAGGATACGCCCACATTGGCGTGATGAGAGCCCTGGAGGCGAAAGGCATAAAAATCCGTTCGATTGCCGGAACGAGCATCGGGGGCTTGATGGGCGCTCTATACGCGGCAGGATTAGACTTAGAGGAAGCCCGGGAACGGCTCAAGTCTATCGATCAAATGAAACTCTATACACGCCAACCGGGCGATGGGCCATCTTTGATTGGGATGGGTGGAGTTATCCAGATCCTGAGAGAAACGCTGGGCGACCTGAGGTTTGAAGATCTCTCCATTCCGCTTGCCATGACAGCCGTGGACATAGAAAGTGGGCAGCCGATCGTCCTTCATCGCGGCCCGCTGATCGAGGCAATCCTTGCCACAACTGCGATCCCGGGAATTTTCCCTTCCCGTACCTGGGGTGGACAGGAAGTAGTCGATGGGGGTATATTAAACCCTGTTCCTGTAACCGTCGCCAGGTCTCTGGCGCCAAAATTGCCGGTAGTAGCGGTCGTGCTCTCACCGGCTCTATCGAATTGGACGGGTCAGCAATCCTTGCCCGGCTTGCTGGCCTCCATACCTTTTATGAGCCGCGTCGCTAAGCTGCGTTTTGCGCAATCCATCCGGTTGTTCTTAAGGTCGATCGATATATCCGGCAGTATGTTGGCGGACTTGCGCTTGCAAATCGAGAAACCAGAAGTCATCATCCGGCCGATCGTACACCAGATTGGGTTGGTTGATCCGGTGGATATCCCCGAGATGATCGAGCTTGGATACCAGGCTGCAGAAGCCGCTGTTCCGCAACTAAACAGGTGGTCTGGGAATCGTTTGCCGTTGGACAACCGCTTACCCTGGGGCGGCTCTCAGGGCTGGTCTTGAAGGGCTTAAGCATGGAAAATAATCTTCATTTGATCGAACACCAGGAAATGGTGATGAAGGTCCGCCTCCCAAAGGGAAGTGGACCGCACCCGGTCTTGCTTCTCCTGCATGGATGGACAGGGGATGAAAACGTGATGTGGATTTTCGCTTCCCGTCTTCCGCCAAATTACTTGATGATTGCACCCCGCGGACTGTACCAGAGCCCCTTAGGGGGTTATGGATGGCATGAACATCGCCGAACGCAATGGCCGGCAGTGGAAGAGTTCAAACCGGCGGTGGAGGCTTTGGCGGGGCTGGTGGCCCATGAGAATGGAGCCAGCCCTGACCTGGTCAAGGTGCTAGAAGACCTGCCTGGGAGCAAGGAAGTGATCTCCAAGGTAGATTTTTCAGAAATCAGCCTGGTAGGTTTCAGCCAGGGAGCGGCGCTCAGCTATGCATTCGCACTGAACCATCCCCACCGCGTCCACCTGATGGCCGGTTTGGCCGGTTTCCTACCTGAAAATGTAGAAGGGATGGTAGAAAAGAAGCCGCTTGAAGGAAAGCATGTATTTGTCACCCATGGCGCCCAAGACGATATTGTACCCGTGGAAAAAGCCCGCCGTGCAGTCGAGCTGTTGCAGCGGGCTGGTTCCGAAGTAACCTATTGCGAAGAGCAAGCGGGCCACAAATTGAGCGCCTCGTGTTTTCGCGCTTTGGAGGCGTTTTTCGACAAATACGCTTATAAAAGCGGAAGCCTGTCCTCTGCAGAATA